>JBJMLS010000237.1:0-8818 GCA_045805185.1 Bacteroidia bacterium | reverse complement strand
GAACGCGACCTGAACAATAACAGCTTTATTGTTTTTCCTTACCTCGATGATGTGCTGTTCAAAGTACTCGGGCTGAAACTGCAATATATGATCCACCGTACTGATTCGGCTGGAATGATGAAGGAGTCACAGCGGATCATCGAAGAAAGCTCTTACCTCAAGTTCTGGCAGAGTTATGTAAACGTGCCGGAATTATTCGCAATTGCAATACAGGCCAGTCATTACGTGAGCCATTACGGCGAAACTTTCCGCGAGGATTATTACAATAGTCTGCCTGAAGACATCAAACAGAATATAAATCACCTGAAGGGCAGACTTACAGCCGAGCTGGAAAAGACAATATGGAACGACGGTTATATCATTAAGCTCATCAATACCCGCAGCTTATACAGCGGGCTTCTGCTGATGGGAACGCCTGAGGAAATTAAAAAAGGAATTACGCTTGTTGAGGATACGCTGATCACTTATCAGCAGATCCCTTTCCAGAAATTCTTAGACGGCATGTTCGCGAGCCTGGTGATCGGCTATTTTAGTCTGAGGAACTATGAAAAAGTAGCGGAATGTTATAAACGCTATAAAAAATCGACTTCGGGGAACATTGTAAATGAGGAGAACGACCTTACTATAGCTGCTTATTATTATGCTTCGCAATGGCTCATGACCAGCCGTAAGCAATACGTTGAAAAGCTTGAAAATACGATGCAGTCAGCCGCTTCAAAGCCCAATCTGTCGCATATTGAAAACCTGGTTAGAAATATGACCGGATATTTTGAAATAAATATTTCAAAATAAATTGTTCATTATTTGTAATAATTAGTTTTATTTACTACGTTTGTTATAAGTTTATACTGATTGTCAGAAATAAACGAGTATCATTTACTAATTAATTTTTTTGAAACATGAACATTTTTGTAAGTAACGTAAGTTTTAAAATGCGCGAAAACCACTTACGCGAAGTATTTGAAAAATTCGGAGAAGTAACTTCGGTTAAAATTATTAAAGACAAAGAAACCGGCCGTAGTAAAGGATTCGGATTTGTTGAAATGCCTAATGATGACCAGGCACGCGCTGCTATCGATTCTTTGAACGGTAGCGAACAGTTCGAACGTAACATTGTTGTTAACGAAGCACGCCCACGCGAAGAGAGAGGATAATCTTCTTTCGCTAAAAAATACGAACCCCGCGCTGAACAGTGCGGGGTTTGATGTTTGTAATTCTCTGTAGCCTGATCACAGCTCCAGGTTATCGATCAGCCTTATGTTTCCGGCGTATACTGCAATTAAAGCCACTGCCTTTCCATTTCCATCATACGGCTCAAGCGTTTCCGTATTGCAGATCTCAAGATATTCATACCTCAGCAAAGGTTCTTTACGGATCATTTCCCTGACCTCTGCTTTTATCTCTTCAATGGTTTTACGTCCAAAGAGCGTTTTAACCCTATGCATGCATTCCGGCAACAAGGAAGCGGCTTTCCTTTCTTCAGGGCTGAGAAGCGCATTTCGGCTGCTCATTGCAAGACCATCGGGCTCACGCATGATCGGGCAGGAAACGATCTGAACCTTATAGCCCAGCTGCTTTACCATTGCTCTTACGATCATTAATTGCTGATAATCTTTTTGCCCGAAAAAAGCCATATCCGGCTCAACAATATCAAACAAGCGGCTCACCACCTGCGCCACGCCATTAAAATGCCCGGGCCTGTGTTTTCCTTCCAGCAATTGGTCCAGTCGTCCAAAATCAAATTTCCTGTTATCCTTTTCCGGGTAAATTTCCGTGACTGAAGGCGAGAATACACAATCACAGCTTGCTTCTTCAAGCATCTGATAATCTTTTTCCAGGGTACGCGGGTAACGCTCGAGGTCCTTAGGATCGTTGAATTGGGTGGGATTGACAAAAATACTGCAAACGACCAGGTCGCAATTCTTCCGTGCTTCCTCAATTAATGAAATATGGCCGGGATGCAAAGCTCCCATTGTGGGGACAAATCCTATTTTTAAGCGATCCTGGCGTGCTTCTTGTAGGACGCCTTTTAAGTCTTGTATGTTCTGAAAAACCTGCATAAAACGCCAGAGACTGCAATTAGCGGCACTTTGGGCCAATATTTCCCAAAACTAACAGAATTACTTTGAAAATTGAGTTTTTTTTTCTTAATTTTGTATTGCTTTTGTAAAAAGGCTTTATTATACTCCCAAACAAACCCTCAAACCAACATATGAAAAAAGCCAGAGTACTCTTTGTTTCACAGGAAATCACCCCCTACCTTGATGAAACGCCAATGAGCCACATGGGAAGATTCCTTCCACAAGGCATTCAGGACAAAGGAAAAGAAATTCGCACTTTCATGCCCAAATACGGTTGTATCAATGAACGCCGTAATCAGTTGCACGAGGTGATCCGTTTAAGCGGAATGAACCTGATCATTAATGACAACGACCATCCTCTGATTATCAAAGTGGCCTCTATCCAGTCGGCACGCATGCAGGTCTATTTCATCGATAATGAGGACTTCTTTTCCAGAAAACACATTTTAACTGATAGCAAAAACAAGCACTTTGATGATAACGATGAGCGTTCTATCTTTTTTAACCGGGGCGTTATTGAAACCGTGAAAAAATTAGGCTGGGCTCCGGACATTATTCATTGTCATGGCTGGTTTACCGGTTTAATGCCGCTTTACATTAAGAAAGCATTTGCCGACAATCCTTTATTCGCAGATACCAAGGTTATTTATTCGGTTTATAACGATGAATTCCCCGGAACTCTTGATAAGGAATTTGCTTCTAAAATTCCGATCGAAGGAATTACTGCAAAGGATGTAAAGAATGTAAACGATCCAAGCTTCGTTAACCTGACCAAACTTGCAATTGATAATTCTGACGCTGTAATCTATGGAAGCGAAAATGTGAATCCTGAAATTCAGAAATATGTGAAGAAGAGCGGAAAATTACTGCTTAACTACAAAACGCCTGAAGAATATGTTGAAGCTTACTCTGATTTTTATGACGCCGTTTTGGAAGGCGTTGAGGAGTACGCAGAATAAATACTATTTTTTGCCATTTAACGTTAAAAAGTTTAACATTCCTACCACGAGTGTTAAACTTTTTTATTTTTGCACATGCCTACAAAAAACAAGCTGATCAAAGCTTCTCTATTCCTCAGTCTTCTTGTTCTGTTTTTCTCCTGTAACAAGGGAAGCAGTTCAATTGGCCTCGATGTTCAACCGGAAGGAGATCTGCTTTCAGCTTCATACTGTGATACCAATAGCGTTATTTCTTATTCAATTACGGAAGACAGCATGCGAAGTGATGAGAATTCGCTTTCCGTAAATTACGCATTGCTGGGAACAATGGCAGACCCCGTATTCGGGCGAACAGATGCATCCCTGTTTACGAGTTTTGTAATGCCGAATAATATTGTAGGTTCCGGTTTCGGGTCCAATCCTAAACTTGATTCCGTTGTGCTTTCACTTACCTATAATACCTCGTATTATGGCGATAAGACGGATGCCTTAAAGTTCAACGTATATAAGCTAAGCGATTACATTTACTACGACAGCTCTTATTATTCCACCAGGATCAAGGCTTACGATCCCAATGACGTTACTTATAGCGGGCAGGGGATCACTGCAGTTCCTTCACCAACCGCAACAGTGCAGGTGGGCGATAATTCGGTGAAGGCTCATCTCCGCCTCAAGCTAAAAGATGAGATCGGGCAGTATTTTATGGATGATACCACGCGTATTGCCAGCACCCAGGCTCTCCAACTGGCTTTTAAAGGCTTGCTCATTACTACAAAAAATACCACGGTTACTGCTGATTATGGTTCTCTTGTTTACTTTGACATGACCAATGCGCAAACCAAATTGACCATTTATTATCACAATTCTCCAAATACGGATGTGAGGACAGTCGATCTCGGTGTAGGATCAGGCGCGCCGCGCTACAATCATTTTGCCCACGATTACAGCAACGCATACGACTCACTCAGGCAGCAGGCGCTGGCGCCAAAAGATACCAGTCGCGGCAAGGGAAATATTTTTTTACAGGGCTTAGCCGGCTTAAAGGCAAGGATCAATTTCCCATACCTCCAGCATTTGGCGGATTCAGGTCCAATAAGCATTAATAAGGCTGAACTGAGCTTTAAAGTGAACAAGAGCCCCTCTTTTTATAACCTCATCAATTTTCCCCTTCCTCCCCGTCTTATCCTGGATGGCGTAAATCAATACGGAGGAACTGAGCCACTGGCAGAAGCCGGAGATGCCTACACGTATGGCGGAATATACAACAGCACAACCGGGGAATATGTGTTCAATATCCCTTACACGGCGCAAAAGATCATTTCGAAGAAATTCCCGAATTACAAATTCGTGCTCAGCGTATTCGAACGGCAATTGTACCCAACAGTGATCCGGCAATTAAATCCGGGGCGGCTCGTACTTGGCGGCTCCGAAAATCCGAGCTACCCGATCAAACTGAAGATCTGGTACACCAAACTTTATTAGGCTGCAGCCCACGTGGCTGTTAATTCTTGCTAATTGTTTCAACAACAAATCAACAAAGCCTTGCCATGTCCTGTTTTTTTAGGAAATTCGCACTTTAGAACGATAGATTCTAGAAAACCATGCATTTGAAATACCAACCTAAGGCCAAAGCCATACTTTTACTGGAAGACGGAAAAGTTTTTGAAGGAAAAGCAGCTGGCAAGATCGGCACTACCACCGGCGAAATCTGCTTCAATACCGGGATGTCCGGGTACCAGGAAATCTTTACCGACCCATCTTATTACGGACAGATCGTTGTAATGACCAATGCTCACATTGGAAATTACGGCATTCAGAAAGAAGAGATTGAAAGCGACAGCATAAAGATCTCGAGCATGGTCTGCAAAAAATTCAACGATGGTTACTCACGCAAACGCGCTGACGGATCACTTGAAGATTACTTTATCAAAGACAATGTAGTTGCCATATCCGACGTGGATACCCGCGCACTTGTGCGCTACATACGCGATAAAGGCGCCATGAACGCCATAATTTCCTCTGAAACAACCGATATTTCCAAACTAAAAGAAATCCTCGCAAAAGTTCCAAAAATGGAAGGACTCGAGCTTTCTTCCAAAGTAAGCACAACCAAAGCTTATGAAGTTGGAAAAGCGGATGCCTCTTTTCGCGTTGCACTTTTGGATTTCGGCGTAAAAAAGAATATCATCCGTTCATTGAACGAACGCGGTTGCCTGGTGAAAGTATTCCCCATGAAAACGAAGCTGGATGAGCTTCTCGCTTTCAAGCCAGACGGTTTTATGATGAGCAACGGCCCCGGCGATCCGGGAGTGATGAAGGAAGAAACTGAGCTGATCCGTTCCATTATTGCAACCGGCATTCCTGTATTCGGCATTTGCCTTGGTCACCAGCTGATCGCTCAATCGCAGGGAATTGCAACCTATAAAATGCACGCGGGTCACAGGGGGATCAATCACCCGGTAAAAAATTTACTTACAGGAAAAAGCGAGATCACTTCGCAGAACCATGGATTCAGTGTAAAAGCTGAGGACGTAAAAAAGAATTCCAATATCGAGATCACGCATGTGAACCTTAACGATCAAACGATTGAAGGTTTCCGGCTGAAGGATAAAAAAGTTTTCTGCGTGCAGTATCACCCGGAATCAAATCCCGGACCTTACGACAGCCGTTACCTTTTCGATGATTTTGTGAAGAATATGGCTGCTGTGAAAAAAACTGAAAGCAGCACTGTATCCGTTTCCTGATCACTGAGATTTTTTCTCTCACCTAAAATTATTATCTTGTGGTTTGTATGCATTTAAAGCGTTACATACTGCTTGCCTTTTTCTGTTCACTTCTATTTCTTTGTCCTGCTCAAAGCAACTCTCCCGACTCTTTGAAAAGCGCGCTGAAGAAGAGCGAAGGAAAAGAGAGGGCCAACATCCTGAACCGCCTGGCAGAGATCATTGTAAACACCGATCCCGCACAAACCAAACAATATGCTTCGGAAGCCTTAGTGCTTTCTGAGAAACTAAATTATAAAGAAGGAATAATTGATGCCAATCATAAAATGGGCATTTATTATTATTACAACGATGACTATGCAAACGCGCTGACCTATTACAACAAAAGTTTTGAGCTCGCGGAAAAGATCAGGAATAAAAAACTTATGGCCCAGGCGCTGTCGTGGACGGGCTCATTGTACCGCATCCAATCCGATCATAAAAAAGCGCTTAGTTATTATGAAAATGCCCTGATGTATGCGAAGGAAATTAACGATGAGAACCGGATCGTGTATTGCCTCCGGGGGATCGGTGACGATTACCGCGTACAGCAGGAAAATGATAAGGCACTGAAGTATTTTAACGAGGCATTAAAGATCGCGGAAAAAATAAACGATCAGCACCAGTCGGCTTATATTCTAACTGCAATAGGAGAAACGCACCGCCTGCAGACCGAATATCCAAAGGCCCTGAAGTACCTCAATGATGCGATCAAGATCGCAAAGCTTTCCAATAATAACAGTCTTGCCTCCAACAATTATTTTTCTGTTGGAGAAATATTCCTTGCGCAATCGGATTATCAAAAGGCGCTGGAATATTATGAAATGTCGCTCGACCTTGCCAAAGAGCTGAAGGATAATATCCGTATTGCGGATTGTTACGCATCCATGGGCGATGTTTACCGTTATCAGGGAGATGCCGACAATGCAATTGATTATTACAACCGCTCCCTGGACCTCGCAGAGCAGATCAATTACCTGTACACCAAAGCTTATTGCCTTAGCGCGCTGGGAGAGGTGCATCGCCTATCCGGAAATTATGACTTTGCATTGGAATATTACAACCGTGCACTGAAGATCGCCAAACAGATCAATGATCAGCACCGGGTATCCGATTGCCTGGAAATGATCGGAGAGCTTTACAAAACAAAGCTGAATTATGGAAAAGCTGCGCGGAATTATGAAGAAGCTTTAAAAATAGCAAGGGAGATTAATAATGGCGGCACAGTTGCTTCCTGCCTGGCCGATCTTTCGGAGATCTACCTGATCCAGAAAAATTTCAAAAAAGCGACAGATTACGGAAAAGAAGCAATGGCAATTTCACGTGAGATCAACATTACTTCCAACCTGGCTGAATCGAGTGAGATCCTTTACAAATGTTATAAAGCGGAAAATAACTGGCGCTCCGCACTGGAAATGCATGAGATCTTCAAGCGCATGAGCGATACCACCCGGAACGAGGAAGCCACAAAAAAAATAGTTCAGCAACAGCTTCAATTTAAATTTGATGAGCAGAAGGCGAAGGAAAAGCTTGAACAGGCAAAGAAAGATGCAGAGAAAGAAGCGGAGCTGCACAGGCAGCAATTAATAACTGCGGGATCCATTATCGGTCTTGCACTTATGCTCATCCTCGCTTTTGTAATCTTCAGGAGTAACCGCAAACAACGGCTCGCTAACATATTGCTTGAAAAGCAGAAGCAGCAGATCGAACACCAGAAGCAGGAGATCACTGACAGCATCAATTATTCGAAGAGGATCCAGAGCGCCGTATTGCCTGATGTAGCCGAGATAAAAAAATACTTACCGGAGAGTTTTATCCTGTATAAGCCAAAAGATATTGTGAGCGGCGATTTCTATTATTTTCAGTACCATAAAAAGAAATCACTTAAACTGAATTCAGAGCTCATGCTGTTAGCAGTGGCGGACTGCACGGGCCACGGCGTTCCGGGAGCATTGATGAGTGTGATCTCTTTTCAGAAGCTGGACGAAGCCGTACGCTTGCTATTTGAGCCGAAGAACATTTTAAAGCGTTTGAATAAACGGATCAAAGCTACTTTAAAACAAACAACAAAGGATTCCTCTTCGCGCGATGGATTGGATATTGCGCTGACAACACTTCAACGAAACGCGGATGGAACCACGCTGGTAAAATATTCCGGCGCAAACAGGCCAATGTGGGTGATCCGGAATGCAGGTGTAAAAGCCATCGAAGAAATAAAAGCCACGAAAGTAGCGATCGGAGGCTTCACACCCCGGAACCAGGAATTTGACCAGCATGAGGTCGTTTTTAATTCAGGAGATATGCTTTATTTGTTTACCGACGGTTATGCTGACCAATTCGGGGGCGACAGGCAAAAGAAATTAACCACTAAAAAACTAAAGGAATTATTCTTAGCGATCCATCAGCAACCTATGGCGGATCAACACAGTTACCTGGAAAATTTTATCCACGAATGGAGAGGAAACTCAGAACAGGTGGATGACATACTGATCATCGGTGTGAGGTGCTGATGAACACCAGGGGCGCGGAGACCAAGAGAGAAAAAAAATGAACCATCAGTTATTTCACAAGCAGTAATTAATACAAATCCAATCACGAAACACAGCAACCTCTGCACTTCTGCGAGGCCTAAACCTTTATATTTGCACTTTAAAGCTTCATGTTAGAAAGTCTCGAACATATTGACCGCAGCATTTTCTCCGCCATCAACGGGTGTCATAATTCCTATGCTGACCTGTTCATGGAATATGTAAGCTCCGTTTTTATCTGGATCCCTTTTTATATGCTGCTTGCCTGGCTGTTGTATAAAAGCATTGGCAAAAAAATAGTTGTTGCACTGCTTTGCGCGGGCTTAATGGTGGTGTGCTGCGATCAATCCGCGAATCTTATTAAAAACTCCGTAAAACGTTACCGTCCCTCACACAACCTGGAACTGCAAAAGGAAATTCATCTTGTGAATAATTACAAGGGAGGTCAATACGGTTTTGTATCCGGTCACGCTGCCAACACTTTCGGGCTGGCTTTCTTTCTTATTTTC
>JBJMLS010000236.1:0-3253 GCA_045805185.1 Bacteroidia bacterium | reverse complement strand
ATATAACTGTTGGCGCCCAACTCATAGCAGCGCTTGATATCCGGATCCTCAGCAGAGGAAGTAAGGATCACCACCGGAATGGTCTTCGTGGAAGGATCGATCTTCAGTTTTTCGAGCACTTCCATTCCATTTACCATCGGCATTTTCAGGTCGAGCAGCACCACTTTGGGATGATCGCCAAACTTTTTCCCTTCGAACTCCGCTCCTTCGAAAAAATAATCCAGGGCCTCCTGGCCGTTCTTCAGGTGTACCATGCTGTTGAACAAATGGCGCGATTTGAAAGCGCGTATGGTCAGCGCGGCATCATCCGGGTTATCTTCCACGAGGATGATCTCTATTTCATGTGTTATCATGTACTATTCTTTCCTGTTAAAACTTATCCCAATGTAAAATAAAAAGTGGCGCCTTTGTCCTTTTCAGCCAGGGCCCAAACCCTTCCGCCATGTCGGTTCACAATACGTTTTACAAGCGCGAGTCCAACCCCGGTGCCTTCGTATTCATGCGGGTCGTGCAGGCGCTGGAACACCCCGAAAAGCTTATTGTAATGCTTCATGTCGAAACCGGAGCCATTATCTTTTACATAGTATACGGGCTCGCCGTCTTCGGTTACGGCTCCTATTTCAATAATGGGCTTTTCTTTCAGATGGGAATATTTAACCGCATTGGAAATAAGATTCACAAAGACCTGGAAGATCAGCGAAGGATCGACCAGGGCTTTCCCCATTGGATGAATGATGATCTCCGCTTTGGAAAGATCGCTCGTCCTTTTCATTTCGTCGAGGCAAACCATTGCAAGGTCCTTAAGATCTGTTTCTTTCTTCTGCAGTTCTTTTTTAGCAAAACGCGACAAGGATAAAAGATCATCAATGAGCTGTCCCATCTTTTTCGCATTCTGCATCACCGCCTCCATCATTTTTTTTGCTTCATCATCCAGCTTTGATGCATATTCCCGTTCAATGATATTGGTATATCCGTGGATCGCCCTGAGCGGAGCCCTGAGATCGTGCGACACGGAATAGGTAAAAGCCTCGAGCTCGCTGTTGGAGCTTTCCAGCTGGACAATATTATTCTTCAGGTCAGCATTCAGCTTTTCTATTTTTTCCTCGTTCGCTTTACGGCCACTGATATCCTCGGAAATACCGAGCAAATAAGCCGGCTTTCCATCTTTGCCCGGGATAGGTATTTTTCGCGTATGCAGCCATTTTTTTCCCTCAGCGGTATCGATCTGCTCTTCCGGGATATCTGTTACCCCGTTCTTTTCGAGCGCCTCCCTGTCTTTCTGTGTGAAAAAATCAGCCTGCTCCTTTGAGAAAAAATCGTAATCATTCTTCCCGATCAGGGATTCACGCGGATAACCCAGTAATTCTTCACCCGCTTTGTTGAAACGGACAAAGCGTAATTCTTTGGCTTCCTTTACAAAGACCATATTCGGAATATTCTCAAGTATGGTATCCAGGAAATGATTGGTTTGCGTGATCCGGTGCAATTGCTCACTCTCCTGTTCCCGCGCCACCGCAAGCTCCTCTGCCATTGTATTCAAGCCGATCGCAATAGCGGCCAGCTCATCATCGACATCTCCAACGTAAGCTTTTTCTGAGAAATCAAACAAGGTGTATTTCAACAATACATTCATGATAGAGCCGACACGCTCTTCATAATCCCTTACAATTTTACCGGAGGCAGCGGCTTCTTCCGCCAGGGTGTTCAATCCGACAATGATCGCATCGATCTCATCCCCTTTTCCTGAAATGGTTCCCCTTTCCTTGTAATCGCCTACAGTATATTTCACCAGGAGATCAAGGATCTTCTGAATGCGCTCATCATTCTTATATATGCTCTGGTCCACGCAGCTTACTTATTGAATTGCCTGATCCATTCCACTGCGTCTTTTTCATTGCTGAACATTTTTACAGGATAGGGAGGAGGTTTTAAACCAAAGAATAAATTGGCCACCATGCGGCTCACCGGTGAATTTGTTATGATCGCCATCGCCTTGGTAACACTGTTGATCTGCTCTGCTATGAAATCACGCTCACTTTTACTTGGGGGACGGGAATTCGGGCTTGATTCAGTTACCATGCATACTTTTTTATGACCAATGATCTCCCTGAATTTCTCCATTTCCTTCAGGATCTCTTCCATGTTCATTTCAGGAGGTATCCCAGGCTTGGGACTTGAATAGAGAATACCTTCCTTATCGAACCAGAGAATGGAAGAGGTCATCTCATAGGTCTTTACGTTTTCCGGGATCTGCATTACATTTTGCTTTAATCGGTTATCCATACTGAACCTGCTCCGGCTCCGGGATCTTTACCGTTCACTGAGCCTTGTTCGTAAAAATAGAAAATTAAATTCGCTGTACAATTTTTTAAGAAAAAATTTGCAGACACTTACTGTCTTAAAATTACATTTAAGCGACATTTCCAATTCTTTACCTGAAGAAAATGAAACAATTTACTCAGATTATGAGGTAAAATACGAATCCCAAACTGCGCTTTTGAGTCTTGAAAATCTCAAAAAATACTTTGGTTCAATAATTTATAAACACCCGGGAGAAGAAAAAAAGCTTGCTTCCCGGAGCTATGATCGGGATCCGAATTTTTATCAGTCAGCGGAAAATCAATGCAGATTGGAAGCGATCAGGCTGATGAATTCCTTACGGGTCGGGTCCTTCATGAATTCGCCGGTGAAAGCGGAAGTAGTGGTCACCGAATTTTGTTTCTGCACCCCGCGCATCTGCATGCAGAGATGTGAGCATTCCATTACCACGGCAACTCCTTTGGGTTTCAGGGTTTCCTGGATGCAGTCGCGGATCTCATTGGTGAGTCGTTCCTGCACCTGCAGTCGCCTTGCAAAAGCATCAACCACACGGGGCAATTTGCTGAGGCCGACAATATGTCCATCAGGAATGTACGCTATGTGCGCCTTACCGAAAAAAGGAAGAATGTGATGTTCGCAGAGGCTATACACTTCAATATCCTTTACGATCACCATCTGGCTGTAATCTTCTTTGAACATGGCGGAACGAAGGATCTCATCTGGTTTCAGATCATAGCCCTGGGTTAGGAACTGCATGGCTTTCGCGGCCCGCATAGGAGTTTTGATCAGGCCGTCGCGGGAAACGTTCTCACCCACATCCTTAATGATCTCATTGTAATTCCGGGAAATATTCCCGATCAGCTTCTTATTATAACGGTCTATTTTAAGATAGCCTTCTTCCTGTTCAAAATCGTCGTTTAACATTTGTTTTAGT
>JBJMLS010000235.1:0-10407 GCA_045805185.1 Bacteroidia bacterium | reverse complement strand
GATACTTTCTTCAAGTCCAACCATTTTATCCCGGTCGCCCGCACCGATCAGTACCGGGCTGTTTATTTCAGACAGATCTTTTTTTGTCAAGGCATTTTTTGCTCCGAGACCAATCATCATTGCTGCAGTTTCATTCAGCAATTGCTTCCATTTATATTCTCCGTGCCGCTCTTTCTGCTCCAACACGAAGGATGGCGATTTTGATTCTAAAAGATCCGCATTTAATATTCCCGCTTCATTTTGGGCTTCTTCCGGTGACCAGGAGAACTTTGTCGCCAATGTCATCACTTTCCTTACCACCCCAGGATAATGCCTGGCCAGATACAAGCCAACGTATCCTCCCATGCTGTATCCGAAAATGTTAATGCTTTGGATGGAATTTTCCAGTAGGTAGAGGCTAACCTGCCTGGCAAACGAGGCGATGCTGAATTCTTCTGCAAACCCGACTTGTCCATGACCATAGAAATCGAGCGAATGGATCTCGTATTTCTCCCCCAGTAACAGACTCAGTTCTTTAAACTGTTCTTTTGATCCTAACGCACCATGAAGCAAAAGTAATTTCTCCATTTCTTTAAAATTAAAAAACCAGCTTCTGAACCGGGGTGATCGGCTCCAATCAGGTTTTTTGCTTGAACTTGTTTATTGCGTTTACGGTGAATTCACTTAACACGAGCTTTCCGCTCATTTCAGCGCGCTCGATAAGAAGGGTATCCCAATTTTCTGTTCCTTCCCACATGATCTTTTTCAACATCATCATGGCTTCAGGATTGCTTGAAGCCAGTTTTGCCGCTAATGCGCTAATTGCAGCATCCATTTCATCAGCAGTTTTAAAGAGCTCAGCATACAGTCCTTTTTGTTTGGCCCATTCCGCGCTCAACCATTCAGTTGCATTGATCGTAAGCTGGCAAAAGGCAGAAGTACCAATTTTGCGTTCCACTGCCGGTCCAACTACAAAAGGGCCAATTCCAACAGCAAGCTCGCTTAATTTAACAGATGCCCCTTCTACAGCGAAAGTATAATCTGCCGCGGAAGCAATTCCAACACCGCCTCCAACAGCTTTACCCTGAACGCGGGCAATCACAAATTTAGGAGCCTTTCGCATGGCATTAATTACGCTGGCAAAGCCGGAAAAGAATTTCTTTCCCGTTTCCAGGTCTTTTATTGCGATCAATTCATCAAAAGAAGCGCCTGCACAAAAGGCTTTTTCTCCTTCACTTTGAAGAAGAATAACTTTAACCGAATCGTTACTTCCCGCTTTTTCAATTTCCGAAGCCAGTTCACGCAGAAGAGCGCCAGGCATGGAATTACTCTGGGGATGAAAAAAAGTAACACTGGCTATCCCGTCCCTGATCTCTGTTTTAATATGACCGTTCATTTCGAATTGAGAATTGGTGATTGTACTGATTAGTTCTATTGGTTAATTATTGTGCGAACAAAGGAAATTTTCCCATCATGGTATTGATCCTTTTCCTGAGTTTTGCCAGCTCTTTCGGCTTATCTCTATTCATTAAAGCAGCATCAATAAGATCAACTATTTTTGCGCAGTCTTTTTCTTTTAAACCCCTGGAAGTAATTGCAGGCGTTCCGATACGGATCCCTGAAGTAACGAAAGGTGACTTATCATCAAAAGGCACCATGTTCTTATTTACTGTAATGTCGGCTTCACCAAGGGCTTTTTCCGCTTCTTTACCGGTAATATTCTTATTGCGAAGATCGATCAGCATGCAATGGTTATCCGTTCCGCCGGAAATGATCTTATAGCCTTTTGCTACAAGTCCGTTTGCCAGAACCTGTGCATTTTTAATTACCTGCACGCAATAGTGCATGTATTCATCGGAAAGCGCTTCGGCATACGAAACAGCCTTTGCAGCGATCACATGCTCCAAAGGTCCTCCCTGCGTTCCGGGAAAAACAGCGGCGTCGAGTATAGCGCTCATCATTTTTATATCGCCTTTAAGTGTTTTTTCTCCCCATGGATTCGGAAAATCCTTACCCATCATGATCATTCCTCCCCTTGGACCGCGAAGCGTTTTATGAGTTGTTGTAGTAACGATGTGGCAATGCGGCATGGGATCATTTAGTATTCCTTTAGCGATCAAACCGGAAGGGTGCGCGATATCCGCCATGAGTAATGCGCCAACAGCGTCCGCAATTTTACGCAGGCGCTCATAATCCCAGTCACGGGAATATGCAGAGGCCCCGCAGATCAATAATTTTGGTTTTTCTCTTTTAGCAATTTCTTCAACTGTATCGTAGTTGATGCGCCCGGTTTTTTCTTCGACACCATAGAAACTTGGCCGGTAAAGTTTACCGCTGAAATTAACCGGTGAACCATGAGTGAGATGTCCGCCATGCGATAAGTCAAATCCAAGAATAGAATCTCCCGGCTTCAGGCAACCCAGCATTACGGCAGCATTTGCCTGCGCCCCCGAATGCGGCTGAACATTGACCCAGGCAGCCCCGAAAAGTTGCTTTGCACGGTCAATAGCGAGTTGTTCCACCTGGTCCACTATTTCACAACCGCCATAATAACGCTTGCCCGGAAGACCCTCAGCATATTTGTTGGTCAGTACGGATCCCATGGCTTTCATTACCTGGTCGCTTACATAATTTTCTGAAGCGATAAGTTCAATTCCTCTCAGCTGACGTTCTGATTCCTCTTTTATCAGTTTAAAGATCTGTGTGTCCTTTTTCATATTTAGTAGTCGGTTTTTCAAATTTATTTTTAAATATTCCGATGGGCACCAGGAACATTAAAGGAACCGGCGACTGCAGTATTCCCATGAACATCCTGCTGAACCTGTATCCCTTTTCCAGGTTGCCCAGAACATAACCTGTCCCAAAGGCTATTGCGGAGAGTAAAAGTAATATTAAATAAAAATATAGCAGCCATCTGACCGTCTTTTTTTCGGAAAAAATAAGGGAGAGGACAGCTCTTTGCCCAAGGTAAAAAAACAGTGTAAAGCCTGCTGTAAAACACCATTTCAATCCGTAAACTGTATAATAACCGAAGCTTTCGAGAAAAGACATAATAAGGGGGACGGGATATTTTTCATCCGGATGCATCTTATTGTAAAGAACCGTATTGGTATGAGCAAAAACAAAATCCCTGGTATATCCCAATAGCAGAAAAAGCAGTACCAGGGCGAACACTTTTATTCTTTTGTTTTTAAGCATCAGCTAATTTTGAAAGACGGTTCACCCAGATGATCCAGAACCAGAAAATAAAACTGTACATTATAATTGTGAAGGTATAGGTATGATTGAATCCGAGATATTCCGGAGCGTAATATGCGATCGATGCAAGCGCAGAAACCCTGAGAATATTCAAAAGATGAATGATCAGTATCCCTGATGGGATGAACCACAGCTTATTTTTAATTTTTCCGGGAAAGGCGATAATGAAGATTGAAAACAGCGCCATAAGGGTAATTGCATTGCAGGGTCCACCGATCCAAACCGGGTGCGCGCCATCGATTCCGACCATTTGCATATCAATATCGGCATTCGACAGGTAAACATTGTGATTAAAGAAAGAAAGCACCCTGGAAGAAAAAAAAATGATGTTGGAAATTACCTTTTCATCGAGGAGCGTATATGGCTTAATTACCAATTCATAAAGCAGGAACCAGGAAAGGTAGAGAATGGATGCGCTTGTAAAAAATACGGCAATTTTATTTTGCCTGAATCTCTGGAACATAAAGCAGAAACCCACGATCTTACGTGGGTTTATTTTTTTATTGAATCAAGGAATTACGTTTTTGCTTTTTGTAATCGTAAAATTTTTTAGCGGCATAAGCCACACCGGCCAAAATTAAAAAGATCACTCCGTTGTCAACAGGAACGCAGGGAGGAGGCCAGCAAGGTGGATCCATTCCGCCGCCCGGAGGAGGAGGAGGAGCGCCTACTGCTGCAATTTTTTCTATTCCGCTAAAAGCAACAAGTATGAAAAGGATTACTTTTTTTCTCATGAAGTGAAATTCGCGATAAAGATAAGTTTTTTTTTTAAACGGTAACTAAGTTTTTTCGAATATTGTTTATTACTTTTGTACCTTTATCCTGCCTTGAATACTAAGAAAAACAATGCTTTAATAGATACCTCAGACCTTAAACTGGTTTGGCGGATCGTTTCACGAAATTGGTACATTCCAATAATTTTTGTGGTAGTTGCTTACCTTATAGGGTATTTTTACACCTATAAGCTGACCAATATCTATGCGATCTCTACACAGCTCCAGATCAAAAGCAACGACGTTTACTATCAACAAAACGTGATCAGTGAAGTAGGAAGAGGGAACAGCTATCAAACTTATATTGATAATTCCACCCAGATGAAGGTCATTCAGTCTTATGACCTTGTGAAAAGCGCTGTGGATAAATTAAAATCGAAGCTGCAGATCTCCTATTATATTGTTGGAAGAGTAAGAACAACAGAGCAGTTCAGCGGAATGCCCTTTGATGTCAATGTTAAATATCTCAACCCGCGACTCTATCTTAAACGCATTAATTTCAGAATACTTGACTGGAACAATTATGAGATCTCTTATAAAGCCGGTGACGCTGAGATCGTAAAAACCGGTAAATTCAATGAAGACAATATTGATCTTGATTTTAACATTCAGATCACAAGAAGTATCCTAAACCGCAGCATGGTTAAGGACCAGCAGTCCATGCAATTCCAGTTTGAAATAAAGCCGATCGAATCGCTCATCGCAACTTTTCAGAACAGTCTTACTGTGGAAAACCCGGATTATACCAATATTTTAAGGGTTACTTTCCGCGACATCCTTCCTGAGAGGGCCAAATTATTCCTCGACACCTTATCGGCCATCTATATAAAGAATACGCTCAGTTCGCGGTATGAGCTGAATGAAAGAACGCTTGAGTTCATTGATAAGCAAATGGTCCAGGTATCTTCTGAACTGAAGGACATAGAAGATACCATGCAGGATTACAAAAGCGAGCGGCACATCCTCGATCTTGACAAAGAACAACAGGATTACTTTTCGAAATTGAGCACTTACGACGCTCAAAAGTCCCAGCTTAACCTGCAAATTCAGGCGCTGGATGATCTTGAAAAGTATATTATTGAAGACAGGGATCCGCAATTCCTGCCGCCTTCCGTCTATCTCAATCGTAATGATGAATTTCTTGTTAAAGAAGCCTCTCAGTTATATCAACTGCAGATATTGCATAATCAGAAGTCGAATGTCGCGACCGAAAAGAACTTCAACATAATAGAAATTGAAAACACAATAAAAAAGACCAAGCAGAACCTCCTTTTATACATTAATAATTCCAGGAAGGCAACGAAAAAGATCATTGAGAATATCAATTCTGAAATTGCAAATTATGTGGTCAATATAAAAACCATTCCTAAAAAACAGAGAGAGCTATTAGAGATTCAGCGTAAGGTTGATGTGAACCAGGACCTGTATACTTTTCTTCTTCAGAAGAGAGCCAATACTTTCATAGCGAAAGCTACGATCATTCCTGAAACCAAAGTTATTGAATCACCCAGGGTTTCGAGTGTTGTATGGCCCGACAGGAATAAGATCAAATACACTTTTTCTTTCGTAGGTCTTATTATTGCCGTTATCCTGGTAACCGTGCGTGTCATTTTCTTTACCACGATACAAACAATGGAGGAACTCAAAGAGGTTACCCGCTTTCCCGTACTTGGCGAACTTCCGCAGGTTAAAAACATGCTGCCGGCAGGTATAATTGTAGACATTGATTCACGATCCAAGGTAGCGGAGAGTTTCCGTACGTTAAGAACCAATCTTCAATACCTGAATACGCACAAAGGCTCAAAAACAATACTTATCACTTCAAATGGTCCCGGCGAGGGGAAAACATTCTGTTCGATCAACCTTGCCGCAATACTTGCAAAGGCTGGAAAAAAAACCCTTATACTTGAGCTTGACCTCCATAAGCCACGCGTTCAAAAGGCCCTTGAAATGGAAGCGGACATTGGCATCAGCACTGTTGTGATCGGAAATACTACAATGAAGGAAAGTATTAAGTCAACTAACATAGAAAATCTATTCGTAATGCTTTCGGGGCCAATTCCGCCAAATCCTTCTGAAATGGTGCTATCGAATGAGCTGAAAGCTATTTTTGACTACGGAAAGGAGCATTTTGATTATGTAATCGTTGATACCCCTCCTGCCGGATTGATCTCTGATTCGATTTACCTCATGCAGTATGCAGATATATCCTTGTTTGTTCTTAATACCAAATTCACCAATAAACGGATCATTACCGCAATTAATGAGCTGGTTGAAAATAACAAAATCCAGAGCTTCGCGTATATATTGAATGGCGTAAAAAGGAGCCGGTCGCGCTATTATTATAACCGTTACAGCTATGGTTATGGCTATGGTGGTTACGGCTATGGTTATGGAAGTTACGGAGGAAGTTACGGCGAAGGCTATAAAAGAAACTCATAATTATTCCAGTATGCAGAACTCACCTGATATAAAAGATCTTTTACTGCCGGATTCGGCGAATCTTAAAGATGCCCTGGCTTTGATCGATAATAATGCGCAGGGAATCTGTTTTGTGGTGAATGCGAGCAACAAACTGGTTGGACTCATTACCGATGGCGACCTCAGAAGATCGATCCTTAACGGCAGCAAGCTTGAGACTTCTGTAAAAGAAGTAATGCAGAAACAATTTACTTTTTTCAGCATCAATACACCACAGGACATTGTCCAGAACAAACTTTCTCACCAGATCAGGCACATTCCGCTTGTTGATGAGAACAACGTCCCAGTAGATTACGCCTGCTTTTCCAGGCTTCACCGGACACCTATCATGCAGCCCTTACTGAACGGCAATGAGTTGGCTTATGTTTCTGACTGTATTAAAACCGGGTGGATCTCTTCACAGGGCGCTTATGTAAAACGCTTTGAGAAGGAATTTGCCGCTTATTGCGGCGCTGAATATGCATTAGCTGTGAGTAACGGAACAGTGGCCCTGCATCTGGCGCTGGAAGCTTTAGGAATTGGTGAAGGCGATGAGGTATTGGTCCCTGATCTTACTTTTGCCGCTTCGATAAATGCAATTATTTATACCGGAGCAACTCCTGTTCTTGTAGATGTTGACCGGACCACCTGGACAATTTGTATTGAGGACATTGAAAAAAATATAAATGAAAAAACAAAGGCGATCATGCCTGTGCATTTATATGGTCACCCTTGTCATATAGATGAGATAATGGCGATTGCTAAAAAACATAAGCTTCTTGTTGTTGAAGACGCTGCCGAAGCCATAGGATCTCTTTACAAGGGAACGCACGTTGGAACATTTGGAGATGCGGCCACATTTAGTTTTTTTGGAAACAAAACCATAACAACCGGTGAAGGTGGAATGGTGTTTTTTAAATCAAAAGCTGCTTACGAAAAGGCTTTGGTCCTCCGGGATCACGGCATGAGCAAAGTAAAAAAATACTGGCACGAATACGTCGGCTTTAATTACCGGATGACGAACCTTCAGGGAGCCCTTGGTTGCGCCCAACTGGAACGCATCAATGAATTTGTTGAGCTAAAAAGAAATCTTGCCAAACAATACAATGAAATTCTTTCGGCTTTCAGGGATTTTGAATTGCCACCGGAAGAAAGCTGGGCCAAATGCGGTTTCTGGCTGTACACTGCAATTCTTAATGAAAACGCCGAATTGAGCCGCGATCAACTGATCGAAAAGATGCTGAAGAATGGAGTAGAAACACGTCCTGTATTCTATCCATTGCATGAAATGCCGCCGTATAAGGATTATCCGACAAAAAGTAGTTTTAAAAACTCCACCCATCTTTCCAGCCAGGGTATAAGTTTTCCTTCCTCTGTAAATATTACCAAAGAGGAGATTGATAATATAAAGCAATCCCTTAACGCCATTATTCACAATAACGAATTAAAAATCAGTTAGTGAGCGTTCTGTTTGTAATACCTGCGCGAGGCGGTAGCAAAGGGCTTCCCGGAAAAAACATCAGGGAAATTTGCGGAAAACCCTTAATTGCATGGTCGATCGAGGCGGCAAACAAAGCGGCTACTATAATCGGTAATTCTGAAGTCCTTGTTTCAACCGATAGTGAAGAGATCGCTTCTGTAGCAGGAAGCTATGGAGGAAAAATTCCTTTTCTCAGGCCGGCTGACCTGGCGAATGATACTTCAGCATCGATCGATGTGATACTTCACGCTGTTCATTTTATGGAGCAGCAGGGAAAACAGTTCGATCATATTGCAATGATAGAACCTACTTCCCCGCAACGCGATGAAAAAGATCTTTTCAACGCTTATGCTCAGTTAAAAAATAACGCTGAAGCGGAAAGCATAGTGGGTGTTTGTCAAACGGAGAGTTGTCATCCCCTGTTTCTCACAAAACTGAATAAGGGTTTTCTTGAACCCTACGAAAACAAAACCTATAAAGTTTACCGGAGGCAGGAAATTGACGAGGTGTATTTTTTTGAAGGAAGCATGTATATTTCAAAAACGGAAAGTCTGAAAAAGCTCAGGAGTTTTTACCATGAGAAAACGCTTGGCTTTGTAATGCCAAAATGGAAATCCTTTGAAATTGATGACGCCATCGATTTTATTATTATTGAGAGTCTTTTAAAAGCAAGGGAAGAAAATAAACTAGCATGAACTACAGCGAAAAGTTACACAGCCTGATCCCAGGAGGTGCACATACCTACAGCCGGGGTGATGATCAATACCCGGAAAATGCTCCACAGATCCTTGAAAGAGGTAAAGGCGCTTATGTTTGGGATCCTGAAGGAAATAAGCTTCTTGATTACGGAATGGGGCTGAGATCGGTAACTGTTGGCTATGATCATGAGGAAATTTCCGCGGCGGCAATTGCAGAGATCCATAAAGGAATAAATCTCACCCGTGCAACGCTGACGGAACTGAAAGCTGCTGAACTGATGGTTGGACTTTTTCCCTGGGCGCAAATGGTCAAGTTCGGAAAAAGCGGATCAGTTGTTACAACCGCTGCAGTAAAATTATCGCGCGCCTATACCGGACGCAAGCATGTAGCGATGTGCGCCGAGCATCCTTTTTTTACGTATGACGACTGGTTCATCGGTACAACTCCTATGGATAAAGGAATTCCGCAGGAAAGTAAAAGTTTCAGTCACCGTTTTCACTACAACAACATTGAATCGCTGGAAAAGATCTTCCAGGAACATCCGCAGGAGATTGCCTGTGTTATCCTGGAACCGACGACCTATATGGATCCCTGCCCGGATTCATCCTCCATGCTGGAAAAACCGGATTGTTCCTTGCATAAGGATAAATCAAAACATTTTCTTCACCAGGTTCAGGCTTTATGTAAAAAATACGGAGCCGTATTTATTCTTGACGAAATGATCACCGGCTTCCGCTTTGATCTTCATGGTGCAATGAAGCTGTACGATATTGAACCGGATCTTGCCACATTTGGAAAGGGCATGGCAAATGGCTTTCCTTTATCAGCGCTCGTTGGAAAAAAAGAGATAATGAATCTCGGGGGAATACTTGAAGAGGGAGCGGAACGCGTTTTCCTGATCAGTACCACGCACGGGCCGGAAATGGTCGCTCTTGGAGCTTTTATTAAGACTGTTGAAGTATATAAAAAGCTCGCTGTTACAGATCACCTGTGGGATTACGGGAAGAAACTGATCATTGGAATGAATAGTATTGCAAAAGAGCTCGAAATAGGCGATTATTTTGAGCTTGGAGGATATCCTGTTTCACCGGTTTATTTTACAAGGGATAAGCAAAAAAATATTTCTCTTGAATTCCGGACACTGTTTTCACAGGAGATGATCAGGAACGGGGTGCTGATCCCCTGGATAGCGCTCTCCTACTCGCATGGTCCGGAAGAACTACAATTAACCCTTGATGCTACGCGCAGATCGCTGGAAGTTTACAAAAAGGCCCTGAATGGAAACATTAAAGATTACCTCAAAGGGAAAGCGATCAAGCCGGTGTTCAGGAAGTATAATTAGTAAGGTCACTTTAAGTGAAAAAACTACGGCTCATTGGAATTGCATAACTCAGAAAACTACATTTCTGACATTGATCTCATCACATTCTTTTTTTTTTCTTCGCGGATTCAGTTCGGAGCCTGCAACTCTCTGTGACAAGGATTTCCTAGGCTCTTAATGCTTCCATTTTAGCTTATTTTCTTTGCGGTAAGGACATGCGCTGCTATTTACTTATTTTCTATGTAGTCATAGTGATGCAAAGGCTAAGAGCGATAAACGGATTTATTGATAATATAAAAAAACAAAACCCCCACATATCTGTGGAGGTTCTGAAGATTGGCATCGACTTACTCTCGCGGGCTTTAGGCCAACTACCATCAGCTCAGCCGGGCTTAACTACTCTGTTCGGAATGGGAAGAGGTGATCCCCGGCGAAAT
>JBJMLS010000234.1:0-11188 GCA_045805185.1 Bacteroidia bacterium | reverse complement strand
TAAGAACGAAGAATTCCTGGATGTGATCTACTATACTTTAGGACAGCTTGAGGAAAAAGAAGATAACCAGGACAAGTCGGTTGAGTATTATAAGCTTTCCGTGCAGAACAGCGTAAGTAATAATAACCAAAAAGCAAAGTCGTACCTCCGGCTTGGCGATATCAGCTTCGATAAAACAAATTATACTTACGCAGAAGCATATTATGACAGTACTGTAACGCTGATCAAAGAAGATTATCCGGGATACGAAAAAGTGCTCAACAAGAAAAAAAGTCTTACCACATTGGTGGGTCATATAAGAACGATCCAGAAAGAAGACAGCTTGCAGAAAGTGGCGGCCATGGATACAGTCACCCGCAGGAAGTTCATTGAAAAGATGATAACGAAGATTGAAGAGGAGGAGCAGAAAAAAGAAGAGCTAAAGAACAGCATAGATAATTCAACCGCACAAAATAGCGGGAATGCAACAGCTCCGGTTAACAGCGGTGAAAAGGGCGCCTGGTATTTTTACAACCAGCAAACCCGCGCCTTTGGTATAAATGATTTTGTGAAGAAATGGGGAAACAACCGCAAGCTGGAGGATAACTGGAGAAGAAGCAATAAGCAGGCGACCATCGATCCGATGAGCAATGATCCGGAAAAGAACGACACAACTTTAGCCAGTGGAGATCCAAAAAAGGCAAACAAAAAAACAGATGCGAAATCGCTTGACTTTTACCTCACGGATCTTCCCCTTACGCAGGCCTTAGTGGACAGCTCCAATAAGCGCATTGTAGAATCGTATTATGCCTTAGGGACCATTTACCGCGAACAGCTGGGTAATAATCGAAAAGCAATCGAAACCTTTGAAACGCTGAACCGTCGTTTTCCTAAAAATAAATACGAAGCATCGGATTATTACCAGATGTACCGCATGCATCTTGATGACCGGGATAAGGCGAAAGCTGAAGAAAAGAAGAATTACCTCTGCGGGAATTATCCCTCCAGCGATTATTGCAAGATCATCAACGATCCCGGTTACGGTGACAGCGTTAACGCGCGGAAAAGCGAGGTAGAGGCTTTTTATACTGCAACCTATAAATCATACACGGAAAATAATTTTAATGAAGCATTGTCCAAATCGACATACGCGCTGTCGCGTTATGGAAAGAATGATTTCACTGCGCGCTTTGCATTCCTGAGGGCGCTTTCCACAGGACGCATCCAGCCGGTCGATTCCCTGGAAAAAGCCCTGAGGTATGTTATTGTGAAATTTCCAAAGGATCCGGTTTACGAGCCGGCCAAAGCCATGCTGGATGCGATTGCAAAGCAGAAAAATCCGGATGCTCCCCCGGTAAAAGACAGCGCTCAGCAGCAAAGTGTTGCGGTGACAGACTCATTCCGGCTGGACGATAGCGCAGAACATTATTGGGTGATCGCATTGCCTAACGGGAAAGGCGACCCAACGCAAATGCGCAACCAGATCTCTGATTTCGACAATATGTATTACAGCACCGCGGGATTAAAAACAATGGCTGTTCCTTTGGGAAATTATGTAATGGTAACAGTAAAATCACTGAAGAATAAAACAGAGGCGATGGCTTATCATAATCTGATTCTCTCCAAAAATGAGGCGATCAAAAATATGCCAAAAGAACTTTGCCTCACCTTTGCTATTACAGCCGATAACCTGGCAAAGCTCATCAAGAACAAGAACATCAATGATTATAATAATTTCTTCGGGAAATATTATTTGGGACTGAAGCAGTAATATTAAATCAAGTAAAAGAAAAATCCCGCCGGTCAGCGGGATTTTTTTATAAGAAATAGTTTTTTTTAATCCTTGAGGTTAACCGATTTTTCAATTGTTTTGCCTTCTTCCAGTTTTATGATCCCTTTGCCATGACAATATTTTCCGGGAACATATACACCGGCTGTAGTTGTAGGAGCCACAACAGTGCAATTTGCTTTTAACGCGTCAATGTCCAGGATCGCGGGAAGCTTGAAGGTCAGAGAAAGCTTTCCATCGCTGTCTGTATCTCCTTCGGCTTTGAGATCGGCAACACTTCCGTTCACATTTGCAAAAAGCTTGATATGAACATTGGCTTGGGGAACAGTACCTGTAGTATCATAAATGGTAATGATAGCCTTACATGGTTTTGGCTTTGCACATGAATTACTGATAAAAATAATTCCCATAACTGCGAGGGCCACAATAAAACCTGAAAACAACTTAATTTTCTTCATATCGAATGAAATGTTAAATTTACCTGATAAAAATAGGGCAAATAACTTGATTAACAAAGTTATTAAAAAATGTTAATATGTCAAAAAAAATCTTCAGAATAGCGGCTTTTTCTGCGCTAAGCCTTTTTCTGCCGGGCTTCTGGGCCTGTAAATCCAAACCAAAACCGGCTTCAACAACAACTAATGAGGTAAAAAAAGAAACAAAGGCTCCCGCGTCTACCGGTCAGGTTGAGGTGTTGATCTCCACTCCTTACGGTGATATGAAGGCCCGCCTGTATAACGAAACGCCACAACACCGCGATAATTTTGTAAAGCTGGTCGAGAAGGGTTATTACGATAGTCTTATTTTTCACCGCGTCATCAATAACTTTATGATCCAGGGAGGCGATCCCGAGTCGCGGAAGGCAAAACCGGAACAGATGCTTGGTAATGGCGGACCCGGTTATACAATTCCCGCTGAATTCAATTCAAAGCTTTATCATAAAAAAGGAGCGCTTTGCGCAGCGCGTGAAGGTGATGATGTGAATCCTCAAAAAGCTTCTTCCGGCTCACAGTTCTATATTGTGCAGGGAAGAGTGATCCGTGAGAATGACCTCAGTAGTTTTGAGTACAGGATCAACCGGCCCATCCTCACACAGATCACGCAACAGGTAACGCAAAAGCCGGAGAATGCAAAGATCATGGAAGAGATCAACCGTTTGAAGCAGGAAGGTAAGCAGGATAGCCTGATGATAAAAGGGAAATTGCTGGATGAACAGATCCTCGCTGAATATAAAAAAACACCGCATTTTGAATTCAGCGCAGAACAAAAAAACGCATATACAACAATAGGAGGGACACCGCACCTCGATGGCAGTTATACAGTATTTGGAGAAGTCTACGAAGGATTGGATGTGATTGACAAGATCGCGGCGGCGCCGACCGGGGCAAATGACAGGCCCAGGCAGGATATAAGAATGACAATGAAGATCATCAGGAAAAAATAATGTAAGCAACGTACAACTTTGAAAGCTGAAACGCTATAAGTACCTTTGCAGCCTTATAACAACGATATTGAAATGTATACGCTGAATGAAAGAAAAGATTGACCATATTTTAGAGGAGATAGAAACTTTTGCCGCGGAAAGCAAGGAGCAATTGGAAGAATACCGGATCAAATGGCTGAGCAAGAAAGGGCAGATCACCGCGCTGTTCGACGATTTCAGAACGGTTGCGCCGGAAATGAAAAAAGAAATGGGTCAGAAGCTGAATGAGCTCCGGAACAAGGCGCAGGAAAAAATAGATTATTTCAAGGAAAAATTTGAGAACGAAAACACTTCTTCAAAAGAAGAAATTGACCTCACGCTTCCTGCAGAACCGATCTCTTCTTTGGGTTCAAAGCATCCCATCAGTATTGTAAAGGCGCAGATCATAGAAATATTTTCACGCATAGGCTTTACGGTGAGCGACGGAAGGGAAATAGAAGATGACTGGCATAATTTTACTGCATTGAACACGCCGGAAAATCACCCGGCAAGGGATATGCAGGATACCTTTTACGTGGAAACCAGTCCAGATCTTGTATTGCGCACACAAACTTCTTCCGTGCAGGTTCACATCATGGAAAATACCAAACCCCCGATCCGTACCATATCGCCCGGTCGGGTCTACCGCAATGAGGCGATCAGCGCGCGCGCACATTGCCAGTTTCACCAGGTGGAGGGTCTGTATATTGACGAAAATGTTTCTTTTGCCGATCTCAAGCAAACCTTAATGTATTTTTCAAAAGAGATGTTCGGTGCAGATACAAAGATCCGTCTTCGACCCAGTTATTTTCCATTTACCGAGCCAAGCGCGGAGATGGATATTTCCTGTACGCTGTGCAAGGGCGTCGGTTGCAACGTATGTAAACATACCGGCTGGGTGGAAATATTGGGCTGCGGAATGGTTGATCCGCAGGTACTCGAAAATTGTAAAATAGACAATCGGAAATATACAGGTTTTGCTTTCGGAATGGGGATCGAACGTATCGCAATGCTGAAGTACCAGGTAAAGGACCTGCGCTTATTCTTCGAGAATGACATTCGCTTCCTGAAACAATTCACTTCAGCAACATAAAATATGGAAGCAACAGACAGGTTAACGCTCATCATGAACATGCTTAAAAAAGATCCGGAAGATTCTTTTTTAAATTACGCGCTTGCCATGGAATACCTGGCTAAAGATGAAACGGAGAATGCGATCAGGCAATTGGAAGAACTGGTTGATCGCGATGCAAATTACTTAGGGACATACTATCAGCTGGGAAAACTTTACGAACAAAAGGAAGAAGCCGATAAAGCGATCCTTATTTACAAGCGCGGTATAGAAGTGGCAAAACAGCAGGACAATAACAAAGCCCACGGTGAACTGAATGAGGCGCTCTGGCTCCTGGAAGACGAATAAAAAATGAATTTTAGTTTCGACATAAAAGAACTGGCTACGGTAACGATGGTCCTGTTTGCTGTGATCGATGTCATCGGATCCATACCCGTCATTATTTCATTGCGTCAAAAAGCAGGTGAGATCGATTCACGAAAAGCTTCCCTTGCCTCTCTTGCGATCATGATCGTTTTTTTATTCGCAGGTGAATTTATTCTTAGTCTTATCGGGCTCACGCCAAATGATTTTGCCATTGCAGGTTCGTTTGTGATCTTTTTCATTGCCCTGGAAATGATCCTCGGAATAAGATTATATAAAGACGAGGTTCCTGCCACTGCTTCAGTAGTTCCACTTGCCTTTCCTTTGATCGCCGGTACGGGAACTTTAACGACGCTGCTTTCCATGCGTGCGCAGTACAGCATGACCTCCATTCTGATTGGCATTGTTATCAATGTTGCTATTGTTTATCTCGTGTTGAAAAATGTAAAATACATTGAAAAATTCTTAGGAGTAGGTGGGATCTCCATTCTCCGGAAAGTTTTCGGCATTGTATTGCTCGCCATTGCAGTAAAAATTTTCCGTACGAATTCAGGGATCTGATTACATACGATTGATGAACAAATCAATAAACTATATTCTTTTTCTCCTGTTGATCTTTGCTTTTAAAGTAAGATCACAAAACGCTTCTGTTATTGTAGATGCAGCAACAATTACCGGAACCCTGAACCCGGTGTGGGGCGATCATTACGATCTTTCCATGAATCATGCCTGGGGAAACTTTACTGCGAATCCCGGGTTTTATTCAACGATGCAACAGTTGAAACCGCGTTACTGGCGCTGTTCGATCGGGCGCTGGGAGATCGGTTATCCTGCACCGATCATAGGCAGCTTGGCGGATACCAATGTATTGAAAACCTGCGAACGTGAATTTTACCGTGGCGGGAATAGTCTTACCGAAGCGGATAATCCAGCCAGCTATTATTTTGCTTACCTCGATACGCAGCTGGTCAAGATTAAATCCTCCGGCGCCGAGCCATTGCTCTGCTTTGATTATATGCCTTTCACACTAAGCAGCATTAGAAGTACCGGCAATGCGTATGATTATTCCGCTAACCTGAGTTATACATTCTCAAATGGGATCCGTACTTCTCCGCCTTTGTCGCCTGCGGTATACGCGCGCGTAGTAAAGAATGTCATGCTGCATACGCGCGGCTTGTTCGCAGGTACTGCCAATTACAATATCAATTATTTCGAAATAGGAAACGAGCCCGATCTTCCGCCTGCTCCCGAAATTATATTCTGGACTGGAACGCAAGCAGATTTTTTCACGATGTATGCTGCAATTGCAACTGAAGTAAATGCTGATGCCAGTCTAGGCGCTTCGGTTAAGCTCGGCGCCGGTTCGTTTGCCTACATCATCCCTGCAACTTCTTTTGCTTCTTCTTTCATGAACGACATATCGGCGAACAATACGCGCCTTGATTTTCTTTCCTACCATTCGTATTCCGACAATTATGTGGATCATTATATTTCCATGCAGCAATTGGATAATTTGCGAAACACGTACAAGCCGGCGGCTGAGTTATTAAATTGTGAGTGGGGAAGAGCGCTTGATGGCTCGGATCCGGTTTACGATGACATTGAACATGGGATCTTTCGTGCAAGAGTAATGATGCTTATGCAGCTTTTTAATAATAAGGTTGGAGCAGAGGCCTTATTCATCAATACTCCTTTAGTTGATACGAGTTCTCTTGGTTTGCTTTTCGGAAACCCTATCCGCAATAAACCCGCGGCAGATGTTTACCTTGGCTTTAATAAATTCAACACTACTCTAAATGCCCTGAACCTTGCTGTAAGTCCCGCAGGAGAATTTTGCATGGCCGGAAAAAATAACGCGAATGACAGGATCTGTATCGCATATATTGCCCCGGATCCCGGAGCCGGTAACAGTAAACAGGTGAATATGGCTGTGGGTAATTTACCCTGGGGAAATGCGCCTTATTATGCTTACCAATATGAAGTTTCACAGCAGACCTGGCAAAATGATCAGGGAGTATCACTGGTAAAATCACAAGCGCTCAATGGAAATGTTTTTCTGGATTCGGTATTGTATGGACCGGGACCAGGCGCCGGAAGAGTTATATTCTGGGAGCTCAGCTCAACACCGCTTACAGGAGTTGCAATGGCGAATGGCCTGGAAAGTTTACAATGCAGTATATATCCGAATCCTGCATCAGGCGATCTGATCATTCATTCTGGGGATTTGGATGCAGCTAGAATTGAAATAAGAAATATGTTTGGCGACCTCGTGCTTTCAACAATTACCGACAAGCCGCTTAAACGGATCAATGTGAAAGGATGGGCAAGCGGTTTATATACGGTTAATCTTCTTTACAAGAACGGAAGGACCGTAATTAAAAAAGTAATCATTGAATAAATAATCCTGTGAGCAATACGATTTCAATATATACCGATGGTGGCGCGAGTGGAAATCCCGGTCCGGGAGGTTATGGCGTAGTGATGATCTATGGCGCTCACCGGAAGGAAATGTACGAAGGTTTCCGGATGACAACTAATAACCGCATGGAGCTGCTCAGCGTGATCGTGGCCCTGGAATCCCTGAAGAAAGAAAATTGCAATGTGGTTGTTTATTCCGACAGCAAATACGTGGTGGATCCTGTAGAGAAAGGCTGGGTGTTCGGTTGGGAGAAAAAAAATTATGCAGGAAAAAAGAATTCGGATCTCTGGATGCGTTTTTTACGTGCCTACCGCAGGCACAAGGTAAAATTCGTATGGGTAAAAGGTCACGCCGATAACGCGGAGAACAACCGCTGCGATGAACTTGCGGTGGCTGCATATAAAATGCCGGGACTTCACATTGATCATGTTTTCGAACAGAATAAAGAGAAATTGTTGTAGTAACAGAGTTCTAAATTCTCTTCAGCTTCAAATGATACATCAGGTAAACGCAGCTTGCGAAGAGAAAAAAAGCGCCTGTTTGGTGAAGTACACCAAGAATTACCGGAACACCATACAATAAGGTTGCTATTCCTAAGAGAAACTGAACGGTTATACCGTAAATCAGAAAGGTCACTCCACGGTTTTGCTGTTTATTTAATTGAAGCTTGTTGGACCTGATCCACACCCAGGCAACCAATGCAACAACCACAAAGGCAAATGTGCGGTGGATGAACTGAACGCCCGCGCCATTCTCCATGAAATCCTTTATAAGAGAGCCGCTGGTGAGTATGGTATCTGCCGGAAACCATTCATTGCCCATTTTTGGCCAGGTTGGATAAAAGAGTCCGGCTTTTAAGCCGGCGACAAAAGCTCCGTAAATGATCTGAAAGATCAGTGCCACGAAGAGAACAACAACGCTTGTGTGTAATTTTTCTCCTTGCGATGCAACATTATTTTCCCTGGGATAGATCAATTGTAAAGCATACCAGAATGTAAAAGCAAAAACAGTAAAGGCGCTCATCAAATGGGTGGCTAAACGGAAATGACTAACCGCAGGATTATTGACCAGGCCGCTTTTTACCATCCACCAGCCGATCAATCCCTGCAAAGCGCCAAGCGCAACCAATACCATCATTTTGGGCAGTAATGTTCTGGTGATCTTTTTCTTTACTAAAAACCAGGTAAAGCCAATGATAAATACTCCACCGATCAGGCGGCCGATAAAACGATGCAGGTATTCCCAGAAAAAAATGGATTTGAATTCTTCCAGGCTCATGCCCGTATTGATCTGCTGGTACTCCGGACTCTGCTGGTAGCGCGAAAAATGCTCCTGCCAGACCTCAGCGCTCATTGGGGGAATGGAACCCATTACGCTCCAATCGGTGATCGACAGGCCAGAATGTGTTAAGCGGGTAATGCAACCGATCACGACCATCAGGTAAGTAAGAAAGCAGCCACTAAGTAGCCAGAGAATAACGGGTCGGTGTGGATTATTTTTAAGCATGATTTTCCGGCACAAAAGTACTAAGGAATTAATGATCTCTGTTAACTATTTCGTGAATTAACGCAAAATTTTCATGCGGGGAATATTCATTACGGATCTATAGGCAAGAGGCCTGGTAAAGGCTCCGGAGGAGTTAAACAATATTAAAATATCAGCGTAATAAGTTTACGGCTCCAGCGGAGCCGAACATAAATGCTATTGTAAGAGTTCTTTTTGACGCCATGATTGTAAATAATCTACACAAAACTGCGGAATCTGCCTTCAAAAATCCGAACTTAGCCAAATGGAATTCAAGCTCAATTTTCATGTCACCGCTCTACCGGCTAAAATAAATTATAGCGATAAGCTGCTCCTGATGGGGTCCTGCTTTGCTGAGAATATTGCAGCGGAACTCCAACGAAATAAATTTAACCTCATTTCCAATCCTCATGGGATCCTTTACAACCCCCTGAACATTTCCGCTTCTATTGAAGAATACATTTCAAAAAAATTGTATTCCGAACGCGATCTTTTTTTTGGTAATGAGCGCTGGAACAGTTTTTATCACCACAGCAGGTTTTCAGATGCGGATCAGACAAATTGCCTGGAGAACATCAACCTTTCCATTGAGAATGCGCATGATCAGTTAAAAGAAGCCCGATGGCTGATCATTACTTTTGGCTCAGCTTTTATTTATAAGAACAAAGAGAATCAGATTGTAGCGAACTGCCATAAACTGCCCCAAAAAGAATTTACAAAGGAGCTTGTTCCTGTTGAAGAAATTATCAACGCTTTTAACGAGATGATTTCCAAATTAGAGATCTTTAACCCTGGGCTCAATTTAATTTTTACGGTTAGTCCGGTACGTTATATCCGCGATGGCATTATCGAAAATAATTTAAGCAAGGCCATTTTGCTTCAGGCGGTACATCAACTGACCAAAGAAAATCCAACTTGTTTTTATTTTCCCTCTTATGAGATCGTAAACGATGAGCTGCGTGATTACCGTTTTTTCAAAGAGGATCTGGTGCATCCGAATGAAATGGCGATTCAGTATGTCCTGGAAAAATTTGTCGATTCGGCATTCAGCGATTCCGCAAAGGAACTTTACCAAAAGATCGGGGAGATCCTCATCGCTAAGGATCACCGGCCTTTTAATCCCGAAAGCGAAGCGCATAAGATGTTCCGGAAAAGTTACCTGGGTAAGGTGAAAAAGCTGCAACAGCAGAATTCTTTTCTCAACTTTGATGATGAACTGAACTATTTCAGCTAACCAACTGTTTTGAAATGCAACAGGATATGTTTAACTTCAATTAATGATTTTCTTTCGCGGCTCATATCATCTCTTTTTATTTGCAGCTTCGCTTTTTGTTTTCTCGATTTCTTTCGCGCAGGATTTCAGCGATATGGATTACAATAAAGCTGCTCTGACCTTAAAACAGTTTAAGCTTAGGAACGATTCACTTGGTAAAATGTTTGAACGTGATAAACAAAAACCGCTCAATTATTCTTTTACCTACGCGGACGCTATTTATTTTGAATACAGCGGCAATAAGGACAGTCTGAATTTATTGTATAAAGAGCTGAGGTCGGGAATGGCCTTTGGATCAATTGCTCAAAAACACGGTTTTAAAGAATCTGAAGACTATTTTATTTGTTACCTCAAAAAGCCGAAAATTGAAGCGGAGTGTTTCCATAAGCTGATCTTTCATACTATTCCCAGGTTAAACCGTTATGATAATATTGTAATGGACCTCAACAACGAACAGCAGGATCCGGCTAAATATAAAAAGGGAACCAGGCTGATCGATACACTCGACGGCGGTTTAACCTGTACAGAATTTTTAAGTCCTTACAAAAAGGCAGTGCTACCTGAATTCATGAGTAGGGGAATGTTCTATTATGAGACAATAACTGGAAGCAAAGAACCCGCTTTCTATAAATTGGACAGGCTGAGGAATTATAATCTTCCTGAACTCGCTAAGCTGAAGACCTTATGGGAAGATCACCCTGCAGTTCCTGTAGCTCCGGTTGACCCAGGAAATATGAATGAACTGCAAAAAGACAGCTTCAGCATAGTGAAAAAGAATTATGCAGACACAATAACAAAACGGTGGGAAGAGCAATGTCTTGTTTTTCAGGCACGCGTGTTGAAGGATGTTGAATTAGTGAGTTTTTTAAATAAGCTGATCAAAGTTCCTGCAAAATGCATCCGCGCATTTCCAACTGAGGTAGAGGTAAAACTGGAATGCCTTGGCTTAAAAGCTGAAATGCCCGATTATGTCGCTCCCGCTCCGGGATACAGGAGACTTTCCTCGCGGCGTTTATTATTGGCACTTGTTTCAGCTACTGAGAGGCAGAACGGGCAGGGCTTTGCTCAGAACGCTTATTTTTGTAAGATCGATAAGCCCGAAACAGCATTTGATTCTTTATTATCGGAGATCTCCCTTCACTATTATCAACATCCTGAACTGTTTGAATGTGGCTATATTGCTTCCGGTTTGCTTTCTTCAAATGGAGACTGGTCTTATAACCTGAGATGTGTTGGGCAGGTGGAGAATTCACAGGTTAAGCTAAAAGTAATTTCGGAGATCGAAGCCTGGCTTTCTTCCAAACCTC
>JBJMLS010000233.1:0-7055 GCA_045805185.1 Bacteroidia bacterium | reverse complement strand
TGAGCGGATTGCGCGGCAAGGGAAGTCAGCAGGCGCAATTCATGTTCGCTAAGCTTTGGCCCGGTGAATTCCGAAACAGAGCCATGCGTAATGGTACCAGTCTTATCGAAGAGCAAAGTATCCACTTCTGCCAGGCGATTAATAACAGAGGCATTTTTCAGGTAAAATTTGTTTTTTCCAAGGATGCCCAGAATATTTCCGTTCACAAAAGTACTGGTGAGCAGTAAACCGCAGGGACAGGCTACGATAAGCACAGCCGTTAATGCATTCAGCGCTTTACTGCTGTCGGCATACAGCCAAAAAGCGCAAACTGAAAGAGCGGTACTCAATACGATTGCTGTGAACCAGGTATTAATAGCTGCGATAAAGCCCTGTTCTTTTTTCTCCCGTGTCCACTGTGTGTCTTTGTTCCAGAGCTTTGTAAGGTAGCTTTGCGAGACGGGCTTGGCAACTTCCAGTTCAGCGGCGCCATCGATCTGCCTCGCTCCGGCATAGATCAGTTCGCCCGGAAATTTTTTCACAGGAGCCGATTCTCCCGTGATGAAGCTGTAATCCACATGAACGGCAGTGTTGAGCAGGATCGCATCCGCGGGAATAAGCTCAGCATTCCGTATAATGATGTGGTCTCCTTTTTTCAATTCGGAAACCGGCAGGCTACTTTCCTTCCCATTTGCTTTTACGGTGACGCCAATCGGGAAATAAGCCTTATAATCGCGTTCGAAGGAAAGTGTTTCGTAACTACGGTCCTGGAAATAGCGCCCGATGAGCATAAAGAAAACAATACCTGACATCGAATCCATATAGCCCGCGCCTGTATGCGACAAGATCTCATACACACTGCGCGTAAAGGTAACGAGTATAGCGAGCGCAATAGGAGCGTCAATGTTCAGGTAACGGTAGCGCAGGCTCTTCCACGCGGAAACAAAAAATCCTGAAGCGCAATAAAAGAATACGGGAAGAGCAAGCGCCAGGTTCAGGTAGCTGAAAAATATACTCAGGCTTTTTTGATCCTGGAAATTACCCAGAGCGAAATATTCCGGGAAACTCAGCATCATGATATTGCCGAAGCAAAAACCGGCGAGCCCGATCTTCAACACCCTGTTCTTTATTCCGGGCATTGTTTTTTTATCCTCCAGCGATTCGAGGCTGATCAAAGGTTCATACCCGATCCGCGAAAGTAATTCCGCCAGCCCCGAAAGCCGGATACCTTTTTTATTGAAAACAATGCTGACTTCCTTACGGGGAAAATTCACCGTAGCGCTGATGATCCCGGGATCCAGACGTTGCATGTTTTCCAGTAGCCAGATACAGGAGCTGCAATGTACGGCAGGTAAATAGAAGGTGATGTGATCCGTTTCTCCGTCACTGAAGGAGATCATCTTATTTCGCACCTCTTCCTTATCCAGGTAATCGTATTTCCCTGCATATAAGGATCTGCTTATTGTTGCTCCCGGAGCGTTGTTTAAATTATAATAAGTGCAAAGACTGCTTTCCTTTAACAGCTCATAAACGAGCCTGCAGCCATCGCAGCAAAAGTTTTTTTGATCCAAATGCACTGCGCCTGATCCACAACTTTCTCCACAGTGGTAACAGGCATTCAGTTTATCTGTCTTATAAGAACTGGTTTTCATTTAACTCCTGCTTTCTGATTCATGGCAAAAAATAACTGTGCTCTTGCCACGAGTTCATTGGCCGGGCTGCAGTTAATGATGAGAAGGTAGCAAGCGAGAGGAGACAATCGCCAATCAACCAGGAGCTGTTCGCCGTTAAAGCGGTAAACCTGTTTGAAGTTGTTCCCATCAGGGAACTGCAAGGCGCGGCAGGCGAGCAAGGCGCGTTGAAGGGAAAGGTCGGCCTCAAGAGGGTCGTTTATTTCCAGCACTTCCATTACTTCGCTCGCGAAATGATCCAGCTTTGTATCGAAGAGCCATTGCTTCCTGTTGTGCTCCTCCATTACACCTTCAAGGTAATCGTATAGTTTCAGCATGTTCGTAGTATTAAACGCCCTTGCAAACTTTGAAAAAACGCTGCCCGGCGCCGGTGATCAGAATAGCTCAGTTTATTTCATTTCATAATATACCGGATCTCCTTCCAGGGGCTCAATATCGGCCTTGAATTTTTCCAGTAAATAGATCTCATCAATAGTAACGGGAGGGTAAGCTTTGGCAACCTTCTCCATTACTTTTATAAAAGTTCCTTTCAGCTTCGGGCTCAGGTAATGACTATTCAGTTTAACCTGGTGAATCGCTGCCTTGTAGGCTTCTTTTGCAGGGGCATGATCCTTATCCATGATCTCGAAAATTATGTCAGCAATGTCGAAGTCATAGTCTTTACAACGCAATTCAGCTGCAACGATGTTCTGGAATCTCTCCCTTTCTTCTTTCTGCACTTTACCGTCGGCACGTGCAATGGCATAGGCAATCTCACCTATGGCATAATGTAAATTCTGAATGGGTGTCATTTGTCGTGGTTTTAATTTGTAATAATGGCTTTGATCACATTCTTTGTACAAGGAAATTTTTGAACTCTGCTTTGAGAGAGGTAAAAATCTTTTCAAATGAGCTCATGCTTTCGCGTATCACGCTGTGATCGGCAATGCTTCTGTGATCTACCGAGTTCTCATTTTTAAGGATCTCTTTGTCGATCCCATCGTTATCTATGTTGAGCTCGTGCTTCAGGCGGTCAATGTGATCATCCTGGATAATGAACTGGTTCTGGAAATGCTCAACAAGAGCTGTGATCTCCCTGGAATTATTTTTTGCCGCTATCTCTTCCAGCCTGTGCTTCATGATCTTTATTTCATCTTTATAAAACAGGAGACTGCTCATCCATTCTTTGTTCTCGTTGTGCTGGGTATAAATTTTTTCAGTTTTCATATTTATTTTTTAAGTGATTTCTTCAACAAATGTCTTCAAAACAAAGGTCCTTGTGAATGAGCCAGGTCAGTGACGAAAGTGATCTTCATCAGGAAATATATTTGTTAAGTTTGTATTCTAAAAATACGAGCCATGAACAAAGTACCGATGCTCATTCTCTACGTTTCGGCCCAGCAGAGAAGCAAAGATTTTTATTCAGCTATTCTTGGCATAAAGCCTTTGCTGGATGTTCCAGGCATGACTGAGTTTAAACTTTCGGAGGGATTATTACTCGGGTTAATGCCGGAAAAAGGGATCGCGAAGATCATCTGCCCTGTCATGCCTGAGCCTTCCAAAGGAAGCGGGATACCCCGCTGCGAATTGTATCTGTTTGTTACGGAACCTGACAGAACTCTTGATCTTGCGGTGAAAAATGGAGCAAAGCTTATTAGCCAGGCTAAGCCAAGGGACTGGGGCGATACAGTGGCTTATTGTGCCGATCCTGATGGACACATTCTTGCATTCGCGAAATAACAATTATTACTTAAAGTTCAGGTCCCAGTTGATCTGGTTGGTCTTCTCCACGATTTCACGGATGATCGCATCAAAGCTTTTGGTAACATCCCCGATCTTAGTCAGCAATTCTGCATTGATAGGATCTGCCATATCTTCGTGATTGAATAATGATATCAGCCCAAGTATATTGGCTATCGGCCGGCGCACCTGGTGCGATTGAAGAAAGCTGACCTCGGAAAGTCTTTTGTTCTGTTCAATCAGGCGTGCTTCTGTTTTCTTTCGTTCCGTAATATCAACAAAGCTGGCATATAGCTGTGCAAAGCCTGCATCTTCGATCATTGCCAGCCGTACCTCCGCAATAAATGTTTTTCCTTCGCCATCTACTGTGAGCCATTCAAAAACCATTTTTTCTCCGTTCAGGGCACGCTCAGCCATCTCTTTTGCCTTCTCTGAAGATGCTCGTCCGTCCAATTGAAATTCAGGACTGATGTCGTTTGGCCCTCTCATTCTCATTTCTTCCTCGGTAAATTTCATCAGTTTCAGTGCTGTTGAGTTCCAGGCAATGAACTTCATATTGGAAATATCCAGAATAGTAATGCCTTCAGGCGCATTCTCGAAAAAATCGCGGAATCTCTTTTCACTATTCACCAGGAACTCTTCGGCGCTTTTACGCTCTGTGATATCCCTGAAATTGGAAACAAGCGCGTGAATGCCTTTTTCCTCCAGCATATTGGTGATCGTTCCTTCGCACCAGGTCCAGGTTCCATTCTTATGGAGGAGTCTCTGCCTGCGAAAAAAAGAACTACCCGGAACTTCCAGGATCTGCATGGTGCTTTCCATTAAACCGGCGAGGTCCTCGGGATGGATCAGCTCAAAAGCAGGCGTGAGCATTAATTCCTCAGCTGAATAACCAAGCACCCTTGTTAAAGCGGGACTGGCATACAACAGTTTTCCGTCGGGCGAAGCGAGCGTAACCATATCCACACTACTTTCGATGAGGAGGCGGAATTTCTTCTCTGATACTACCAGCTCTTCCACCGCTTCCTCAAGCAATGTTTTTAGAAACTGTTCATTAGAATTGACATCGTTATACATCTACACGGATATTAGCGGAGCAAATTTGGCATTATAGGGGCTATATCTACCTGAGAGGCATCATGGAGAAATATGACTTTTATCATATTTCCTGAATAATTGGTCTTTTATTTTTGTCACGTCAAAAATCCCTAAATTTACCATGCACCTACATACAGGAAATAAAATGGACAGTAAAGAAGGAATTGACGCCCTTTTTCTATATGCTACCGAGGGTATTTTGGTAGTAAATGACAAAGGCGAGATCATTCGCATGAACCCAAGCGCAGAAAAGTTATTCGGTTATGAAAGAAATGAATTGCTTGGTAAAAGAATCGAAGCGCTGATTCCGAAAAGATATTCTGAAAAACACAACGAATACAGGGATAAATACGGGCAAAATCCGCATGCGCGCTCCATGGGAGCTGGCATGGACCTGAACGGGATGAAAAAGGACGGCACTGAATTCCCGGTTGAAATAAGCCTTAGCCCTTACTCCAGTAGCGAGGGAAGATTTGTGATCGCTTTTATTGTAGACATTACCGTGCGGAAGCAAGCAGAGGAAAAGCTGAAGAATTATTCAACCGAGCTGGAGCGGCAGGTAAAAAACAGGACCCTGATCCTGGAAGAGGCCATTGAGGAATTGGAGAAGACTAAAAAGGACCTGAACAAAGCCCTGGAAAAAGAAAAGGACCTGAACGAGCTTAAATCGCGTTTTGTGTCCATGGCCTCGCATGAGTTCAGGACGCCACTGACGACGATGATGTCTTCTCTGTCGCTTGTTACCAAATACGGTGAGCAGAATGACAAGGAGAACCAGGTGAAGCACGTAAGCAAGATCAAAACCTCGATCAACAACCTCACGGATATATTGAACGATTTTTTATCAGTAAGTAAGCTGGAAGAAGGGAAAACAGAGAATATGCCTGAAGAGTTTGACCTGAGGTTATTCATGGCGGATGTGATCATGGAAATGCGTAACATGGCCGGTCCTGACCAGGAGCTGGTGCAGGAACATGAGGGAAAAGAAAAAGCATCGCTGGACAAAAAGTTGCTAAAGAATATCCTGTTCAACCTGATATCCAATGCTATTAAATTCTCGCCCGAAGGTGGTAGAATTATAATTGGCGCTCATGTTTCGGGATCCGCAGTAAAGATCATTGTAAAGGACAGTGGAATTGGTATCTCCAAAGAAGATCAGAAGCACCTCTTCGAGCGATTCTTCCGGGGCCACAATGCCACGCATATACAAGGAACGGGCCTGGGCCTTAACATCGTTACCAAATATGTAGAGCTGATGAATGGCTCCATGAGCTTTGAAAGCAAAGAAAATAAAGGAACAACATTCACTATAATCATTCCTCAATAAAAGATGAAAAAAATTCTACTGATCGAAGACAATAAGGACGTCCGGGAAAATACTGCAGAAATATTAAAGCTGGCGCAATACGATGTTGTTACAGCTGCCAATGGCAAGATCGGAGTCGAACTCGCCCAGAAAGAGAAGCCCGATCTCATTATCTGTGACATCATGATGCCCGTGCTTGATGGCCACGGCGTTTTGCACCTGCTTACGAAGAATGAGGACACAGCAGGGATCCCGTTTATTTTCTTAACTGCTAAAGCCGAACGCGGTGATTTCAGGAAGGGAATGGAAATGGGCGCGGACGATTACCTGACCAAGCCTTTCGATGACGTGGAGCTGTTGAGTGCCATAGAAACGCGCCTCAAGAAGAATGAGCTGCTGAAAAAAGAATTCAACCGGAGCATTGAAGGGATCAATGATTTCATCAGTGAGGCCAAGGGAATTAACAGCCTGGAACAATTATCCGCCGAGCGTGAAGTGAAACTTTATAAGAAGAAAGAAGATATTTACCGCGAAGGAACGTTTCCAAAGGGAATTTACTTCATCAGCAAAGGGAAAGTTAAAACTTATAAAACCAATGAAGCCGGAAAAGAGCTGATCACCGGGCTGCATAAGGAAGGCGACTTTTTCGGTTACCTCTCATTGCTCACTGATGAAAAATATACAAGTACGGCAACTGCTCTCGATGAAGCAGAGATCTGTATGATCCCTAAGGATGATTTTTTCTCACTGATCTATAAAAACGCCGAAGTATCACGCAGGTTCATGAGCCTTCTTACTGATAATATTCTCGAAAACGAAAAACAGCTGCTCAAGCTTGCTTATAATTCCGTAAGAAAAAGGGTTGCGGAGGCCCTTGTAAAATTATCGGATAAATACAAAAAAGAGAATGAGCAACGCTTCAGCATGACAGTCTCGAGAGAAGATCTGGCCAATATTGTAGGCACCGCATCAGAAACGGTGATCCGTACCCTCAGCGATTTTAAAGAGGAAAAGCTCATCGAAGTTTCCGGCAGCACCATTTCCCTCCTGAACTACGACAAGCTCGCAGGAATGAAGAATTAACAATTCTGACAACACTCATGCCCCCCACTGACCGTCATCATTAAGTAAGGGCGAAGAGCTTCCTAATTTTGTTTCATAATTAAATGAAATAAAAAAATTTTAAAGCAACATGCCAATGAATACAGTTATGCCAGCGCAGCTATCCGGTGGAATGCAATATCAGTTGCAAATTTATTTTG
>JBJMLS010000232.1:0-12278 GCA_045805185.1 Bacteroidia bacterium | reverse complement strand
TTTTCTTTTTTTCTTTTTTCGCTGAATGCCCAACGTAGTGACGATCATTTCCTTGTGATCAATCCCAATGGTCACAAATCCAATGTGCGGGATATTGAGATCACAGCGGATGGAAAGCAGATCGTTTCCTGCAGCTTCGATAAAACCGTAAAGATCTGGGATGCAGAATCAGGTGAAGTGATCCGTGAAATGCGCGGACAGATCGGAAAAGGCAGCGAAGGTATGGTATATACCATGAGCCTTTCTCCCGATAACAAGTACCTTGCAACAGGCGGCTGGTTCGGAAAGGACGATGCCAGCGAAAACCTGGGAGACATACGGATCTTTGATTTCAAAACAGGTAAGCTGATTCATGTGCTAAAAGGTCACACAAATGTGATCGAGGACCTGCAGTTTCTTCCCGATTCTAAAAAATTACTGGCCGCAGATGCGACAGGAAATATCAATCTCTGGAATGTAAGTACGCAACTGATAGAAGCCAATTGGAACCCGAGCGGCGGTCGTTATAAAATGAACACGGTTGCTCATGCCGGTAACTATTTTTACAGCGGTGATGAGAACGGCACATTCTACCGTTGGGAATACGGAAAAAAAAAGCCTTTAGATACTGATACCTCGTTCAGGGGAGTGGAAGTAGGAGAGATCATTGTTTCTCCCGACGGAAAGAATGTAGCAGTTGAGGGTTGGAAATTTGTGGTCATCCTCGACGATAAATTTAATGTAATTGCTGAGATCGATAATGATTTGGCTATTGGCTCGATGGCTTTTTCGCCTGACAGTAAAACGCTTTGCCTTGCCAGCGCTGGCGGAGGAGATACCAATACTGTGAATTTTTATCACTTCGTAAATGCCGCGATAGAAGTAGGTGATAGCCTCAAATTCGCCGGACCAACGATATTGGCCGCCCGCTTCCTGGATAACGAACACGTTGTTCTTGGTGGAAGAAATGACGAAGTGATCCTTTGCTCCATTGGAAAAAAAGGAACACCTCCATCCTTTACAAGAGCCTTCGGAGGAGTGGGAAAAGAGATCTGGGCAACAGGTATAACCGAGAGGAAAATCGCGTATTCGGATGACTGGACTGAAAATTTCGGAAAAAGTAAATTCAACAAGCAATTCGACCTTTTTTATAAAAGCTTTGAAAAGCCTGATGCCGCTCTTCCATATACCAGGCCGCAAACAAAGTTCAGAAGCTGGTCGCTGGAGCGGAAAGCTACGGGAATAGAATCGCATCAGCTGAATTCCTGCCTGCTGATAAAGAACAATAATAAAATAGTCGACTCGGTTGTTCTCGAAAACTGGAACGGAGCCAACCATGAGGTATTCGGCTTCGATCCCAAAGGCGAGTACATCATCAGTGGTCAGGAATACGGTAAGTTTTCGGTCTATGATCTGGATGGAAATGAATTGAACCGCTTTGTGGGACATGAGGGAAATATTCATGGCTTTTCTTTTTCCCCTGATGGCAAGCGCATGATCTCAGGATCCGTTGACCGCACCATTCGGATCTGGCCGGCGAATGAGATCGGGAAGCGACCCTCAAAGCCTAACCTCAGTACGGTGAATGAATATTTAATAAGCCTGGATCCTAAGCTGGCAAAGACCTACGCCAAGGTATTCAAAAAGCTGGGAATAGAAAAAGAAGCCAACAGCAAGACCGTAGAAGACTGGAACAAGCTGATCGCCGTGCTTAAGAACAATTATTATACGGCAAAAGTTTTTGAGGAAACGCTTTACCTCAGTACACTTGAGTTTATTTACCCGATTGCTTCTGTATTTCTGACTGAAGACGGAGAATATATTATCTGGGATGAAAAGGGTTACTTTGCTTCCTCAAAAAAAGGCAGCCGTTATGTAGGCTATCATATTAACCAGGGAAAAAATAAAGAAAGTAAATATTATCCCTTCGAGCAGTTCGATCTGAAGTATAACCGTCCCGATATTATTTTAAAAGAACTGGAGCTTGCCTCCCTTGATGTGATAGATGGTTATTATAAGGCTTATCAGAAGCGCCTGAAGAAGATGGGCGTGAGTGAGGACCAGCTCTCAGAAGATATTCACCTGCCGGAACTCGTAGTGGAGGAATACAAAGAAGAGGCGCCAAGGTTGAAAGTAAAACTCAATTGCAGCGATTCCAAATACAAGCTTGACAGGATAAATGTTTACATCAATGATGTGCCGGTGTACGGCGCTAATGGTTTAAGCCTGAAAGCCGGCGGCTCTTCTTCAGCGGTGCAGGAGATAAGTCTTGAATTAATGCCAGGGCATAATAAAGTGCAATTCTCTGTGCTTAATGAGAAAGGTGCCGAATCTTTAAAGGAAACTTACCACAGCTATTATAAGAACACTGTAAAGCCGGATCTTTATATTGTTTCTTTGGGTGTTTCTAATTACAAGGACAAGAATTTCAACCTTAATTTTGCAGCAAAGGACGCGGCTGATTTTTCTAAATTCTTCGACGCTGATCAGGAATTTAATAAGGTCGTAACTAAAACCTTATTGAATGAACAGGTAACGCTTGAAAATGTGAAGAAGCTGAGAGAAGAAGTGCTGATGAAAACTCACCCCAACGATGTGGTGATCTTTTTTGTGGCGGGTCATGGCGTGCTGGACAAGAACCTGAACTATTATTTCGGGTCTTACGATATGAATTTTGAGGATCCCGCCCAGGGAGGAATTGCTTATGAAGAACTGGAAAAGATATTGGATGGGATTCCCTCGCTCCGTAAATTATTTTTTATGGACAGCTGTCACAGCGGTGAACTCGATAAGGACGATTACGTAGCTGTAGCCAATACTTCTACTCCTGAAAAAGGTGCGGTAACTTTCCGTGATGCAGGAAAGGTAAGCGCCGCCATTAAGAAAGAAATGGGCCTTCAGCAGGCTTCGCAGCTATCAAAAGAAATTTTTGCTGATCTGCGGAGGGGGACTGGCGCAACGGTGATCAGCAGCGCGGGTGGCGCGGAATACGCGATGGAGAGTAAAGCCTGGAACAACGGCTTATTCACCTACTGCCTGTTATCAGGAATGAAAGAAAAAGCTGCCGATCTGAATAAGGATGGAAAGATCATGATCAGCGAGATCCAGAATTATGTATATACAAAGGTGAGTGAACTTTCCGGAGGAAAACAACAACCCGCTTCAAGAAGGGAAAATTTAGAGTTCGATTTCAGGTTGTGGTAACTGTAGCGAATTTAATTCGCACTACACTAATGTGTCTTTCGTCAGCAATTGGTCGCCGATCAGCTTCAATACATATTCCAGCTGCTCTTCTTTATTGAGATCGGTATTGTCAAGAATAATGGCATTCTTTGCCCGGATCAGTGGACTTTCCTTACGGTGGGTATCGTCATAATCGCGCTGCATCAGGTTTACTTTTACTTCAGTAAATTCCACGTGCTGCCCTTTGCTCCAGAGCTCATCCTGCCTGCGCTGTGTACGCACATCGGTGTCCGCTGTCATAAAGAGCTTTAGTTCGGCGTCCGGAAAAACATGAGAGCCAATATCCCTTCCGTCCATCACAACGCCTTTATTCTTGCCAAGCTCGCGTTGGATCAGTACCATGTGCTCGCGAACCTCTTTGATAGCGCTGATCTTGCTCACGTTTTCCGCAACGGGCATCGTACGGATCTCTTTTTCCACGTTTTCTCCGTTCAGGAAAGTTTCCGAGGTTTTGGTGTGCGGATTAAACTGGAAGGATAATGTTATTTCCGGCAATAAGGCAATAACATCTTCCTTATTGAATTTATGATTGTGGATGACGCCTTTACGAATGCAGTAAAGGGTAACGCTCCTGTACATTGCTCCCGAATCGATGTATGCGTAATTGAGCTTTGCTGCAAGAGCTTTTGCCAGCGTGCTTTTGCCGCAAGAGGAGTAACCGTCGATAGCAATGGTTATTTTGCTCATACGTCATAAAAGTAACAATAAAAAACGGAATCCTTATTTTTTGTCTTTTACAAAAGACGAAAGGTTGGTTGTAATTGTAATATGACTGGAATTGCCGGCTACATGATATTTTGCAAAGCCATAGCTGATCTGGAACTTTGAAATTTTGAGGCCCAGCCCAAAACTGAATCCTGCGAGGCCCTTCCTGTCGGGGAGGGCCATCTCTTTCTGACGCTGGTAATTGTAACCGACACGCAGGTTGAAATTCTTAGTAATGATGATCTCCGTTCCAACCACAATATGCCGCAGCAGTTTATCACCACCTGAACGAAACTTACTTTTCTTAATGGGTTCATGCGTGAACGGGTCTTCCGTTTGTACAGGATTATTCGGGTCAGAATAAGTGAGATCCCATTTGTTAAGGTTCTCATAAGCCATTAAAATACGGAAGGGCGCCTTGGCTACTTTCTTTGAGATCCCTGCCTGGAAATCGAAGGGCAAACGTTCACGCGCTCCGCCTGTATAAGTTTTCCATTGATAGCCGAAATTTTTAAGAACAACTGAAAAGGTAAGCAGCTTTTTTTTATTGTAATAAGTGAGGCCTGCGTCAAGAGCGTTGCCTACTGAAGTGTATTTGTAGTAATTGGAGTAGATGGTCTTCAGGCTCACTCCATAAGTGAGGCTTGAATCGATGTCCCGGGCATAAGACATGTTCAGGCTCATGTCGCTTGCTTTAAAAGTGCCGGTGATCTGTCCGTATTCATCAGCCTCCTGGAACTTACCGTAGCCTACATTCTGCAAGCCAAGCGCAAAATGTCCAATCTTATCGTAGCTCCGGGCATAGGCAACATAACTGTAATTGACGTCCGCAATATAATTGATATAACTAAAGCTGAGCTGGTTGTTCATTCCTTTGTTCAGCAGGGCAGGATTCTGAAAGCTCAGGTTGATATCATCGTCTTTCACCCCGATCAGGTTACCGCCAAGCGCCGCAGTGCGCGCCGGGATCGGAAGCTCAAGAAAACTGTAGATGGCGCGGCCACCCATTTGAGAAAAGGAGTGCAGCGATACAAGGCAGTAAAAGCTAAGTAACAGTTTTTTCACTTTCATCTAACGGTGGTAAATGCTGTTTATTGTTGCGAAATTCATCCCCCTGTTAAGGCTGGTTAAAGATAACCTGTTTTACCCAGGCTTTTCCCCATTCTTCCTTTTGGGTCTCACTCCATAATTTCGGAAAGAACATGCGGCGCTGGAAACGCGGCGGAAGGTATTTCTGCCAGTTGGTGCCACCTGTTGCCGCAATATCTTCAGGGTTCTTCTGCAGGTAGCGTACTGCGGATTTATAATGCGAAAGGGGCCAGTTCACATTTACGTTCACATCCAGCTGCTGTAATGCTGCAATGAGTTTAGGATCTTTCTGTTCCTGCTCCGTAAGCGACTTATAACGCAGCCAGATATTTTTGGATTTGTAATCTTTTGCCAGCTCTATGATCTGTGTGCCGTATTTTTCTTCAAACTGTTTTAAGGTCAGTGTTTTTTTTCCAGTGGCAAGCTCTGTTGCTCCTTCTTTCCAGTAAATGTGCCCGAACATTTCTTCAATATTTTCATCGGAAGGATGCTCGGGGTATTTTTCCCTCCGGTCCTTATGCATCAGGTTATTAAAACTGGTGGCGTACACTTCAATCATCCGGTACTGTGCGCTCTGAAACCCGCTTGCCGGTAAGAGACTCATCCTGAACTTCAGAAATTGTTTAGGATCCATTCCATCTACCATGATCTCGAAGCTTTCCACAAGGGCCGCAAAGTACCGGTTAATGCGGTTAATACGGTTAAGTAAAAAATCCGCAGTTAATGTCTGGTTGTTCCCGATCTGTTTGAACTCGTGTATGGCTAGTTTAAAGTAAAGTTCAGTGATCTGGTGATACATAATAAAGATCTCCTCATCCGGGATATTTGTCTTTGGATTCTGAAGGGTTAATAAGGTATCGAGGTGAATGTAGTCCCAATAGGTTAAAAAATCCGCATAAAGCAGGCCTTCAAGGTAAGAATTCAGGTCCTGGCCCATCGCGCTGTATTTTTCGTCCAGCTGCTTTATTTTTTCCAGGATTCCGGGCTTTATTTCCATATAATAATTTTAGGATGTAGAACGCTAAAATAGGGATTATTTCAGGTACGAAAAAGTGATATTCGTTAGTTTTTAGGCATTGATCAAATCGGGACAAAAAAATCCCGCCTGGAAGGGGCGGGATCTTATAGTATTGGAATGTTCTTAATTTACAATAGCGAGAGGGTTTGCAAGATTTTTGTGACTCAGTATATCCATTTTAATGGATCCGATCATCACTTTTGCCTGGGCTCTTATCGGAACGTGATTCTTATCATCCGAGATCCAGACATTCAGATCTTCCTCTTTTTTGAAGATCCTGCCTTTTTGTACAATAGGCCTGAACTTAATGCAGCGGATCTTTCCGAGTTCAGTTGAAATGGTTTCTTTACCCACATATTTGATCTTTAAAGGCCAGTTCTCCTTATCAAGAAAACAGTTCAGTGAAAAGAGATCTCCTTCTTTCGCGTTGCTGAAATCAATGTTCCTTGCGGAATAAAAAGCGGAGATCATATCCTGGGTGTTTTCAATTATAGGAAATTGTTCGCCCCCGCCTACGTCCACTTTTTTAGCGAAGTGATTGAAGACATAATCCTGGTTGATAACGTAGCCGCCCTCATAGCATCTTCTTACAAAAAGCCAGGGTACCAGGGCATCCTTGTCCATGTATGTCTCGTAACGGTCGCGCACCTTAAAGAACCAGTCGAATGTTCCTCTTGAATAACCGTTACCTACGATCTGGTAGCATTCTCTTCCGGCTATCGTTCTTGTGTCTTTTTTTACTTCAAGAACCGCTACTGCTGCATCCATCATGCCGTAGTGTAAACTATAGGTAAGTACTTCGCCAGGTGCGAAGGCTTCATTCGTTTTTGAAGGAAGATCCTTTTTAACTGTTTCCTGCTGAATTTGATCCACACGTTCATAGACCGTGTTTTTACTGCCTGCTGAGCCTAAAAGAAGCACAGCCAGAATGCCTGTTGCAAGGACACTTATAAAGCCTGTTTTTTTGTTCATTTTCATTTTTAAATTCCCGCCGCCTCTTTTCAAAAGATATGCCATTAATCAGGCAAATTCTTCAAGGTGTTAATAATTGATCTTCTGTCTTCTATTAACGTTTGAACTTCTTTTTTGTTTCGCCTGCTTAACATTTTTAAACGGATCCTTCCCAGTACCTTTCGTCCGAAAGAAGAGTAATACAAGGCAAACCAGCCTGTCAGCACTTTTAACAAAGTATAAGCAAGAAGGCAATACCAGTTGTGAAAGATCAGCCATAAGGTCAGCAGTTCAATACCATACCAGATCAAAAAAAGAAAGGAGCCGGCTACTGCATTCACCGAACTGTAAAACTCAATATTCTTTACAGTTCTTTTTGTTATTAGTTCGGATGCTTTATAAGGAACATAATTTAACGCTTTCCCTATAAGATAAAAAGGAAATCCCAGGATCGCCGCCAGGGTAATTAAAAAGAAATTTTTCTCTTTCTCCTCGCCTTTAGAGCGGATAAGGTGATCGCGTAATTTAAGCTTTTTTAACCTCGCGGAATAATCACTTACTTTTTTTCTTAGCGAAGAGAGTTCTTCCGCCTGTTCCAGGTCAGCTGCATTTATGCCTGCGGTAATGTGTTCCCAATAGCGCTGCTGGTGTTGCAGGTTAAAAAAGTCCAGGCCCTGTTCGGCTATCCACTGTTTTTTATAAATGGGTTGAAGCTCTTCAACTAAGGTGTCATTCTCTTTATTATTTACATGAGCCACCAGTTCCTTCATTTTTGATTCGATGAGCTGGGTCAGCTTCGTCATCGCGCGGCCCGGGTTCTCCCTATACTCCTGTATGTGATCGCGTGCGCGGATCGGCTCGCCTATGTTATAATACAGGAAGCTCCTGAATTTTTCCGCATTAGAGTAATTAACCCCGACAGGAACAATCAGCAGGTCGGGGTCGTGGAGCGTTTCCATTGCGCCGAATACCATCCGTGCCGTTCCTTTTTTTACAGGCCGAAGCCGCCGTTCCTGGATGCACAGACCTTCAGCGAAAACAATGATCTTTTCATTCTTTCCCAGCAATTCATTTACGATCCTGAAAGTTTCATCATTTTTTTTTAGACCCTCTTTGCCTGCATCCTGGATCCTGAATATGGGTACGATCCCAACTGAGTTAAGCACGTAGGTGACAAAACCTTTCTTAAATGCATCGCCTCTGGCAAGGTATTTAACTTTTGGGGGATAAGTTCGCAGACTGAAAGCTATCGGATCCATGAACGCGTTGGGATGGTTCATGGCAATGAGAATGGGCTTGTCGACCCGGAGGACCTCAGAATTTTTCACCTCAATTCTCCTGTAAAAAGTGCGGATGGTAATATTGAAGAAAAAACGTAGAAAATGCCAGAACATAAACGCGGAATGTTTTTACGAAGATAAGAATTACCGGCTAATCACAAGGGGATCCCGGCTATTGAATGATAGACGGGCTTGTTTTGCGAAAGCAGGAGGTCCCGCTCTTTATTCGCACCGGGTGATTCGCCAATGAGCAGCAATGCATCGCAGTCTCCAACCAAAGCGAGCGAAATATCCATGATGAGGCGGTAAGGTTCTGTGGTACGACTTTTCTGCAATACAGGCAATGCAGCATTTACCCCGATAAGCGGGATATGCCCGAGTTCATAAACGCGTGCAGCCGCTTCATTCATCAGGTCGAGATTTTTTTGTCTTTGCTCCGGCGTAGGAGCGGAGTAAGGACCGGCAATTGCTATTTTCATGATTTAAGTTTAAAGAAACGTTTGAATTTAAGATGCCTGTTCCACCTGCGTTGTTCTTTTTTGTTCATTGTAAAACCCCAGAACAACCACTGATGGTCTAATGTAAGAAAGGGTCTCATTGCGTTCCAGGAACCAATATTTCCAGGACCGTTGTATATGCAAACATTAATTTCTCTCTCAAAGCGATTAAACAGGATGCATTGACTGCAAATTGAATCATCAGAAATTCGCACATGAAAAAGCGCAAAGCCGTGTTTGTTCTTCCTGTCGTATCCTCCGCTGATAAAAAGCGAATGTTCGCAATCGTTTTTGAATACAGAAGTATCTGATGTTATGTTCCGATAGGAGAAGTTTTTATTTTTTAAAACCTTTCGTGGAAAGTCACTTATATTTTTAACGGAAAATGAGCCCTGGTCTATTCCTGAATAATTTGATAGATCCATGCCCCGCGAAATATTTGGCTTCTTATAGGAAGCACAGGAGGAGAAAAGAAGTGCCGGTAAAGCAACTACGACTATATAATTCAAGCTTTTTTACCTGCTGAACGTGAGCCTCATTCCTTTATTGTCCTCATTAAATTTTCCCTCATCGTAAACGAGCTTCCCGCTTACAAATGTTTTTAAAACCTTTGAACTAAAAGTATGGCCCTCAAAAGGACTCCAGCCGCATTTGTAATATAAGCTTTGTTTGGTGACAGGAGTTTGCTGTTTTAGATCCACCAACACCAGGTCCGCAAAATAACCTTCGCGGAGGTAGCCTCTTTTCTCAATGGAAAAAATATCTGCAACGTTATGGCTCATTTTTCGTGCAATAAGTTCAAGACTTATTTTTCCCCGTTTGTAAAAGTCAAGCATGGCTAAAAGACTATGCTGGATCAATGGACCGCCGCTTGGGGCTTTCAGGTAAGATTGTTCTTTTTCTTCAATGGTATGTGGAGCATGGTCGGTCGCGATCACATCTATTCTTCCGTCCAGCACTGCATCGAAGATCTTATCGCGGTCATAAGCTGTTTTAACAGCGGGGTTCCATTTGATGAAATTGCCTTTACTTTCATAATCTTCATCGCTGAACCACAGGTGATGAATGCAGGCTTCGGCAGTGATCCTCTTTTCTTTTAATGGCGTTCTGTTTTCAAACAAGCTCAGTTCTTTTGCTGTTGAGATGTGTAAGACGTGCAGGCGTGTATTGTGTTTCTTAGCAAGTGCAACCGCCATAGAGGACGATCTATAACAAGCCTCTTCGCTGCGGATGACAGGATGAAAGTAGGCGGGGATCTCTTCACCATATTCTTCGACTATTCTTTTCTGATTCTCTTTCACCAAAGGATCATATTCACAGTGTGTCGCGATCAGCGTTTTAACCGATGAGAATATTCTTTCAAGGCTTTCTTTATCATCTACCAGCATGTCGCCGGTTGAGGAGCCCATAAATAATTTCAAACCGCATACTTTGGCATAATCAACTTTCATCACTTCTTCCAGGTTGGTATTGGTGCCGCCCATAAAAAAGCTGTAATTGGCCAGCGAACATTCTGCGGCGCGTGCGTATTTCTTTTCCAGTTCCACAACCGTTGTACTTTGAGGATTGGTATTTGGCATTTCCATGTAAGAGGTAACGCCACCTGCTACTGCAGCTTTGGCTTCGGTGTAGATCTCGCCTTTATGGGTCAGGCCGGGTTCACGGAAATGCACCTGGTCGTCGATCACTCCCGGGAAAAGGTATAAACCTGTTGCGTCAATGATTTCAGCATCGTTGACATCATCAATATCCCGTTCTATTCGGGAGATGAAATTATCGATGATCAATACATCGGAAACAAAGATTTCATCTTCATTGACCAGGCTGGCATTTTTGATCAGGACATTCTTCATAGAATTTCGTTTATTAAAATTCGATCGGGAACTCTTCTTCCTTTCCGTTCCGCATTACTTTCACTTTTGTTTTATCGCCTTTGTTCAATTCGGAAAGCGCTTTCATGTAACTGTCCATGTTCTCTACATTTACATTTCCGAGTTTTATTACCACATCGCCTTTTTTTACTCCCGCTTTTGATGCAGGCTTTCCATCCGTAACGCCATCCACGCGCATACCTTTTCCTTCAAAGGTATAATCGGGCATAACACCCATACTTACTTTCCATTTCGCACTTGTTGTTTCTTTACTTTTGGTTGCGGTAAATTTTAGTTTTGGTAATTTTTCGGTTTCCTGTTCCAGCCGGATAATATATTCCAGAACTTTTTTCTCGCCTTCATAGTTTACTTTATTAGCATCATCGCTTGGCTTATGGTAGTCGCTGTGCTGACCGGTGAAGAAATGGAGGACGGGGATGTCCTTCAGGTAAAAAGAGGTTTGGTCGCTGGGGCCAATACCCGCGCTATCCTTCTTAACGGAAAACTCACTTTTCAGGTTATCGATCAGGGGCACAAAGTCCGGAGCCGTCCCCACACCGTAAATGATCAGCTTTTTTGTGGAATCATTTAGTCTTCCGATCATATCCATATTGATCATGTAATTGATCTTTTCCAAAGGATAGGTTGGATTATCGCACCATTTCTTTGAGCCGAGCAAACCAAGTTCCTCACCCGAAAAGCACATGAACAGAAAATTATATTTTTCTTTGATCTTATTGGATGAATAGTACCTCGCCAGTTCCATTACTCCTGCAGTTCCGCTGGCATTGTCATCAGCGCCGTTATGGATCTTTCCTTCCGGGTTTGGATCCAGACTGTTGTGGTCGCCTCCGAGTCCAAGGTGATCATAATGCGCGCCGATCACTATGGTATACTCAGCGCCGTTATCCAGGAAACCGATCACATCCATTCCTTTTCTTTCAACTACATTTGAAGTTGAGGTATCATGCGGACTTAGATTCTTTTTAAAACTGAATTCGTAGAACATACTTTTCTGTTCTCCGGCAGGCTTCAATCCGCATTTTTCAAAAATCCCGGCAATATAAACGGCGGATTTTTTTTCTTCGGGACTGGATGTGCCCCTTCCTTTCATTTTATCATCAGCCAGGTAGCCGATATACTTTTTCAATAAAGTTGTGGAGATCTCCTGCGCTCTCACAGAAAATGCAAGAAGCAGGATAAATGAGAGACAGCTTAGTTTTAATTTCATAAATAGTATTTCTCATGTACCCTTAGCGGTTGACTTCGCTCATCACAAGCCGCCCGGGCACGGTTAAATTTAGTTAAGTTTTCCGGGGTCTGAGCGAAGCCGAAGACCCGATCATTAATCCTCCCAATCCGCAATAAATAAGTTTGTATCTCTTGTGCCATGATTGTTCCTGTTGGAAGAAAAAACGATCTTCTTTCCATCGGGCGAGAACATTGGGAACGCATTAAAATTACTTTCCGTGGTGATCTGTTCCAGTCCGGTACCATCAATATTTATAGTATAAAGCTGAAAATCATATCCGCGTTTGGAATGGTGATTACTCGAAAAAATGATCTTGTCTCCTTTTGGAAGGAAAAACGGCGCCCAGTTGGCTTTACCGAGATTGGAAATTTGCTTAAGCCCGCTTCCATCCAC
>JBJMLS010000231.1:0-12773 GCA_045805185.1 Bacteroidia bacterium | reverse complement strand
TGTTCTGTCATCACCGAAATTATACATTTTGCCCGGAATAAAGCCAACAAATCTTTATATTATTTAAGTCCTGATAAAACATCCAGGGCTTTCTGCATCACTTTGTCGTGCTGGTGGATCACAGGATAGAATGCTTCATTGTTGAAAAGGTTCCTGCCGATAAGGGCTTTAAGCTGGAGCCGGAGATAGGAGCCGGATTTGATAAGGTCCTTTTCATTTTTAGGGACCCCGTTCTTCTGAGCGAAGGCATAAAACTGTTGGAGTACCTCTTCCGTAACGCTGAAGGAACTTATGAAATCCCGGGAAGATTTATATTTCCTGAATTCGTCACGGTTCTTGTCAACGTAATCAAAGCTAAACTCATTTACAATGCCTGAAAAGAAAACTTTTGTGAGGTAGGAACTCCGGTAGGAGGTATCCAGGCCAACAAAAATATCAGGCATAATTCCACCGCCGCCATAAACGGTCCTTCCTCCAACTGTACGGTATTTTAAACTATCAGAAAAATGTATGCTATCCGCGCTTAAGAGTTCTCCGTTGTTATACCTGTCATACTCTTCATTATAATAGGCTTCATTTCCATTTTTATAGGTTTTCTGTATGCAGCGGCCGGATGGCGTATAATACCTCGCTGTAGTTAATCTTAAGGCTGAGCCATCAGGCAGTTCCAGCTGTTCCTGTACCAGTCCTTTTCCGAACGAGCGCCGTCCGATGATGCTGCCACGGTCATTATCCTGCACCGCTCCTGCCAGAATTTCACTTGCCGAGGCTGAACCCTCATCAATAAGGATAACGAGGCCGTCGTTCTCAAAGCTTCCCTTATCTGTAGCTATGTATTGTTTTTTAGGACTTGATTTTCCTTTGGTGTAAACGATCTGCATGCCCTTGCTCAGGAACTCATCAGCCAGGTCAACAGCTGCATTGAGGTAACCTCCTCCATTTCCCCTGAGGTCAACAATGAGCTTTTTCATTCCCTGCCTTTTCAACTTATTGAAGGCTTTCTGATACTCATCATACGTGTTTGCCGCAAAGCGACTGATCTTTATATAACCGATATCTTTCAAAGGCATATAGGCTACATCGAGGCTGTAAATGGGGATCTCTCCGCGGGTAATGGTAAAATCGAGCAGGCCTCTTGTTCCTTTTCGCTTCACGCTGATCTTCACTTTTGTATCGTGTTTTCCCCGCAGGCGTTCAAATACCTGTTTGTTGGTGATCTTCACCCCGGCCATATTTTTACCATCCACTTTAATGATCTTATCCCCGGCCACGATCCCGACTTTTTCCGATGGCCCGCCGCTGATCGGCGTTACTATTGTAATGGTGTCATTGAGTATGTTGAATTCAACTCCGATCCCTTCAAAATTTCCCTGTAGAGGCTCATTCACTTCCTGCAGTTCACTTGCCGGTATATAATCCGAATGCGGATCAAGGCTATGAAGCATGGAAACGAGTGTTTTTTCCTCCAGCTTGTCGCGACTGATGGTATCCACATAATTAAGCTGGATATAATCCAATATGTTGTCAATTTTACCGTTTGTGCTGTGCGCCGGGTTCTTCAGGTCAGCGGGTCTGTCTGAAAAGTTAAGGAAAGTTCCAAGGAACACGCCTGCAATAAGCACAAGAGCAAGGATCAGTGGAAAAAAAGGGTTGAATTGTTTTTGAGGGCCGGGTTCTAACATTAAATGCAGATCAGTTTTAAGATACAAAAGTAATTGTTTAATTTTATAGAATGATAAGAAGTGTTGTAAGAAAGCGGTTAATTCCTCTATTTTTTTGTTCAGCTGTATTCCTGCTATTCTGGAGCTGTGGAAAGAATACCAATAATAATGTAAGCGATCCCAACTCAAATGTGTACGTGAACATTAACATGTATGCCAACCAGCCCGATTTTTCTCCTATTTCTATTCCAGGGGGATGGATCTATAAGCCGGGAGGGAACAAAGGAGTGATCATTTACAGGCTGGGACAATCGCAAACTTCATCGGATTTCGTAGCCTTTGAGCGGAGCTGTCCGCACGATGGAGTGAGTAATGGCAATGCTTATGTAAAAGTGCAGTCTGATAATATTCACGCAAAGGATACAGTTTGCGGCTCCATCTTTTTGATTACCGACGGCTCGGTGAGCTCCGGGCCTTCAGGCTATCCGCTTAAACCTTATCATGTAAGCTTTGACGGGAACTTATTGCATATTTTCAATTAGTTGTGTATTAAAAACATATTTGTTAAATTTGTTAGTCTAAAACTAAAACGATAAAAGCATGAAAAAACTTTTACTTTCTTCTGCAACATTATTGAGCCTTAATTTTGCTTTTGCCCAAACAGGGACTGTGCCTAACGGCGGTTTCGAAAACTGGGGTTCTACTTTCGCCCAACCTCAGGAGCCTGTTTCCTGGATCTCCGGAAATGTTCTTTGCTCGCCTTTAATTGGCGGCAGTGGTAACCCAACCTCAGTATTTAAAGAAACCGGGGCCGGTAATTTTAACGGGGGTACTGCCAGTGTTAAGGTTACGACAGTCAGGCTTACAACAAATCAATTGGCCTCAAGCGGTTTGAACGATACGGTTGGCTTTTGTTTCACAGGGGGTGTTCAAACAGTTCCGAGTGTAGCTTTAGTAAGAGGGGTTGCTTATACCGGGCGTCCTGCTATGTTTGATTTCTGGCATAAATATACTCCCAGTGGTGTAGATCATGGCGCAGTTGCAGCTTTTCTTACCAAATGGAACACAGGAACAAATCAACGCGATACCGTTGCTGTAGCGTTTTATCCGATAACAGGTACTGTAAGCACATTAACGCATATAACTATTCCGCTGACTTATTCTGCAGCATACAATGCAGGAGGTAACCCGGACACGGCTTTAGTTGCGGTGGCTTCAAGCTGGGGTAGCCAGGCGGCAACTTATCCTGTGCGCCCGAAAATTGGAAGTATCCTTTGGGCGGATGATGTTGACCTGACAGGAACTTATGTTGGAATTAAGGAAAACACCAAAGCAAGTGAAATCCGTGTGTTCCCTAATCCTGCTGTTTCTTCTATTAACATAACTACCAATTCGGAAGACGCTGACAGGATAGAATTGTACGATGTTACAGGAAAAAAAGTTTTCTCCGGTGGTATTGAAGATAAAAAGATAAAGATCTACACCGATAATCTTGCAGACGGACTATACATTTATACGGTTTCCGATAAAAGCAAAAAAGTGCTGGCTTCAGGAAAAGTGAACGTAAGCAAATAATAAAACATCCTATATAATCGAAACGTCCCGCTCTTGGCGGGACGTTTTTATTTGTACCGATTGAAAGCCGTTCAATAAGATTGGATCGTTATTATCAACGCATCTTACAGCTCTGTTCTTTTTTGTGTGCTGAGAATCTTAAACCCCGGTATACGTATGCGGCGTGATCTTTTTCATTTCCGCTTTCACCGCATCGCTCACTTTTAATCCGTCAATAAAAACTGCGATGGTCTCAGCGGTAACATGTGTATTTACACGGGTGAGGTCCTTTAAGGCTTCATAAGGTTTGGGATAGCCTTCCCTGCGAAGTATGGTCTGCAAGGCTTCGGCAACTACGGCCCAGTTGTCTTCAAGATCATTATAAAGACTGTCTGCGTTCAGTATTAATTTATCGAGTCCTTTGAGGAGGGAATGATAAGCGATCATTCCGTGGGCGAGAGGCACTCCTATATTGCGTAATACGGTTGAATCGGTCAGGTCGCGCTGCAAACGCGAGATCGGCAATTTTGCAGAAAGATGTTCCATGATCGCGTTCGCAATCCCCAAATTACCTTCAGCGTTTTCAAAATCGATCGGGTTCACTTTATGCGGCATGGCAGAAGAGCCGATCTCGCCGGCTTTTAATTTCTGTTTGAAATAATTCATGGAAATGTACTGCCAGATATCCCTGCTCAGATCGATCAGTATGGTATGGATGCGCTTTAAAGCGTCGAACCAGGAAGCAAGGTTGTCGTAATGTTCGATCTGCGTGGTAAATTGACTGCGATCGAGACCCAGATTTTCATTTACGAATTTATTTCCGAAATCAACCCAGTTAAAAGAAGGATAGGCCACATGATGCGCATTAAAATTACCCGTTGCGCCTCCGAATTTAGCGGAGTAGGGAACCTGTTTTAATTGTGTGTACTGTTTCTCCAGCCTTTCAACAAAAACCATGATCTCTTTTCCAAGGCGGGTGGGCGAGGCGGGCTGCCCATGCGTATGCGCGAGCATTGGAATAGCGGACCAGTCCTTTGCGTACGACCTGAGTTTTTCAATGATCTGTTCAAGCAGCGGAAACACGACTTCTCCGGCAGCGTCTTTTAAGGAAAGCGGCACCGATGTATTGTTCACGTCCTGCGAGGTGAGACCGAAATGAATGAACTCCAGTTGTTGTTCAAGTCCGATCCCTTTGAACTTGTCCTTTAAAAAATATTCCACGGCTTTTACATCATGGTTGGTGGTCTTTTCAATTTCCTTAATGGCTAAGGCATCGCCCTCACTAAATGTAAGGTAAATGTTCCTCAGGGAAGGAAACAGTTTTTTGTCGGCCTCTTTTAACTGCGGAAGAGGGAGCTCGCACAAGGCGATAAAATACTCGACCTCCACTTTTACCCTGTACTTAATAAGTGCGAATTCGGAGAAATAATTACCGAGCGGAGCGGTTACCTTGCGGTACCTTCCGTCTACCGGTGAAATGGCTGAAAGCGATGATAGTTCCATGTTAAATGCAAAGGGCAAATGTAAGTTATTTTTGTGAATCCGGTTTTGTTCGGGAACCGATCTGCGATATTAAGAGGACAATGTTGATACTTGTCATGTCCTTATCTGTTGATTAAAAGAAAATAATTGCGTAACTTCGTTTAATCCGGTCTTTATGAAGCAAAAATTACTTTATACCTGGTTATTTATCGCCTTCAGCTGGGGATCTTTATCCCTGAAAGCCCAATCTCCCAATGGGATCTTAACGCCGAGCACTAATGATACAGTGTGTGCAGGGACAAGCGGATTTATGACCCTGTCAGGTTTCTCACCTTCTTCGCTGGCCCCTTCTTTCTGGCAGGTGTCAACTAATGGCGGCTCGAGTTGGACCCCTATATCAAATGCACTTCTGACCAACACGTATTTTATGGTACAGAATAATTTGTGTTACCGTGTCATACTTAACAATGGAGACACTTCCGGAATTTCCTGTCTTATTGTCGACCAACCCAGTGATGCCGGAACGGTTAGCGGCGGCGGTGTTTATTGCGGAACTGCAGCGGGTTCCTTAACAAGTACCGGGAGCAACGGAAATATCCTGGGATGGTACCAGCAGGTCGGCGCAAATTATAACAGCTTAAGCAATACTTCATCAACCTATAATTTTTCGGGAATTAACGCTACTACCAATTATGCTTTTCTCACGCAAAACGGAGTCTGTCCAGCCGATACAGCATTTGCTTCGGTCTCTGTGGATGCAATTTCTAATGCCGGGATCTTATTGGGATCAGATACCGTTTGTGCCTCCGGAAATTCTGGATCAATTGCGGTAAGCGGTGTAACAGGCAATATACTCGGATGGGCTTCTGCAAATAGCGCTTCCGGTCCCTGGACCAGCCTGGGAACCACTGCGGGCTCATATACCTATTCCAATTTAACTCAGGACGCTTATTATTACCTGGTAGTGAAGAACGGAGTTTGTCCGCCGGATACCAGCAACCAGGTTCTTATTCATGTCGACCAGGTTCCGGTTGCAGGATCCTTGAGCGGGGGAGGGTATTTTTGCGGGGCGCCGGCGAGCGGAACCCTTACGCTAAGTGGATATTCAGGGACGATTGTACAATGGCAATCGGCCGCCAATTCATCAGGACCCTGGGCAAGCACTTCCTGCACGGGTACCAGCTGTATCTATTCGGGTATTTTTAATCCCCAGACTTTTTACCGCGTCGAAATTGACAATAGCGTTTGCCCATCTGTATTTACAGCTCTTGATACCGTTATCTACAGCGCCGCTTCCGTATCAGGTACGCTTGATAGCGACCTCGACAGCGTGTGTTCAGGTAAGGAGGCGCCAGTGCTCACACTTAGCGGTTATACCGGCAATACTTTTCAATGGCAGATGTCGACCGATGGAGGGGCAAGCTGGATCAACCTTCCTTATACCACCGCTGTGGCGAACCTTGGGCCTTTATACGATACTTCGCTGTTCCGTGTTATTGTGAAGAACAACAGTTGCGCTTCGGTAACATCAAATACTGTCTCTGTACTGGTTCATGCCAGTCCGTCGGTTTCAATACAAACATCTGATGCGAGCATTATGATCGGTTCAAGCCTTCCGATCACAGCTAATGGAACTGGCGCCCCATCCTGGAATCCTTCCGCCACGCTAAGTTCATCAACTACTTTTAGCACCACAGCTACTCCTCTCGTTACTACATCCTATACCCTTACGGTTGACGGAGGCTTCGGATGCATTGAAAAAGATTCCATCCGCATTATTGTAATGCCACTTGAATTTACCGGTTTTATTTCCAATACGCTTACACCAAACGGGGATGGCATTAATGATGCGTTCTATGTGGAAAATATAGAAGCCTTTAAATCTTCCGAGCTTTTGATCTTCAATGAATACGGTCAGGAGGTTTACCGTTCGGCTCCATATATGAACGATTGGAAAGGAACCTGGAACAACGCCAGGCTTCCGGATGGGACGTATTTCTATGTTCTGAAATTCAGGGACACAAACAGCATTTATAAAGGGAACATTACACTCATCAGTCAAAAGTGAACAGGGCAATAAACATAAGCTTATTTTTTGCGCTGCTGATCTTTACAAATGGCAAGGCTCAGCAATTGCCAATGTATTCCAATTACCTGTACAAGCCATTTGTTTATAATCCTTCCTTCGCCGGCGACCAGGACCAAACGGAGATCTTCGCGATGAACCGGAACCAGTTTTCGGATTTCCAGGGCTCACCCGCTTTCAATGTACTTTCGGTGGACAGTAAGCTGCAGAAGAAAAAAACCTATGCGGGATTTCTTGTTGCTAACCAGCGAAAAGGAATAATGAGCAATACAAATGTGATGGCAACCTATGCATACCGCCTGAATTTCGATAAGGACATTTATTTCAAGTTTGGCTTATCGATGGGATTATTTGATCAAAGCATGAACTTCAGTAAAATTCTGGTTCAGAATTATGCCGATCCCGACCTGCTGAATACGCAACAGCATAAAACAACGGTTGATGGAAATGCGGGCATCTCACTTTATTATAAGAAACTCAGCCTCGGACTCGCTATGCCGCAGATCCTTGCCGGGAAGCTCGATTATGCTTCTACGAGCAGCGCCCGCTCTTACTATCAAATGGCAAGGCATTTTGCCTTTTCCGCTAAGTATGAATTGCCGGTAAACAAGGAAAAGGAAATCTACCTCGTGCCGAATGCTATTGTAAGAATGGTGAAGAATGCGCCTCTGCAATATGACGCGGGCCTGACACTGGATTGGAAAGACAAATGCTGGCTCGGGGTATTTTACCGCAGCGGTTATGCTGTAGGGATAAATGCAGGCGCAACAATTAACCGGCGTTTTTCCGTGGGCTATAGCTACGATTACATGGTGGGAAGCATTTCGAAGTATGCAGGGGTTTCACAGGAGATCATGCTCGCCGTAAAAATAGGCAAGCTCAGGTACAGGAAAGGGGACGACACGCTCACCGAGTACGACAAGAAGATCATTGAGCTACAAAGACAGATGGAAGAGCTCAAAATGAAGAACGCACAGTATTCCCAGAATTTATCCGATACCAGCAAGCCGATCATCAATACCAATATTGTAAAGGCAAATCCTACCCAATTCAGTGGAAAGAATGTTTCTATGGAGAAAGGGATCTATGTGCTTACCAATAAAGCCCCTGAATTTATGGATGCAGCCGGTAGCCCCGTGCCTAAAGGTATTTACCTGGTCGTGGAATCCTGCTTTGACCGGGATTATGCTATTGATGAATCAAAACGCTATGCAAGTTTTGGTTTCCCCGATTCTGATGTCATCATTGACAAGTCTTCCAAGTTCCATTATGTAATTATTGAAACAGCTGAAAGTAAAGAGGACGCGGTGAAGAAGGTGCATGATGCAAAAGGCCTGGGCGTTCCCGATGTGTGGATCCAGATCCTTACCGAGTAACTTCCCTGTTATTTATGGAATCGGTTTTGTACCTGCATCCTTAAATAAAACATTACAAATGGATATTTCAATTAAAAAACCCTGCCACGAGAACTGGGATGCTATGACACCCAATGAGCAAGGCGCTTTTTGCCACAAATGTGTAAAGAGCGTCATCGATTTCAGCGAAAAGACCATTGAAGAGATCAAGGCCTATTTTGCAAAGAAGAGCGAAGAGAAAGTTTGCGGTCGCTTTCGCGAAGATCAGATGACCGAGCTAAGCTTTGATGGCTTTTTCGAGCGCTTCAGGGCCTTTCATTTTACTAAAAAAATGGCCGTTGTGCTCTATTTTACTTTCGGATTATGGCTGTTTTCGCCCGGCAACGCGGAGGCTCAAAGTACACAGCACCTGAAAGGCGATGTAGCCGTTGAACAGCCGATAACTAAAAAAGGAAAAGTTAAAGTAGTGGGTTCAGATACGAGCAAATGTGTGAAGGACCCTAAACAAAACAACACCTCCGAAAAGGACCAGATTATCATGGGAAAAGTGGTGGCTCCAACACAAGTTACACCAAAGGCAACACGGAGAGGCCAGGTAAAAGCCACCGCGGCTGTTGTACCCGCAAAGCAGCCGGCTATTATTATGAAACAGGGAGAAGTGAAGCTGGAGGTTAAGGAAGATAAGTAGAGAATTAAGAAATTAAGTATAAGAATTAAGAGTGCATTGAACCCCGGGACCTGAATGTTCCGGGGTTTATTTTATGGGGAAGACAAGCATGCATTGAGGACATTGAAATTCAGCCGCAGTTCTCTGATCAGTGAAAACAGATAATCTAAAGCATAATTTGGGAAAAAATGTACTTTTGCCCCATGCAATTATTCTACTGCAAAAATAGAGAAGGGAACACCGCTGTTCTTACCGAAGAAGAATCCTGGCACTGCGTGAAAGTACTCCGGAAAAAAGCGGGGGATGTAATTCACCTGATCGATGGGACCGGAGGTTTTTATCAGGCAATACTAACAGATGCGCATCCTAAAGCGTGCACGGTTGAAATTACCTCGGAAGAGAGCAATTACAAAAAAAGAAATTACCATCTACACATTGCCATTGCTCCCACTAAAAATATGGATAGGATAGAATGGTTTGCGGAAAAGGCAGTTGAAATTGGGGTGGACGAGATCAGCTTCCTGCTTTGCAAAGCATCGGAGCGTAAGGTGGTAAAGACCGAGCGGATTCTGAGAGTTGTTGAAAGCGCTGTCAAGCAATCCATCCAGGCATATCTTCCCCGGGTAAATGAACTAATGCCTTTTAAAAAATTCATAGAGGAACAAAAAAACAACAAGGCCGGAAAGCTGATCGCGCATTGCATGGAAGATAATGCGGTTCCTTTAAAAAAACTTATCTCACCGGGCGAAAATGTACTTTGCCTGATCGGTCCTGAAGGAGATTTCAGCAGGGATGAAGCAGAGCTTGCCTTTCAGCACCAGTACCAGGGCTTGAGTCTTGGCGCAAACCGCCTGCGTACTGAAACCGCCGGCTTGTACGTTTGCAATGCCCTTGCTTTCCTGAATAGTTAGCGTTCAAAAGTCAACGATCACGTTTCTTCTTCCTCCCCGTCTCCTTGGCGTGTAATCTTCGTACTCCCTTTCCTTATTCTGATCCGTTTCGAATGTTTCACTCTTTTCAACGCGCCCGTCCCTGTAAATTTTCTTTTCGAAGCGAAGTACTTTTTTACTGTAAGCTAATTCTTTCATGGCGAGGCTGTCGTTCTGATCGAAGCAGGCGTTATCTTCGAAATTGATCCCTTCCAGGTCGCCCTTGTACCAAACTCCTTCCCGCGAGCCCGACACATATTTTCCAATCTCATTCAGTTTCTGATCAGGATCATAATACTTCCACAAGCCTTCCTCCCTGTACTGTTTCACCATTCCCTGCGAGACACGCTGAGCGCCTTCATTGTACACAATAACACCGCCATTTCCATTTGAACAGGTTTGTTTCCCGTCTATGGTCCAGTAATCCGAAATGTAATAATCAAAGGTCGTCATATCCTGGTGCAGGCTGCAGCTGTAACCCGCGGTATAATCCCTCAGGTATCCTTTGAGCCTTGGCTTTCCGTTGTGGTAATAACCGTTAATATATCCAATGATCTCTACTGTATCGCTTGTGCCTGGTAATGCGATGGAAGTATCCCTGAAAAAGACCTCATTGATGGCGGTATTATTCGTATTGTAAAATTCCCATTTTCCTTTTGGCGCCCCATTTTCCAGCATCCCTTTACTGAGTAGTTTTCCGTCCTCGTAATAATTGGTATAATCCGCGGTAAAAATAAAATCATAAAGTTTATTGCCGGATTCAAGGTAGGAATCGGAACTGATAAGCTTACTATCCATGACGAGCGATGAACCGGGACGGATACTGATCCGTTCTTTCATGACCTTATTGTCAAAGAAAAGTTTTTTGCTCTGAATGGTATCGCTCTTTGCAATGATCTCAATATAAGGAGCTCCGCTTTCCAAATAATAGATCAGGCTTCCGTTGAGGCGATTGTCCTTGAACTGTGCTTTGCAGTTCAGCTTCCCGGAATGGGTATATGCAAATTCCCCTTCCAGTTTACCTTTATTAAAATTGATTACGTATTCCTCAAACCCCTTGACATCATAACTGATAAATTTTCCATCAGGCTTTCCCATTGCAAAGTTCATATCCTCCTTAGGTTTGCCATTAGGATACCAGGTTTTATAGGTACCGTTAAGCGTATCATTCACATAATTGCTTTCTTCATCTTTATAGATGATAAGCTTTCTTTTTTCTTTTTTCGTTTTCCCCGCGCGCATGTACCAGAAATCACCTGTCCTCTGGCAATCATAAGAAGTAAAGACGCCGTTCTTTGATCCATTCCTGTAGCATACTGTGGAATAAAAGCTGTTGTCCTCAGGGTGTTTTAAAAAATAAGCGTAAAGGTCCTTGTCGGATGGACCGGCTTTAAGACCCGATGAGATTATTTGCCAATCACCGCTGTATTTACCATTTTCAATCGTACCTCTTGCGCATTGGTAATTTTTTATACCGCTCGGAAAGACCCAGGTGTCCGTTTTTTTATGATAACTGGGCTTCCCTGAACTTAAAAAAACTTTCCCCGTGAAGGGCTTTCCATCTTGCAGGATAGTAGTTCCGGTAGTGGTGACCTTGTAGGTTTTATTAAAGTAGTTCGAATTATCGTTGGTGGTTCCGTAATTGCTGTAATCTGATTCCTCGGGAACGATGGTTTTGTAGCCATTGTTGATGAGGTAGCGGTTCGCCCGGTAGGGCCGTAATTCTGATTCAAAGCTTTCATAATGCTCCTGGTCAATTACCAGCTTATGCTTTACACACTGAATGCCCGGATCATAAAAGGAGGTATCATTTACATAGATCAGATCCCTGAGTGTATCAATAAAAAGAGGTTTAGCTGTCCTGCCGCGGATATAGCGGTAATTGTTTTCAGTATAGCCGTATTTATAAAAAGGAATGTACCAGGTTTTCCGTGTGCGGCTCTGGCTCCGCATCTGTGCAACCAGCACGGGCCGTTTGCTTTTTAATTCGCCCGGCTTTAACTTGTAGTAATCGTAAAAGGTGGAATCGCTCAGATGGGTCTTTGCGGAGTAATGGACATTGATCTCTTTTTCCAGATCAAAGTTCTTATATATGTATGTTATTACGCTGCTTGATTTTTTTCCTGTCCAGCTGCTGATGAAGGTAAACGTCGCCGGAGTATCCGCCTGCCCTGGATCAGACTTGCTGAGGGAATAAGTTGTGCCATCAGCCGGATCGAGGATCTTTTTAAATTCCTGGAGATTGCCATTTATAAAGCGCAGGTCATTCTGCAGGTTTCCTTTTTTATCATAGGTTCTGAGAAAGCTCCCGACATCTTCCGCTTTGACGTCATAAGGGATAAAGCCCCTCTTATGGGCGAGCCAGGAATAAAAGTTATCAGGATCAAAAGTATATGCTTCAGTCCGGAGGTCGTACATGTATTCGAGGCTTCCATCAGAACGATAGCTGAAAACGGTATCGACTTTATTCTCGTTCATGTACTTTTCTTTCAGCAATAAAACATTCCTGGATGAATAACTCAGGTAATATCCATTTTGCAGTCCTTCCTTGTATGTGGTGACTTCCCGTCCACCCGAACGGTAGGTACAGGTCCATGCGCCTTCTTTTAAGCCGTTCCTGAAAAAGGCATTGGTAAAGTTTGCCGGTTTTGATCTTAACCGGCCTGAACTGGTTTCTATATAATTATAGAACAGGGCAGGACCTTCAGGCTGATTATCTTTTACTGTAACTATTCCTGAGACTATGCTCGTATCGCGGAGCTCAAGCGCCTTGCGGAAGAGCTTTTTTTTAAAGCGGTATTCATAAAGAACGGCATATCTTCCATCGGGAATGTTGAAGCCGGGTGACGGCACTTCGGTCTCATCGGTGATCCGGAAGGGATAAACAAGTAATTTTTCACCCTTGTGCTTTATGGATGACGGAACGGACTGAGCCAGGAGCCCGCTTATACTAAAGCTGAAAAAGAGAAGAAGGGATACAGATCTGTTCATGAGTTTCTTTATATAATGCTTAGGTCTTATCAAGTTACGGTTTTTTTA
>JBJMLS010000230.1:0-4524 GCA_045805185.1 Bacteroidia bacterium | reverse complement strand
TTTTGCCTACCGTATTGTAAAAGGAAATTACCGGATGATCACAGGGATCTATATAACCTGCCTGCTTACTGTCAATCTCATTGCCTTGCTTTACGTACCAAAAGTGGAGCAATATACGCAAGGCGCCGCAATTGAATTTTATACTTCAGTTAAAAACAAGTCCTGCTATGTTGAAACCTTCGGATTTAAAAGTTACGCCCATCTTTTTTATACGAATAAGTCAAAGGACCTGAATCCACCGGCGCTTCTTGAATATGCAAGAAAACGCGGGGAACAGGAAGCAAAAGAAGGTTTGTATGAGCCAGCGCTTTCCTTTAACCGCTATGCAATGGACTGGATGATGAACGAAGCCGTTGACCGTCCCGTCTATATTGTTTCCAAAATAACTGACGCAGAAGTGATCCGAAAGGGCAATGCAAAGCTGCAGGAAATTTACCGGAAGAATGGTTTTGTTTTTTACCAACGTAACGATGTACAAAGCGACAAGTGATACGCAGATTTTTTAAAGATTATATTTCCCTGGAGAGGCACGTGATCTTTATCGTGCTTGCTGAATTCTTCATCCAGCTTGTCAACGCCACCTTCCTGAATATTCAGCCGCTGTATATGAGTCACGAGCATTTTAACGATGAGCAGATCGCAGGATTTATTTCCATGCGTTATGCCGGGGTCTTTATGCTTGCCATTCCGATGGGAATAATCATTAAGGGGAAAAAAGTAAAGAACCTTTTTTATATCTCCTGCATTTCTGTCCCCTTATTTGCGCTTTGCATTGTATATGCGGTGCATCATAAGAACATCCCGTTGATCTATATTTCTCAGTTTCTCTGGGGCGCGTCTTTCACCTTCATGCAGATCCCGATCATTCCCTTTATTCTGCGAAACTCCGCCAGGGAAAATCACACCGCCGGGATCGCGCTCAGCTATTCTACCTGGAGCTTTGCAGGAATTATAAGCGGTGTTGTCATTGCATGTTTTGATGCCCTGGATCCTGTTCTGTTTGATGAGCGAATGATGCTGATCATTTTTTCTGTGGTAGGGTTCGCCGGGATCTTCATGATGCGAAAAATCAATCTCGAGGAACAGGTTGTAGATGGAGAACAGCCAAAACTGCTGAAAAAAGGAAGCTACGACTGGCCCCTGATCATTAAGGCTCTTATTCCTACTCTCATTATTGCAGTTGGCGCAGGCCTGACGATCCCTTTTATCAGTCTTTTTTTTGATAAGGTACATGGATTGGATAAAGGTGAGTTTTCCATTGTGAGCTCCGGAGCGGCAATCCTTGTAGCCTGGAGCGCCTTAATGGTTCCGGGGATCAAACGCAACATAGGCTACAAGGTTGCGATCCCATCCACGCAATCATTTGCTGTTATCTCTTTGGTTGCACTTGCCACGACCCAGTTTTACAGCCAGTTCAACGTTGCAGTTGTGATCGCAATTATTTGTTACCTGCTGCGTCAACCTTTAATGAACATGGCCGGACCAATGACTTCCGAGCTTGTGATGAACTATGTCGGAAGAAAAAACCAGGAGATCGTCAGCGCGCTTACTTCTGCCATCTGGAGCGGAAGCTGGTTCATCAGTGGATTAATGGTAAAGATCATGTTTGGTAAAGGACTCACTTTTGTAAATGTGTTCCTGATCACTTCGGCCTTGTATGCGCTGGGTGTCGTCTGGTATTATTTCCTCATCCTCGATTATAACCGAAGGGAGGAAAAAGGATTAATTGAACAGTAAGCCCTCTTCTAAATAAAAACAGCTTAATAAAAGAACGCGTGTCCCTTTATACCTTTATTACTGAATTCCAACGCAGGGGCAGGGATCTTTACAATGTTAATGACCTTGAATACAGTTTTTAAGATCTTGTTTCTCGTTTTAATTCTTCCAAGATCAAGGTCCAGAGAGATATAATATTTGCGGTAACGGTTGTTGCCAAGTACTTTTCCATCCGGTTGAATGATCACATAACCCGGATCACCGCTGATCATACCATCTGCTCCGTAACCCAGCGCAACATTCAGCCACTTCGGAAAGCTGTTCTCTTTTTTAACGAAAGAGGAAATATTCACCGAGAGCCAATAAGTCTGCCCGTTATAATCCTTCAGGAACTCATCACTTAGTGAAGTTCCCAGTATTTCCGGACGGTATTGAGGATACGGGGTCTGGTGAAACGAATACTTCAGTTGAATGCGCTGTTCCTTCCAAATCAAATGCTGGGATGTGGCAAGCAGGCTTCCGCCAACATTCGCTCCCATATCGCCCCAGGAAAAGCCCCAGCCGGAAGAAAAGCCATCCATCACTTCAATCGTGCTCATGTATATGCTTCCACTCATCCCTCCTACCCAGGCAGCTAATTTGGGCTTAAAGCCCGACCATATCATTAATTCGATAGCGCCTCTTCCCATCTGGTAAGTTGAAAAGGAATGACCGATCTTATCCATCTGGAGCCATTCATTATTGTCGTTGAAAAAATGAAAGCTGCCGTTGCTGTAAGGTTTGTACCAGAGCTGGTTCAAACCAATTATTGAAACGGTATAAGCTACGCCGGCAGTTGAAGAAACAATTAGTTTTCGCTTAGGGAAAGTCTTAGCTGAATCTGTTTGTGAAAAGAAATTAAAACTCAGGAGCATTAAAAGAAAAAAAACTGTTTTTTTCATCTTAGTTCTGCCTGATGATCTTAAAGCGTTGTGTATTTCCTTTTTGTGTTGTGATGCTAACAATATAGAGGCCTTCCGGTAAGCCGTCCATTTTAATGATCTCTGTGTTTTCCTGAAGAGATCTTTGTGCAAGAATTAATCTCCCCTGGGCGTCATAGATCCTGATCATATCAATTCCTTTTCCTGAAACAGTCAGTTGATTACCCGCAGGATTGGGAAATACCTGAAGAGTATTTTCACCTGAACTGATTTGTCCCACCGAAACAGGGTTGCTGCAAAGCATGGCATTGAATCCGTCAAGCTTGCCATTACCCCAAAGATTATTCGGCGTTGGTCCGGTAAAATTATCCTGGCGGGAACAATTAATAACGTCCTGCCTGATCATTTGATTGGTTGCAGTCGGGTTCTTCTCCAGGTACAGCGCCACAAATCCGGCAACCGCAGGGGCTGAAGCTGAACTCCCGCCAAAGATCATGTGCAGGCTGTCATCCGTAACTACGAACGGGAAATTTGCGGTCAGCCAGGTTAGCCAATTGGCCGCGCCTGTGGTAACGATGTTCTCTCCCGTGGAAACAATATCTGGCTTCACTCTTCCATCCCGCGTTGGCCCGAGACTGGATGTTGGAAAAATACTATCGTTTACCCCTGGAAAATTCTGATAAGTTGCAGTTACATCGAGAAAACCATTTCGCGCAACTGCATTTCCAACAGTGATCACTTCATCACTTGTCTGCATTCCCGTACAAACGGTCTGCAGCGTATCTGAACGTTTATAATAGATCATCCTTGGATACAAGGAAGGAGAAGGAAGATTGGAAAAAAGAAGATCCGCGCTCCAGCAATCCAGCTTTCCATTTCCTTTCGCCTCGAAGGACCACAGGTAAGAGAGAGAGTCCGGCGTTATCAATACTTCCAAGAGGTAGGTACCGGCGCTGCTCAATGATCCATAGGTCTGAATAATTCCAAAACGATTAGCCCCGGCGCTCAATGTATCCGTAACCAACGTGTTCATGCAGGAATCGATGGTGTTGAAGCCAATATTGTTTTTATAGTTAAACGAGGTGTCGCTCACACCTATCGTATACGCCACATTATTAAGATTGGCAGTATCTGCATAGAATTGCAGATAGATCTGGCTGGCGTTGCTTGTGAACCATGTAAAATTGGTATCCGCGGTAACAGTATAACCAAGATGAATAGGAACATCTCCGGAATTTCCGGCAGCTGCCACAACAGCGCGACCAGGTATGCCCGACGTCATTGCATTTATCAACTGGGTTTCCAGGTCAAGTCCATCGTGTGAACCGTAATAATCTCCAAGACTTATATTGATCACGCAAGGCTTGCCGAGGGCAGTTGCCTTGGAAAAAATATAATCCATTGCATCCGTAACCACCGGGGCCATACTTGCAAAGTCAATAGCCACTGAAATTATATCCGCTTCTGGCGCTATTCCTTTATATTGCGCTGCAGAGTTTCCGTTCCCGGCTGCAACTCCCGTTACTTTGGTACCATGACCAACGGCGGTACCATCAATAAAAGTGCACAGGCCACTGTCGATCTGTGTATTGTTCCATTCCACACCATAATTATAAGGCTGAGGGGAAGAAGGAACTGCTACAGAGTTCTGATCCCATAAATATAAGATCCGTGATTTTCCTGCTGTGTCTTTAAAATCAGGATGGCCGGGATCTACTCCCGTATCAATTACGCCGATAATTACACCGTTTCCTGTGTACGCCTGTGGCAGAGGCGCCGCGCCACTATGAATCTTTGCAATGTTATTTTTACTGATGGAAGAATCATCTAAAGGATGAAGTCCTTTACTTCTCAATTCAATTCTTTCCACGCATTTTTGAAGACAGAG
>JBJMLS010000229.1:0-5485 GCA_045805185.1 Bacteroidia bacterium | reverse complement strand
CATCAAATAGATTAATTTATTCTTTTGAATTTTTCGAGTCGGGATTTTTCAACCCAAAATAAAATTGGGTTACTTTTATAAAAATTAAGTATTAACAGCGAATTCAACGTATGAGCAAAAGGCAATTCACCGACAGTGAATATTTGGAAGGCCTGAGAAGCAACAACCAGTTAGCTTTGACGAGTCTTTATAAAAAGCATTTTGGAATCATACTGAAATATGTCCTGAACAACAGCGGAACGGAAGAGGAGGCGCAGGACATATACCAGGAAAGTATTATTGTTCTTTATCAGAATGTACAAAAACCGGCGTTTACGCTTAACTGCGCCTTGCAAACTTATATTTATTCGGTTGCGCGGCGTTTATGGCTGAAGCACCTGAACAAGCACTCCAATATGCACAAGCTTGGAGATAATGAAGAGGTAGCCGACGTGAGCAGCGATGTAAGCGAATACGAACAAAAGGAGATCCAGATCGGTAAAATGAATGAAAGCCTGGACAATCTTGGCGAACCGTGCAAAACACTGATCCAGGATTTTTACGTAAGGCACATGAATATGGAGGATATCGCGGAAAAATTTGGTTACACAAATGCGGATAACGCGAAGAACCAAAAGTACAAATGCCTGCAGCGATTGAAGAAATTGTTCTTCAATACCAATTATACAGAAGGAGTCAGATTATGAGAAATACGGAGTTATTTGATGATTATTTATCGGGAAAACTTAATTCCGAAGACAAAACCAGCTTTGAGAAACGCTTGTCGGAAGATTCCGAACTGATGATGCAGTTCAGCGAACATAAGAATTTTGTTGAAGTACTGAAGCAGCAACATCAAAAACAGGAGCTGAAAGCAAAATTAAAAAGCATCCATACCGAGGCCTTCGGAAAGGCAAATGTGTTTTCAATTGACCAGAACAAAACCGGCATGCTGCGTTACCTTCGGCCCGTTGGCTTTGCCGCTTCCATTGCAATTATTACGATAATCGGAACCATTGGCGTTCTAAGCATCGGCGGCTACCTCATCAAAAACCAGAACGATTCCATTACCTTGCTTGAGCACCGGATGAAAGTACTGGAGAACACCGACCAGGTCATCCTTAAAAGCTTTTCCAACAAGAAAAAGAAAAAATATTTTTTACCCGCTAACGTAGAAGGCACAGGATTCGCCATTAATAATAAAGGCTACCTGATCACCAGTCTTCACATGGTAAAAGGCTCTGATTCCGTTTTTGTGGAGAACGCGGAAATGGAAAGGGTTTCTGCACGCATTGTTCATACCGATAATCGCCTTGATCTTGCCATACTTAAACTGGACAGCGCAGCTTTTTTAAAAGGAAGAGATATTCCATTCGTTTTTAAATCCGGCAGCAGCGACCTGGGCGAGAAAATATTCACACTCGGTTATCCCGGCGATGACATTGTTTACGGTGAAGGTTCAATTTCCTCGGCAAGCGGTTCCGGCGATACAGCCATGTACCAGATCTCTATCCCGGTAAACCCCGGCAACAGCGGCGGTCCTTTACTGGATGAGCAGGGTTACATTATCGGGCTGGTGCGCGGAAAGAACACCAGCGCTGAGGGAACCGGATTCGCTGTGAAGGCACAGTATATTTACCAGCTGATCAATTCCATCGATGACAAAGAACTTAAAGCTGAGCTAAGCCTGAATAAACGCAATAACATTAAATCGCTTAAACGCAGCGAGCAGATCAAGCGCCTGCAGCCATTTGTGTTCAACATACAGGTATATAAGGGTAATTGATCTCGACTGCGATCGATCTGACATTGGCTAGGGCTTGTCTGTTCGAGCTTAGTCGAGAACAGGTGCGAAGGTAATTCGACTTCAACATTTTAACACTCCATCTGACAGTAATATGTATTGCCACTTTGAAATGGCATTGTAATCGTGGTTTAAGAGTCAGGAACAAGTACCTTGAAAATAATCAATAATACAATCAGGAATTCCTAAATTTATCCTCCATTCCACGGGGGATTTATTTTTTATGAAAAAGCAGCTTTTTACTTTTATTCTTTGGGTTTATGCTATTTCCCTCCAATCGCAGGTCATCAATATTGAATCCAAGCGCTTTCTGAACGATACCAATGGCTGGGTTGGCCGTGCGGATGTTAATTTCTCCGTCATTCAGAATATACAGCAGTTCCTTTCACTCGGCAATACTGTTCACATTCAATACCAGCACAACAAAAGCAGGTTCCTCTTCCTGAACGATATCAATTTGATCAAGGCGGGAAGCAATGACCTGGTAAATTCCGGGTTCCAGCACTTACGTTATAATTACAAGATCAACACTTTTCTCACCGCTGAAGTCTTTACGCAGGCGCAATACAATAGGATCCTGCGGCTGAACCTGCGTTACCTGGCGGGAGCGGGGCCGCGCCTGAAGCTTTTCAAAAAGCCGGACTTCAGAATGTATGTTGCCTGTCTATACATGTACGAATACGAGGAGATCACAAATGACCCTGTAATTAACCGCGACAACCGGCTAAGCTCTTACCTCAGCTTTACGCTCGGATTAGGTAAAATTGTTGAGCTTACCTCTACCACTTTTTATCAACCCAATATGGCGGATTTAAACGACTACCGTATTGCGAACGACAGCGCCCTGGAAATTACAATTGGAAAACACTTGAATTACCGTACAGGATTTAACCTGCTATACGATACGAAGCAACCGGAAGGGATCCCCAACCTGGTATATTCTTTAAAGAACGGCCTGAGCTATAAATTTTAAATTCCCGAAAAAGCTATTAATTGTTAATTCCATCAGCCTAATAGCCAATAATTTGTATTTTCTGTTTTAGTTCTTTACCTTGCGTGCCTGTTTCACAAAAAAACCTAAGTAAGCATGTTCAATAAGACGACGGCAAAAAACACTTCAGGTGATAGTACATCTATCAACCTCATCGGCAACGGAACCCAGTTGGTTGGCGACATAAAATCGAACGGTGATTTTCGCATCGACGGTAAGCTGAAAGGTACGATTAGCGTGAAAGGGAAACTGGTTGTTGGCCCAACCGGTTCTGTGGAAGGTGAGATCGAGTGCCAGAATGCTGATATATCGGGAGAGATCAAAGGAAAGATCAATGTTGCTGAGCTATTGTCGCTGAAGACAAGCGCCAGGCTGCACGGCGATATAGTTACAAATAAGATCGCGATAGAGCCGGAAGCTATCTTTACCGGTACCTGCAGCATGGGCGGCGTGGTAAAAAATATTCAGGCAAGTCATGAGCCCTCAAGATCCGAAGCGAAAGCCGCGGTATAACAACGCCATGAAATACTCAGGAATGGCCTTTCAGATGGGAGCCATTATTACCCTGGGCGTTTTCGGCGGAAGAAAGCTGGATATCTGGCTCGGACTTCAAAAAGTGCCGGTATTCACCTTAGCATTTAGCTTAGCATCCGTTGCCATTGCCATTTACCTTTCCATTAAAGATTTTTTAAAGAAGAAATAGTTTTCCCTGATGACCTATCCCGTAAAGCTCACCCTGTTTTCACTTGTAGTCAGTCTCCTCGTTTTTTGCTGGAACCTTTTTATTCCAATTCAATACACCAGCAACGACGCTTACTTTGTGGTCAGCTATTTTTACTTGTTTTCTTTTGCTACACATTTTTTGCTCGTAAAATCCATGAGCGACGAGAACAAGAACCTGTTCACATACCGTTATATGGGAATTTCAGGGATCAAACTTTTCCTGAGCCTGATCATCATCTTTATTTATGCATTCAGCAACAAGAGTCGCGTTATCCCTTTCGCCATTCTTTTTTTACTGATCTATTTTTTGTTCACCGGATTTGAAATTGCATCCTTATTAAAACGATTAAAAAAGAAATGAAAAAAACAATTCTCTCTCTCGCACTGGTATTCGCGGTCAGCGGGTATTTTGCACAGGAAAAAACCAATAAGAAGAACAGCGAGTATAAATTCACTCCTGTAAAGAACATTGAATCCACAGCGGTTCAGAACCAGGGAAGAACCGGTACCTGCTGGACCTTCTCTTCCCTTTCTTTTTTCGAATCGGAGCTGATCCGTATGGGAAAAGGAAAAGATTATAACCTCAGCGAAATGTTCGTTGTCCGTACTTCTTATCCATTAAAAGCGGATAATTATGTGCGCATGCATGGTAAAACGCAGTTTGCTGAAGGCGGCGAGTTCCACGATGTGGTGCATGTATTGCGCACTTACGGAATGGTGCCCCAGGAAGTTTACAACGGCAACCTGAATCCCGACAAAGGATACAACCATAAAGAAATGGACTCGGTATTACTGGCGCAGGTAAAAACGGTAGCGGCATCCACCGATAAGATCAATCCGGCAGAGTGGCACGCGAAATTTGAAAAAACACTGGATAGCTATTTAGGAGAAGTTCCGAAGAGCTTTACCTGGAAAGGAAAAACATATACACCGCAGAGCTATGCAAAAGAATTAGGATTGAATCCGGATGATTACGTATTCATTACTTCTTTTACGCACCACGATTTTTACAAGCCTTTTGTGATTGAAATTCCGGATAACTGGGCCTGGCAACAAGCTTATAATGTTCCATTGGACGAGTTGATGCAGATTACCGACAACGCATTAAATAATGGTTACGGCGTGGGATGGGCCGCTGATGTCAGCGAGACCTATTTCAGGCACAAGGATGGGCTCGCGCTTTTGCCGGAGAATTGGGACAAGATGAGCAAGGATGAGCAGGCTGCCGCATTTACCAAGCCTGTGCCTCAGCAAAAAGTAACACAGGAAATGCGCCAGGCGGCTTTTGACAATTACGAAACGCAGGATGATCACGGAATGCATTTCACAGGAATTGTGAAGGACCAGAACGGCGCCAAATATTACATTGTAAAGAACAGCTGGGGGACCAACACGAACGAGTGCGACGGTTATTTCTACGCTTCCGAACCTTATGTGCAATACAAAACCATCAGCATCATGGTACACAAAAAGGCGGTGCCTGCAGCGCTGGCGAAAAAGTTGGGGATTAAGTAAAATGGTTTTTCATGAACATTTCTTACTCGACTTCGAGTTTGACTTCATCAGTTCCATCACTGTTCATTATATACAAATATCCTTCGATTAAAACTTTATTTTCTTCAATTATTCTTTGATCATAGCGTTGAACTATTATTCTTTTTTGGTTAGGAGAAATTGTAGGCCAAAGATAAGCTCGACTGCTGCATACTTTTTTAATACACTGACTTGTTTGGTTTAAAACATTCGTAATGTAAATGCCAGAGTGATTTCCACACCATAATAAATTCTTCGAATCTGAAAACCAGGCTAAGCCATTCGATGACACAGAGCCATTATCCGGCAAGCAATTGAGTTGTTCAAGGCTTATATCAATAATACCTACACCATTACCACAAGAAGTAGCAATTTTACTATTGTCAGGCGACCAATCTCCTCTGTATAATTTATTAGGTGAAAATAACGTGTCTATACTTACTCCATTGATATCT
>JBJMLS010000228.1:0-12554 GCA_045805185.1 Bacteroidia bacterium | reverse complement strand
GGAACCTGTATGACGGACTTTCTATTCCAACCTATAATATTTACAGGGGAACAGCGAGTAACAACATGACCCTTCTCACCAGCATTTCAGGAACCAATAGCTCCTATACGGATCTTAGTCCGCCGGCAGGTTTGGTATATTACCAGATCGAAGCGGTGCATCCTTCAGGCGGCTGCAGTCCGAGCTTTAAGCTGATCCAGGGAGCAGCGGTGATGCAATCGTATCTCACCAGCTTGTCGAATATAGCAGACAACGGATTTGTGGGATTGGCAGGCGTTCAGAAAACCGATGTGTTCACGTTGTATCCTAATCCGAGTGCGGGAGAAGTGAATATTTTATTTACCAATCCAAACGCGGCAAAGAATAAAGTGATCGATGTTACAGATGCATTGGGAAGAGTAGTTTACTCCAAACAGATCATCGTTAACGGGGCAAACAGCATTGAGCGTTTCAGCATCAGCGAACTGAACCAGGGAGTTTATTTCGTAAGGATAAAAGACGCTTTATCCGAAACAAGCGTAAGATTGATAAAAACAAATTAATGCATTGACCTTTGGAGCTTGTCCCGGGTGTGGGAACCAGCTGTTCGCTAACATTCTTTTCAAGCTGTGTTTAGAAAATGCGAATGGCGGAGGGACAGGCTCCAGGGTTTTTAATTCTCAATGATCAAGAACTCAGTTCTTCTGTTCTTCGCTTTGCCTTCAACGGTTTTATTGTCCGCGATCGGTTTAGAGGAGCCGTAACCTTTGAATTTTATCTGGTGCGGGTTATCTCCTTTTGCTTCAAGATAGGCTTTTACGGTCTGGGCACGGTCGCTGGAGAGCGCCAGGTTACTGGCTTCGCTGCCCACATTATCCGTATGTCCCTGGATCTCTACGATCATAGACGGATGTTCTTTTAAGAATTCGGCAAACTCATCCAGCACAATGAAGGATTCAGGATAAAGGTCCGCTGAGCCTGTAGCATAATAAATATTATTAATTACGAAGGAACTGCCTTTTTCGGCTTTATTAACTTCAAGATTAACCGGCTCAACAGGTTTTTCAAATGTGGCCCCCTTTACTTTAACAATTTGCGAGGAGAAGGCGTGCCCATCAGCTTTAGCGGTAATAATAATATCATCTTTTCTTTTGAGGTTGACAGCTACTGTATATTCTCCACTGATGGAATCAACTACTGCAAGGGTCTTTTCTTTTGTCTTTACGTTTTTTATTTCTACAACCGCGTTCCGGATCGGATCTCCGTCTTTGTCTTTTAATTGTCCTTTCATGAAGGTAACATCGCCGGGACGCGCTTCCGGGTAAAGATCGAACTGGTAAATATCATATTTCCCAATTCCTTTCCCGCTTACCTTGCCTTCAGGCCAGGAACAGAAGAAGCCCAGCTTACCGTCAGTGCTCACCAGGAAGCCGGCATCATCGCCTTCGCCGTTTATCGGACTTCCAATGTTCTCAGGAGTTTTCCATTCCCCTGTTGAATCCTTTCGCGTATAATAAATATCCATTTTCCCGTATCCGAAGAAGCCATCGCTGCTGTAATACAAGGTTTCGGAATCAGAATGCAAAAAAGGACATTTTTCATGGCCGGAGGTATTGATCTTTGGTCCCATGTTTACCGGCTTTCCCCAGGATCTTGTTTTCGGATCCTTGTGAGTCATGTAAAGATCAATTCCGCCATAGCCGCCTTTCCTGTCACTGGCAAAAATGATCGTATTTCCATCCGCTGAAACAGTAGGCTGTGAATCCCAGTAAACAGGATCGTTAATGTTCGGCATCTTCTGGATCTTTGACCAGGCGTCATCAATATTATCACTGTAATAAATATCGGTGTTGGGCTGGTTGCCGCCTTCGGATCTGCTCTGGGTATAATACAAATGTTTGTTATCAATGGTAAGCGTGGCCCCGCCTTCATTCTGCGCTTCATTGAAAGGCCAGTCCATGGGTTCTCCTTCCGGCCAGGTACCGTCTTTTTTTCGAATGGCATGCATGAACAGTTCTTTTTCCTTATCCGAAGCGTAGACCTGGTCCATGCTCTGGTTCGGTACAGAGCGGGTAAACAGGAATTCGGTCTGATCGGGAGAGAGGTAGGGTAGATATTCTGAGTTTTTTGTGGAAATGCCCTGCACAACAACAGGATTAAAAGGCACGGGCTTTTTATCCTTCAGGGAGTTTTCCTTTTTTGCGTATTTCACCATTTCCTTCGCCTGGTACATTTCTGCTTCATAGTCTTTAGCGAACTTCTTTTCATCGTCATCCTTGAAATTGATGAACTTTTTCAGCCATACGATAGCTGAATCATTCTGCATTTCCTCGTAAAAATTAAAGCCGATATAATAATACGGTTCGGAATGGATCTGTGGACAAACCTGAACAGCTTTTTTAAAATAGGGGATGGCCGGAGTAAAAGCCTGGTTATCCACTTTGCACTTTACCACGAATTCCTGGGCGAGGGCAAAATTCGCCTCCGCATAATCTGGTTCCATTTCCAGTACCTTCCTAAGCATTTCAATACGCTCCGGCATTTTGTATTTTTTCTTGTCCCGGCTTTTTTCAAAGAGTTCGCGGGCTTTTTTATTCTCTATTTCAGGACAGGAGGTTTTTTTTTCTTCATCCTGCGCCTTTGCAGCCAGATTGATCAGGAATAAAAAGATCAGGAGGTAAAAGTTCTTTTGCATCATGGTATAACGGTAGAATCGGATTAAAATTACGGTTTTCCGGGCAAAAATGATTCCATCCTTTCACTTATTTTTATGTATTTTGCAATTACAAAAACATGCATTCTGCTTTTGGGAGCGGATCGCAATTCGAGATCAGGCAATATGAGTGGAATAGAAATACCCGGAGAGCTTTTATCCGCTCTTGAAAAAAGGGATGACTTTAATGAGGATGATTTTGTCAGGATCCATCATTCCGGTTCAACAATTACGTCAGTGCGACTAAATCCATTTAAGTTCAGCGCTGAATTTTGTGACAATGAAAAAGTCAGCTGGTGTGAAAACGCGTTTTACCTGAAAGAAAGACCTTCATTTATTTTGGATCCTTTGTTTCACGCAGGCTGTTACTATGTTCAGGAAGCTTCCAGTATGTTCCTGGAGTATGCTCTGCGTTCCTGCCTTGATCTCAATAAGCGCTTAAACATACTCGACCTTTGTGCCGCTCCTGGTGGAAAAAGTACGCTGATCAATTCGCTTCTCACTGCTGATAGCCTGCTCGTATCCAATGAAGTGATCCGAACCCGTGTGCCGGTGTTAGCAGAGAACCTCAGCAAATGGGGAAGCGCCAATACAGTGGTGACCAATAACGACCCTAAGGACTTTATCCGGACCCCGGGTTTCTTTGATGTACTGGTGGTGGATGCGCCTTGTTCGGGATCGGGTTTATTCCGTAAGCAGCCGGAAGCGGTGAAAGAATGGAGCATTGCCGCCGTTGAAACCTGTAGTCTTCGTCAGCGGAGGATCCTAAGCGATGCTTTGCCTGCTTTGAAAGAAGGAGGGTTGCTCGTCTATTCCACCTGTTCTTATTCCCCTGAGGAAAACGAAGAGATCTGTGATTGGCTATCCAATGAATTTGACCTGGAAAGTATCCGGCTGGAATACCAGGCAGAGTGGGGGATCCGGGAAACAACTTCTGAAAAGCAAAAAGCCTATGGATACCGCTTTTACCCGGATAAAGTGAAAGGCGAAGGTTTTTTTATCGCGTGTTTCAGGAAAAAAAATGAAGAGGAAAATCCGCGCTATAAAAAAAATAACCTGCTTAAGCCGGCAAGATCTGAATATGAATTGATCAGGCCCTGGGTGGATGGAATAAATGAAAAGCTGCTGTTCAAGAATGGGGATGATTTTTACCTCATGCATTCCGGTCATGAGGAAGAACTCAATTTTCTTTCTTCACAGCTTTATATTAAAAAATCGGGAGTGAGCCTCGGAATACTGAAGGGGAAAGACTTTGTACCGGATCACCAGTTTGCCCTGAGCAACAGTATTTCTAAGGAAATAAACAGGGTGGAGGTTGATCTGCAACAGGCTTTGTCTTTTCTTAAAAAGGAAGAAGTAAAACTCAGCGGAGAGCCTCAGGGTTTCGCCTTATTAACCTTCCGCGGATTCGGATTAGGCTGGATAAAAATATTACAGAACCGGGTCAATAATTACCTCCCAAAGGAATGGCGGATCCTGAAAAATCTGGATGACTGATCGCTGAGCCTCGCATAATTCTACCTCTAAAGCTAATAAACTGCAATTTTAATTGATTGGATTTTGCGCAAAATTTTCTAAGTTTGCTAATAAACTCACTAAAATGAGAAAAACCTTATTTTATATTAGTCTTGCTTTTATTTTCTTCGGTGTAAAAAGCTACGCTCAGATTACAACTGCGAATACAATGACTCCTGCACAAATGGTGCAGAATGTACTGTTGGGCGGTGGAATTACTGTTTCTAATGTAACCTATACCGGTTTTGCCAGCGGAATTGCAACATTTACGGCAACGCCATCCACTAATTTAGGCTTTGGCGGGGGTATTTATCTTACCACCGGGTCTTACGGAATAAGTGCTAGTCAGCTCGGCCCCGCCGGACCAAGTTCACTGTTTCAAAGTAATGACGAGCAGAAGCCGGGAGATGTTGACCTGGATAACATAAACGGAAGTCCGGGCTCAACGCACGATGCAGCGGTACTTGAATTCGATTTTGTGCCCCAGTCGGATACTGTTAAATTCAATTATGTTTTTGGTTCCGAAGAGTATAACGATTATGTGAATTCCATTAATGATGTTTTCGGTTTTATACTTAGCGGCGGAACTACTGCTCCTTTGGCGGCGACAAACATTGCATTAATTCCGGGAACAAGTACGCCTATAAGTATTAATAATGTGAATAATGGGGCATCTTCCCTTGGAACACCTTCCAGTGGCCCTTGTACTAATTGCGCCTATTTCAGGGATAATACGAATGGAACAATTAATTGTGTTTACGACGGGTTAACCACTACACTAACTGCAAAGCATCATGTTTATTGTGGCGAACCTTACCACATCAAGATCGCTATTGCAGATGTTTCCGATCACATTTATGATTCCGGTGTATTTCTCGAGGCTGGCAGCTTTTCCAGTTCGGCGCCTTTCGGTGTTAATTCGGAACCCGGAGATTCCGGATACGTAGTGAACAGTTTCACGATTACAGAAAACTGCGGCTATGTGAATATTTTATATACAAGGCCGCCAACCAGTGTTGGTGCCGCTGATACGCTTTTGCTCCAGTTTAGCGGAACAGCGTCTACCGCTGATTATTCCGGTTTGAATGACACGATTATTTTCCCCGTTGGCGTTGATACTGTTATCATACCATTGAGCGCAACCGCGGATGCAGTAGTCGATTCAAATGAAACGATTGACATAAGTTATATTTATTATAACAGTTGCGGCTTTGCGGATACGGTCGTGTATACAATTACAATCATTGAGCTGAGTCCGATCTCAGTGACCTTTCCCAACGATACGGCTATCTGTAATTCGCAGTCGGTTCCACTCTCAGCCCCGGCAACAGGTGGCGGCCCGGCATATATTTATCAGTGGTCGAATGCAGGAGGGAATCTTTCTTCCAGTCCGGTCTACAACACAGGACCCTTAACGACGAGTCAGACTTATTATGTGAGCGTCACGGACCAGTGCGGGCAAAATGCCAAAGACACCATTAATGTTATTGTGAACCAGGCGCTCTACCTGACCGGTAATTTTGATGTGATCGGTTCGCCAATCGATACCCTTATGATAGAGGGTTGTGATAGCACCGTTCTTAAGTTCCAGGAATTTGGAAATGGAGCCGGTGTTGGTGTTCATTCCTATAACATAACAATTGGTGGGACTGCTATAAACGGTTCTCCTGATATCACTACAACTATTCCGGCAACCATCACTTTCAACAATACTACTACGGTTAGCTTTCCTTTTAAAGCAATTGTTGATGGATTGACGGAAGGTGGCGGAACAGGCCTCGAAACGATCAGTATTAATATTAATTATACAGGGAACAATTGTATTCCGCTCACCGGTCAGGTTTTAAAAGTGCTGTACATTAAAGATCTTAACCCTTTCCAACTGCAATTTAACAATGATACTACTATTTGCCAGGGGAGGCAGGTGATGCTTGATGCTTATGTTACAGGCGGAGGAGGAACGATAACCTATACCTGGAATCCGAATCTCGGCAGTGGACCTATGCAAACCGTATATCCTACCGACACTACAACTTATCACATTACGGTTCATGAGAGCTGCGGGAATTCCACGCGTTCCGATTCCATGACAGTATACACGCAATTTAACCCGCCTGTTGTTACAACACCTGCGCCTGATACGGTGTGTATCGGGGATAATTATGATTTTAGTACTACCGTAACAGGTGGAGTGAGCCCGGTCACCAAAGCCTGGCTACCAGGTTACCTGGATGACCTTCAAGCGAACGGAACAAATTTCTGGACCATATTCAATGTGGCGCATGGGGGACAGTTCATTTATATGGCAACCGATAAATGTAATTATTTCGATATAGATACTTTGTTCCTGCTGGCCGAAGATTGCGAAATGATCGTTCCAAACATTGTTACCCCAAATGGCGATAACATCAACGAAACTTTTTTCATAAAGAACCTCGACAAGAATCCCGAAACAGCGCTTTATGTTTATGACCGTTGGGGAAAATCAGTTTTCAGTACTCCAGCCTACAACAATGGCTGGAAGCCTTCGGAATTGCATGATGGAACTTATTTCTATGTTCTGTCTCCGAAAAGAAGGGATAAGCGATCAGGTTTTTTTCAGGTGTTGAAAAAGTAGCTTCGGCTCCGCTCAGCTACCGGAAACTTCGATCAGCTACCGGAAACTTCGATCAGCTACCGGAAACTTCGATCAGCTACCGGAAACTTCGATCAGCTACCGGAACTTCGATCAGCTACCGGAACTTCGATCAGCTACCGGAACTTCGATCAGCTACCGGAACTTCGATCAGCTACCGGAACTTCGATCAGCTACCGGAACTTCGCTCAGCTACCGGAACTTCGCTCAGCTACCGGAACTTCGATCAGCTACCGGAACTTCGCTCAGCTACCGGAACAGCTACCGGAACTTCGCTCAGCTACCGGAACTTCGATCAGCTACCGGGAACTCCGCTCAGCTACCGGGAACTCCGCTCAGCTACCGGGAACTCCGCTCAGCTACCGGAACTTCGCTCAGCTACCGGGAACTTCGATCAGCTACCGGAACTTCGATCAGTTACCGTGAGCTCGATCAACTACTGGCGGCTCCGATCAGCTACCGGGAACTTCGATCAGCTATCGGAAACTTCGATCAGCTACTGGTGACTCCGCTCTGCTACTGGCCGCTCCGCTACCGTAACAATTCTTGTTAGCATTTCAACTGGAGATCCTCTGAACAGATCTGTATTCTGAAATAACCGAACGTGATCTACAGGACTCATTTCATCTTATACCGGATCTTGTCGTTCGCCTGGAAGTCATACAAGGTCTTTTTGCGGAGCTGGTAATAATTGATCCAGAAATTCCGTAAAGCTCCTATATAGTTAATACTGGACTGAACCTTATCCTGGTTAGCAATGTTGAGGTCAACCACGCTTATTTTACCGATCATATAGCGTTTGTAAGAAATATCGAAGCGCTTATCGCCTATGGTATCTGCCTTTCCAGCTATGTACAGTTTTTCCTGGTAAATTTTAATTTGCTTGGCAAGCAGCAGAACCTCCTGTTTGAAATTCTGCTGTTCCTGTTCGAGTGTTATTTTCACCAGCTCCTGGTTAGAGACTGCAGTCTTCACAGAAGCTTTAGATCTTCCCCAGTTAATAATGGGAACCTGTACGCCAACTCTTACCTGTTGCTGGCTTTGCGGGTTTGTATATAAAGGCTGATAAACATTCCCGCTATTTGTTAAGCCGTAGCTGGCATAAATATCTCCCTGGAAACGACTTTGCCGTTTTGCTTTTTGCACCTCAGCATCAGCTTCCAATTGCTGACGTTGAAAATTGATGACCCGTTGCGAATTGGCCTGGGCCTCTTGCAGGGCGATGTTTTCATCTACCGTAAAATCAGGAATTACATTTGGCTCTGCAAGATCGATCTTTTGACTGGATGGCAGTTTTAAAAAAGTGGCCAGGTTCAGCATAGCGAAATCTTTATCCATGCGCGCCTGCGAAAGGCTGTTCTGCGCATTCATGAGATTCAATTCGATTTGCAGCAATTCATTCTCCGCTATTTTACCAAGGTTGTACCTTCCTTTGGAGATCTTGTAGATGGTATCCGAATTCTGAACGTTTTGCTCCTGCACCTGTACGCTCATCTGTGCAAGTAAAAGATCAAAAAATAACTCCGAAGCCCGGATCGAGACCTGTTCCATGTCTTCGTTAAAAGCGCGTTTTGCTTCTTCAAATTTGAGCGGTTCAATCCTGCTGTCCCACCGCAGCTGATTAAATCCGAATAAGGGTTGTCTCACCCCAACGGCTACAGGATTCACCAGGTAACTGATATTTGGATTGCCCGGAACAGGATTATACAAATAATCGATACGTTGCGCGGAAGAAGAAACGAAGACCTGGCTGCCGGTTAGCCCGACATTCTGGGAGAGGTTGAGCTCAAGAGAAGTCGAAAGCAAGCCGTTCTTTACAAATGCATCCGCGCCATCGTCAAGCGTGATCCTGCGTATGCTTTTATCAAGATTAGGAAGTGTTCCGTTGAGTGAAAGCTGGGGAAGGTAGTTGGAGCGGAATAATTTATACTGCCAGTAACGCGAGGTATAGGCGTTCTTTGCCAGTTTCATCTGGGGAGATTGCCCCTGCGCAAGGTCGATCACGTCTTTGAGACTGTACACAACGGCAGCTCCCTCATTCTGCGCTTTTGATACAAGCGACAATAGCATAAAGACAAAGAAAAAGTACCGGAGTGATCTATTCATAGCGTAAGGATTTAATCGGGTCCTGCAAAGCTGCTTTTCTAGCCGGGTTAATGCCAAAGATCAGTCCTGTTAAGGCGGCCACACTAAACGAAACCAATACGCTCCAGAAAGTAATAATGGTTTGGATCTCCGCGATACCTGAAACCAGGTAACTCAGGATAATGCCCAGCACAACGCCAATAAAGCCGCCGCTGATACTGATCAGGATCGCCTCAAAAAGAAATTGCTGCACTACATCATGCGGCGTGGCTCCGAGTGAGAGACGGATCCCGATCTCTTTCGTCCGTTCCAATACGGAAGCAAGCATGATATTCATAATGCCTATTCCTCCCACAAGTAGCGAAATGCCGGCAATGAGCCCAAGTACAATATTAAAGATATCCTTGGTGCGCTGCTGTTGTTTCAGCATGAGTTCGGGGATCTGAATTTCGAAATCAGTAACTCCATTGTGGTGCCTTGCCATTAGGCGCGCAATTATATCAGCGGTGGGCATCAGGTATTCGGATTGTTCGACTTTTACAATTATTTTATCAAGCTGGTGGTAATTGGAAGGTTTTTCAGGCGGAGTATCGCCATTGTACATACTGGCGCTCATGATTTTGGATTGGTTGATCAGGGCCCGGTTGGTATAGCGGATCAGCATGGTTTTAACGGGAATGTAAATGTCCATGTTGTAATCGCGTATTCCAAGGTTACTGATCGTACTTTCGGAGATCACCCTCTCCTGGAGCACTCCGATCACCTTCAGCCATACGGATCCGCATTTGATGTATTGTCCTACCGGGTTGTTCCTGCTGAAGAATTTTGTTTTGATGCTTTGACCGATCACGCAAACCGGTTCTCCATAATTCATCTGGCGCGTATTAAAAAGTGCGCCTTCTTCCGGTAAAAAATTGGTTATGTCGAAGTATTCAGGTTGCGTTCCCACCAATTTCCCTGTACGGCGAATTCCCTGGTAAACAAAATCAGTTTCAATAACAATCTCAGAGGTGATCTTTTCAATATTGGGCACAACTTCCAGGATGCTTTTCAGGTCTTCTAGCGTTAATCCCGGGGTGAATTTCTTCGCTTCTTTCTTGTCGGCTTTTTCTTCTTTTACTTTCCCTTCTTTTTGTTCTTTCACAGGAGTGATCACTATGTTATTTGCGCCGACAAGTTTTATTTGCTCCAGTATTTCCTGCTTGGCGCCTGTTCCAATAGCAAGCATGGCAATTACCGCAGATACCCCGAAAATAATTCCCAATGCGGTAAGCATGGCGCGGGTTTTATTTGCCAGAATAGATTCAACAGCTATGCTGAAGTTGAGGTATTTCCTGTTTTGCATGAACTACTTATTTGCGCTTTTGTTCAGGCGTTCAAGTGGCATTTCTTTTGCCTTCTCAGGAGTGGAAAGAAAGAGCTGATCTCCTTTTTTTATTCCATCCTTTATTACCGCGAAGTTTTCATTGGTTTCACCGATCTTCACCTCTTTCTTTAAGGTAGAAAGTCCATTTTTAAGAAATACAAAGCTGACGCTGTTCTCATCAGTGTGGATGCATTCCAGCGGAACAAAAAGCACATTCGGAATTTTACCGATAAGGATATTATTGCCGGTGGTCATTGCCGGACGCAGGGTGGTATCCTTCTCTTTTACCTTAATGATCACTTCGAAAACTTTTGAGTCATTTTTTGGACTTTGTTCCCCAACGTTTGCAACGGAAGTAATTTTACCGCTTAGTTTTTTTTCAGGATAAGCATCAAGCGTAATGCTGACTTCCTGCTCGGGCTTGATCTTCCGGATATCAACCTCATTTACGTATGTTTTAGAAAGCATCATACTGAGATCCGGAAGCGTTGCTACTGTTGGATCCCAGGCGCTGATAGTAGAGCCCGCGATTTTCTTCTGCCCGTTCCATTCCTTATCATAGATCAGCATTCCTCCTTCGGGCGCCGTAATGGTGAAGCTTTGCTCAAGCACAGTGAGCCTGTCCATTTTATCCTGCATTTGTAATAATGAGACAGCGACTTCCTGCACCTTCGCTATCAACTGGTTCCTTTTGATAATGTAGTTTTTCCGGGTCTGCTCCAGCGTTCTCTTGCTTTTATCGAGGTCGAGCTGCACTTGTTTTATAGTAGCGGGTGGCTCGTAAGCCGATTGTTCCAGGGTGATCTCTTTTTCCTTCAGTCCGAATTCCAGGTTTACCATCTCATCCCGCATCTGGCGGAGCTGCAGGGCCGTATCCAGCTTGGCCTGTTCGAGCTGGGATTGATATTTTTGCACTTCATTATAGGCGTCTTTTAATTTCCCGGCTAAGTCGGTTTTATCCAGTGACCCTATATAATCTCCTTTTTTAACAACAGTGCCTTCTGCGATCAGGTCCTGAATTTTCACCTGGTAAATGCCCATGCTTTGCATTTGCTGCGGCCCTGCTATCTTAACAGAGTTTTTAGCCTCCAGCTCACCGGTTGTAAAAACATTTATCTCGAAATCGCCCTGTTTTACCTCGACGTATAGATTTTTCCCGGAATCAGGCTTAAACAAAAGGTATATGATCCAGGACCCTATTCCAATAATGAGTAAAAGAATAGCTATTTTTGCGGACTTATTTTTTAGCATGAAAGCTTGGGTTTCGAAGCGGTTAAAACTAAAATTCAGCGTTACTGTTAACGCTTTAAAAGCTAAAAGTAACTAAAAATGTAAGCTGACTAAAAGAAGGCCTCAAAACCAATGTTATAAAATGTTAATTAACAAGTCATTAAAAGCTTTCAGAAAAAAAAATATTTTTTTTTATAGTATTAGTAATACAATTCAAATCTTTTACTAAATTTGCAATCCCTTTTTATGAGGTGGTTTTTTGTTAAAAATGTTCTTTCAAATCGTAGTAAAATATGCCGAAGTAGCTCAGCTGGTAGAGCAGCTGATTTGTAATCAGCAGGTCGGGGGTTCGAGCCCCTTCTTCGGCTCATTTAAAATTGGAATTGTGGGATAATGTTGGGGCAATACCAGAGTGGCCAAATGGGACAGACTGTAAATCTGTTGTCTTCGACTTCGGTGGTTCGAATCCACCTTGCCCCACAAAAGATTTATTGAATTGGAGAATGGTTTTTTGTCGAGTTGGTAAACTCACGAATACATCAAACTCTTGATAAGCGGAAGTAGCTCATTTGGTAGAGCGCCAGCCTTCCAAGCTGGGGGTGGCGGGTTCGAGCCCCGTCTTCCGCTCATAATGAAAGAATGCAGGCCTTTAGGTACCGGTCTTTCAGCAGAACAGTCAGTTCTGGAAAGTGTTCGAAAATAGGCGATAACCTTCGGGTTTAAGTCAGCAAGGCAGGTAGAGCGGAATTTGGCAAAGCTAGCCTTTAGAACGTCCCCAAATGAGGGACTTTTCGTGTATCTGAAAGTGGATTTTGTTCTTTGTAGTAATAGAAATTAGTCTGCAATAGCAGATGAAAATCAGCTGTTGTAGCTCAGTGGTAGAGCATGGCGCTTTTAGGCGCCAAGGTCGATAGATCATCAGTCGCTTTAACCGCTCAACAGCCAATGGCTATTGAAAAATAGAGCATAGAATAACCAGCTGTTGTAGCTCAGTGGTAGAGCACTTCCTTGGTAAGGAAGAGGTCGGCAGT
>JBJMLS010000227.1:0-21386 GCA_045805185.1 Bacteroidia bacterium | reverse complement strand
CGCCAAGTATTAATTCAAGGTATATGATCGAGATCATTCCTCCCGGCTCCTGTACTTCTACTCGCGGCGCGATCAATACTTCGCGTTCTAACATTAAGGTCACCAGCGTTACCGGAATTCAGAATGCGAATGCAAACATACTTCTTGCGGTTTATCCGAATCCTGCCGCTGATCAGATCACCTTGCATGCAGAGCTGCAGAAAAAAGAAAAAATGCTGCTGCGCTTATTGGATCCGCTTGGAAGAATTGTGTTTGAAAGATCAATTGAGGCAGCGGTTGTGAACGAGCGCATTCCTCTGGGAGGCCTGGCCAATGGTGTATACCTGTTCGAGGTACGCACACCAACTGCGATTAAGCAAGTGAAGATTATAAAAGAAGAATAAAAGATCACACATCATTACAAAACCCTTTGCAACAGCAAGGGGTTTTATTTTATAGTAAAGTCATGAAAATAAAGCATTATATTTTTTCCTGTATTCTCTTGGTTTTATTCTCCTGCACAAAACGAAAAGACCTCATGTTGCTTGTCGAGGTAGAGAATAAAGCCATCGCAGACCAGGTAGATATAGAAAAATTTATTTCGCTTAAGGTTCAGAGCGCCTTCGATCTGGACCCTGATGCAATTTACGACATGAAGCGCGAGGGAAGCAAGGTGAGCTTTAAAATAAAATCAACCGGTGAAAATAAAGGGATCATTGAAGAGCTAGGCGCGGTATTCAATTCGGGTGGAAGAGGAATAGAATTTTGGGAAACGTACGAAAACTCTGAGATCAGTAAAGACATCAGCGTGCTCGACGATTCCCTACTCGCGATGACCCGTTCCACAAACGCTGAACCAACTCCGGCGGCCGGCCTCCGGACACTTCAGGAGAAAGTGGACAGTATGAACAAAGGCCAGGTTAAATCAAGAGAAAGAACCATTTATTCCCTGATGAAGCCCGCTGTTTACCTGAACGGGACAACTACTTCTTTTCTTCCCGGCAGTATTATAGGTTATGTGAACCCTTCAGATACTGCAAGATTAAACGCGTACATTAAGATTGGATTCAGGCAGTTGATTCTTCCTCCTTCGCTCGTCATTAAATTCAAGCGTAGTGATACAGATCCTAAAACACTGGAGGTTTATGCGCTCAAATATTCAAATTTTAAAAAGCAACCTGCTCTATTTGGAGATATCATCGATGACGCGCGAATTGATATGACAGATTACGGAATGGAATCGATTACATTCAATATGAAAAAGGGCTTTGTTGAATCCTGGGCCAGACTGACGCGGAAAGCGTCTCCTAAAGGAATGGAACGGGGAAAAAGCATTGCAATTGTTGTTGATGGAATATTACTCACTTGTCCAACCGTGAATGCGGAAATTCCGAATGGCAACTGTTCTATCAGCGGAAATTTTACGCCCCAGGAATGCAGGAACATTCAAAGAAAATTAAAATCAGTTTATTTCCCTTACCGTACGACGCTTCTTCAATGTGCTCTTGCTGAAGAACAATGAGATTATAAACAAAAAGAACATTTGTGAAACAATTAAATAAAAAGACCGCCTCATTTAAACCGATATGAAAAAGATAACTACAATTTTAATGCTGTTGCTGCTTTTGGCTAATGTTCATGGAAAAGCAAGGTCAGGATCTTCAGAGAAAGAAAAGAAAGGCAGGTATAAAGACACAACCATTATTAAAACAACACAGAAATGGCTGGAGGCGGTCTATTGGGAGAATTACGAAAGAACCATTTTTACCTATGATGCAAGCGGGAATCTGGCGGAAGAGCTATCACAGGTTTACGACGCAAGCGGCTGGCTGAACAACATTAGATCGACCTATTCTTATAACGCGCGGGGAAATAAAATCGCGGGCCTGAGGCAGGATTGGATGAATAGTAAATGGGAGAACCATTTTTCTTCGGTAATTGTTGTAGATGAAAAGGGCGACAGGTTAAAAGAAGACGTGAGATCATGGAACGGAAGTACCTGGACCGGGAAATCAGAATCTGTTTATACGCGGGACGATAAAGGTAAACTGCTTGTACTGGCCAAAAGGTCCCGTATGGATACAGCCTGGACGAATTCACGTTATACGTTTACCTATGATGAAAGCGGGAATGAAGCAACGAGGCTGGTTGAAGAGCTGAATGGGAGCAGGTGGGAGAAACTGTTTCGTGATACGTATGCAAACGATGAAAAAGGAAACCACACCAGCTGGATCATACAGGAGTGGAAAGAAGACCAATGGATGAATGCAGAAAGGCATAGCTACACATATAACGAAATGGGAAAACTGGCCTCCGAGCTGCATGGTCTCTGGAAGGAAAATTCCTGGGCGGATGATAACCTGCTTAAATATGCTTATGATAAAAATGGGAACATGAGCACTTGTCTAAGCGAAAATCAAATGAATAAGGAGGAGGGTGGAACCTTCAGCTGGATCTATGATGATAAAGGTAATGAGCTTGAAGAAGCTTTCCGGGTCAAACGAGGCGATGAACTAGAAAATTATACCCGGACACTTTCCGTTTATTATTACCGTAAGCCAACCGATGCTTTATTAAAGGATACTACAGTAGTGTTAACCTGCAAAATCTTGAATGGAAATACCTGGGAGAACCAGGAGCGTTATTCAACAAGTCACGATGCCTGTGGAAGAGTGATCAGAAACCTGACCGAGCACTGGAACAATGATGCCTGGGAATTTAATAATGAATTTACTTATGTTTTTCTGCCCGATGGAAAAGTCGAAAGTGAGACTTATAAAAACACCAACGATTACATCACGCAAACGGCTTATGTGTATAATGCTGATGGGAAGCTGGCATCTTCGCTGACCCGTTCGTGGACCGGTTCCTACTGGAATAATTTGAATCAGGCGCTGTATTACTATACCGATAAGGAACATGAGGGACATCGCCTTCAAACCTGGATCGAAAATGAATGGAAGGACGAAGGACTCTACGAACAGGTGTACGACAAAAACAGGAACCTCCTCGTTAACCTGACGAAAACAGGAGCTTATCCCAATTGGGAAAATAATAAGCGGACAATAAGCGCCGGCAATGAAAACGGAAAGGAAACAATGAGGACCAGTCAGGTTTGGGATGGAAAGACCTGGAAGGATGAAACCCGTTATTCCACTACCTATAACAAAAAAGGAAATGCAGTGAACATGCTTTACGAGAATTTCAGGAACGACGTGTGGGAGATAAGTTCGCGCTATACGTATACATGTGATAAAAAAGGAAATGTTATTCTGGAGATCCGTGAAGACTGGCTGGATAAAAAATGGAAAAACTATTCAAAGGATGAATATACTTATGACGCAAAAGAAAATCAGCTAAGTCATAAGCAATATTCCTGGCTCTCTTCAGGCAAATGGGATCTCTGGAACGAATGCAGGTGACATTCATTAAAATAAGAGAGCCGCTGTATCACGGCTCTCTTAAATCAAATCAAACAACTGTTTATTTACTTTGCTGAAGCTAGGAACTCCGACTCCACCAACCTTGCATTGGCCTGTATCTGTGAGAGCAGGTCAATTACAAAGATCAGACGATAGCTGGGGAATTGGATCTGTTCCCAACTGTTCGATACCATTTCGCCGTTTTCATCGCGGATCTCTTTATCGCCGACATCAAACAGGTCTTTCGCCAATTGTTCCAGCTCGGGACTTAATTTACCGGAGCTTGTGAGCGCTTCACGGTAAGCGGCAATTTTTGCTTTCAGTCCTGGTAGTTTTCCGGCATTATTTTCCCCGCTTCCCAACAATATATATTTTGGAAATTCCTGGTTATCCATATCCGCGAGCTGTTTTGCATCATATCCCGGTCCGGGTTTTTTACCAGTGCAGAGTCCGGGATTTCCTGCGCTGATCAATTCGCATTTTAACTCATCAATGTACGCGTAAAGCTCATCGGAACTTACTTTCACTTTCGTGCCTGTTCCACGATCGCCCGAAACAGAACTTGTAAAATTTGCCATTTGTTCATTATCGTTTGTTATTGCTGCCGCGCGCGCAAGTATCTGCTTACTCACATTAAGTGAAAGCAATACGCTGAACACCGCAAGAAAAGTAAGTCCGAACATGATCCCTAAAAAATTAGTACTGCTTCCCTTCTTTTGATCTTTAGTCTGATAGAGATAGACCGGCATGAAAAGAATAAAAGGGAGCGGGAGACCGATGAATAAAAATAAGGACGCCCCCGGCCAGTGCATCACTTTAAACAGTACGCCCATCATGCAGAGCGCGAAAACAACAAAGGTTACCGCGTGAAGCGCTTTGTACTTTCCTTCCTGTGTTTTGTAATTGCTCACGAGCGCTGAGGGCAGGAACAAAAAACAGAAAAGAAAAACGGAAAGTATCAGCATCACACTGGCTCCCGGCCAGTGCATAACTTTGAACATGCAGCCCAGCAACATTAGAAAGGTGCAGGCGATGCCGGAGAAATAGATTGACTTTTTCATGGTATTCGGATTTAAAAGATTATTTATTATTCCTAAGAGCAACTGATTCTACCAAACATATATTTCTTTCGATCTGGCTCAGCTGGGCCATTGCTCCGATCAGGGGGTTGTTCCTGAAGGTATTTTCCTCCCAGCTCAGGGTCTCGTTTAAAGAATTTACCTTATCCGAAGTATTGAGGAGATTTTCAATTCCCGTTGATACTCTTACATTGGATGAAGTGACCGAGGAGGCCAGTTTTCTGAAATTTTCCAGCTTTTCCTTTAAGGTAGTGGCCATTCCGTTCCCGTCTTGTGAAAGTAACAAATGGTTCACAAAATCGTAATTGTCTTTTTTATACAACAACTCCGGGCTGGAACTGTAATTGCGCGCGGTAGCCTCATCAACATCTTCGACAGCCTGGATAAGACTGATCCGGATATCGCTTATCACTTTTCTTACTCCGCTGGCTCCTTCCCTGATCAGCCTGAACTGTTGTTCCTGTTTCATGAGCGAGCTGTCGGTAGTAGCTGCAGAAGCAAGCAATAAACGCTGGCTCTTCTTTTCAAAATACTTTACAAGCTTCGCGGAATTCGATTCGTCTTTTACAAAGCGGTTCAGCACATTGTCGGAAACATTAATGGCGAGCAATGAAGTAAGCACAACCGCGTACATGGCAATGGTAACTACAAAAATGTATTGCCCGCTTGTGATCTCATTCCTCTTTATTTTCATATTGGTAAATAAAGGGAAGAACAGGCCAATAAGCAAAACAGAACCCAGTAACAGTAGTGGACCGGCTCCCGGCCAATGGAAGAACTTGAACATGGTGGCCACTTCAAAGATGATCAGTGAAAAGACGCCGAGCACATAAATGGATTTTTCTCCACTTGTCTTTGCCTGTTTAAGCTTTACAAACAAAAGTATGGGCAGGAACACTCCCAGTATAACTGACCAGCCGCCAAAGAGCAACAGTGCAGAGCCCGGCCAGTGCATTACTTTAAAGAGAACACCTGCCATAAACACAATTCCTCCTGCAAGAATCGAAAGGTTGAGGATGGGCTTTTTCTGCTCGCTTTCGTAAGTGTAATTCAGGTAGATGGCTGCGGGGAAAAAAATAAGACAGAGTGTAATGAAACCCATAAGCAGCATAATTGAAGAGCCGGGCCAGTGCCAGATCTTAAGAACCGTTCCGATCGCGATTAAAGCGAGGGCAATGTTCCCTGTGATTTTCATTGTTGTTTTCATGATCGCGTAGTTTTTATCGATTAAGTAAAGAGCGTTCTCCTGGATCTTCTGGAGAACTTTGATCCCTGTTTGTTCCTTCACCAACAGGTAGGCTTCTTCAAAACTCTTTCCCTCGCTCATGTGCTCCTCCACCTCGCAGCAAATGTGGTCGACCAACTCCTGCGGGAGGTGCGACAAAGTGATCCGGGCCTTGTGCACATCGGCCTCGATCAGCTTTACCTGGTTAATATCGAGCAAGCTCATACTTGAGTCCGAAGTTAGGTTTGAAAAATATTTTCAGCGTCTTCAGCATTTCTTCCAGCTCGTTAATTTTTTCTTTCGCCTTGCTGTTCCCTTTCTGGGAAATGGAATAATAAATGCGGTTGCGGTTATTGATCACTTCCGATTCTGTTTTCACGATCCCTTCCAGCTCCAGCTTATGGAGAATTGGGTAGAGGGCTCCGAAGGTGAGCTCGATCTCTCCACCCGAGATCTCTTTCACCAGTTGCGTGATCTCGTAGCCGTACATTCTTCCGTTCTCCATCAGCAGTTTTAAGATGATGGGCTTGAGCATTCCTTTTAATAGATCATTTGAAGCCATGTGTTCCTGTTTTTAGTATATAACGTAAATATTAATATTCAGTTACAAATATATATAAGAAACTTATATATACGGCAATAAAAATCATTAATGTCGAGTTAAAGACTTGAAAACCAGGCAAATTAAATTATTAAGATTTGTGCATTAGAGATCATTTGCGCTATTCGTGGCGAATAAAATAGAATTATAACGCCATAAGTGTTGAGCCACTAATGCCGCGAATTTGCACTAATGTGTTAGGCAGCGAAATGAAATAAAAATGAAGAAGTCGCTGTAATAAATAAGGTCATGATGGAAGCAGACGTTTGCCCTGAAAATACTTAACATGAATTTTAGTGTAAGGCGTAAAAAAGGGCGACAAGATGCGTTGTGAAGACTAGATCCGAAACTCCGTCATTCCCGAAAACATCATCCCCGAAAGATCCACTTTCTCAAATCCTTTCTGCTGGATCAGCACTTTGAATTTACTTCCCATATCAATGAGCAAGGTATGTAGCAAAAAGAATTTTTCTTTTTCCGAAAGGGATTTCCCCCTGAGGTTCTCTTCGATCGCTCTCAGGTGTTTTGCCAGGCCCAGGGCGCGCAGGAAATTGGCCTGGTCGGTATAGCCGCAGCAGCTGAGTCCCTGTTTCTCTCCCCAGTGCTTCAGGGCTGAAAAATTTACATGAGCTGTAATGTCCTGTTTACCGATGTAAGAATAAAACGAGGTGTTCCGTTTATGCTGGTTGTAACAGATCAGCGTTCCATTGCGTTTGTAACAAAGTTCATCCGCCAGGTAACCGTAATCAATAGTAAGCACGAAGCCTTTTCCTAAAGCGCCGGCAATTTCTTTTATCCACTGTGTAGCCTCCAGGTTGATCTCCATGCGTGATCCTTTTTCCAGCTTAACATTCAGCTGCTTTATGTAATCATTAAGTTCAGCAGAGGCTGGTTTCAGCACTTCTTTAAAATCCTGCTCATGATCCACAAATATTTCCATCAGCTCTTCCTGCATTTCCACCAGGTGAACAGCGAAATTATCAACCACTTCGTTTGACAGTACACAGCCGCTAAATGTTCCAATGTCGGTTATGGATCCGTACCACTGCACTTTTTCACTCAGCAGATCTTGTTCTTTCCCACGCATAAAACCGCTTTTCTCTATAATGCAATACCTCAGCTTTTCATAAAACTCGGCATTGTTCTTCAGATACTCGAGCAGGTCGTAACATAACCTGCCGGTCCCTGCGCCATACTCTACAATCGTAAATTCTCCTTTTCCAAGCAGCGCCCACATTTCTTCCAATTGTTTTCCCAGCATTTGTCCGAACAACTTTGTAAAAGTGGGACAAGTATAATAGTCTCCTTCCGTTCCTATCTTTTCGCTGGCTGAAGTATAATAGCCCAGCTCGGGATAATAAAGGGCGTGTTCCATAAAATCCTTGAACGGGATCGGACCCTCCTGTTTTATTTTTTGAATGATGAGCTCGGAAAGAGGAGCTGTGGCAGATTGCAGCATAAGATCTGTTTTCCCTTCATATGCGAATTAGTTACCATTCTGCTTTAGAGCGCTACAGGGTCTTTGCGATGAATTAAAAAAGATCCGGGGGGAATGAATTCTACAAGGAAGGAACGCGGTTCCACATTTATGTAAAACACGAATAGGCTTCTTAATGGCTTAAAAATACCCGCGTAACGAAATTACAGGTAAAGCGGCGCTTACCGTGGTAATTTTGATTCAGAATAAATTTAAACACATGAAGAAATTTCTGCTCAGCACACTTTTACTTTTCAGCTTAAGGTTTTACACCCAAACGTCATGGGAACCTACCTGGGGACCGAATTTCAATACCATCTACCACCTGCATAAGGCCGGCCCATATATTTTTATGACTACGGAGTTTTCCTGCTACCGCTCGCCCGATGGCGCTAACTGGGAGAAACTAAACATTCCAGGTACCACTTATGTGAATTATAATTTACTCCATTTCAACTCTTGCGCAGGAAGAGTATTCGGAATAAACTCAGCTTATTTATATTATTCAGACGACTGGGGAAGCAGCTGGCAACAGGATACATTAAGGAATTCAGAAATTTCCTACGTAAAAGACAAGACAATTTACATCGCAGGCTACCAGAGATTTTCCTTCTCTCCTGACAGCGGGAGGACCTGGCAAAAAATAAATGTTACGCTTCCGTCTAATACGAGGATCTCCGGCATCAGCATTTTTCAGGGCAAGCTCTATGTTTCCCTTTCAAATGGTGAAATATACAATTCAGCGGACAAGGGGCTTAGCTGGCAGGTCCTTTCAAATTTGCCCGTTCTTGCAGGACCTGCATATTCTTATGAGGACAATAATTTACTTAATGACAACGAGCAGTTCCTCTACCTGAATAACGGGGCGGGGCTTTTCAGGACTTCCTCGGAGAATTCTGTTTGGCAGGACATCACTCCGCCTTTATTCACCTACTCAGATAATATTTTAAATTTCACCATCTTCGGCTCATCCATGTATATCGCTGGAAGCACTAATTCTTATGTGGCAGACAAAACAACATTGCAATGGAAAGCATTCGCTCCCTTTGATTTTTTAAGTGATCTATTCCGGGATGAAAATGGTATTTATGCAGGGAGCAGAGATGGCTTATACCTGTCTGTTGATGAGGGACTATCATGGAACAAGCTTTACAAGGGCATCAGTGCAGGAAAGGCTGCGGGAGAAATACTGGTGAACGGAAATGACCTGTGGTGTGAAAGCTATGTAACACCAGACAACGGAAACACCTGGCTGGTTCCATTCAGGGACACGGCGCACCTGATTTCCTGCAGTGGGAACATAATGGTCATTACTCCCAAATCTAAAAATTATTACGGTCCTCCTGAGCCCATGCCTTATTATGTATCGGCGAATAATGGCCTCACCTGGAAAATAATGAATTTCCCTTCACCTGAAAGTGTCAGCATCAACAAAACCAATCTGTACGCTTGTAAAAATAACATGCTGTATAAAAGCACGGACCTCGGCGACAATTGGCAGCAGTTGAATAGTCCGGGATACCGCTTTTTTCTTGGATTGGACTCGCTAATTTTTATTGTACGCGAGGATGGCGTGTATAAAAGTTACGACGATGGACAAAGCTGGGTTTCCTGCAACAACGGCATACCTGTTCCCGCGCCCGGATGGATCGCATGGAACGGAAAGGATCTGTTTCTGTTGAACATTGCGGAGCATGTATACCACTCAACAGATAAAGGCGAAAGCTGGCAACAACTTCCGGAAAGCGGACTCAACATAACCATGAGAAATACCATGGCTGTCTCAAAAGATAAGATCTACATCTCCGGGTACAGTTACGGACCTTACGGCAGTGAAGTTGCCAAGGGTATTTTTGTACTCAGCCTGGGAGATTCTGTATGGCAGGTACTAAATAATGATCCTTCTCTTTATCCGGGACCAATGGTGGTTAAAGATAATTACCTGTTCGCAGCTATTGGCAATGAAGGAATTAAACGCTTTAAGCTTTGGGAAGAACCGGTGGCGATCAATGCAAGTTCTGTTTTATCAGAGACGAGGCCCTACCCGAATCCCGCTGATGCTGAAGTATCCGTAATGGCGGAAGATGGGGCGACCGTGTTCCTGTTCAATAATGCGGGACAGGAACTACTGAGAAGACCAGTTCTCTTTAATGGCTCTTCGACCTGCCGACTCTCTACTGGCGGCTTAACGGAAGGGCTGTATTTTCTCAGGGTAAATACGAAGAGAACAAGCACGGTGCATAAGCTTGTAATCAGGCATTAATTATGCGCCTCATTATTTGTTTTAGTTACGTAGGTGCCTCTTAGAGTCACATTCAAACATATATAATTGCGACTGGCTCGATTTCTCGATACTATAACGCACAATTACTGATTGAAACTAACAGTGAACATTTAGTATCGCTGAGCGCGCGGATCCGACGATCCGGTGCGATTTGAAAGTTTTGCAGGCACAGTCGCGTAGATTGTGCGACAAGCAAAAGCTTTCAAATGGCGGATCGTCTTGATTTCTTTTGTTTCTTTTCTTCATCAAGGAAGAAAAGAAAAAAGCCAAATAAATAAAAAACTCTTTTCGATTAAGTGTAAGTCTTTTGTAAAAAAGCCATTCTCACAAAAAACGTCATTTACTGCCCGTGGCAATTCTTATATTTTTTCCCGCTGCCGCAAGGACAAGGATCATTACGTCCTACGGTTTTCTCTACGCGAATAGGTTGAACCTTTGGTTTTTCGCGTTCGCGCTGCTGTTGTAATTCCTCTTCGCTACGGCTCTCGGTCAGTTTTTCCTGCTTTTGCTGAACAGGTTGTTGTACCTGCACCAAGTGAGGCTTGCGCTGTTGATTGTCTTCAACCGGTAAATTCCCCTTTACCAGGAAAGATAATGTTTCCTTACTGGTTTTAGTGATCATCTCACGGAAGAGGTTGAACGATTCAAGCTTGTAGATCAGCAATGGATCTTTCTGCTCAAGAGAAGCATTCTGCACGGCTTGTTTCAGATCGTCCAGTTCACGCAAATGTTCCTTCCAGGCATCATCAATAAGGGATAAAGAAACCATTTTCTCAAAAGCCAGCACCATCTCACGTCCTTTTGTATCGTAACATTTTTTCAGGTTCGCAAGGATCTGTATAGTACGGATCCCGTCTGTGAATGGCGTAACGATGTTTTCAAAAGTATTCGCCTGGTTCTCGTAAACATCTTTTACTACCGGGAAAACATTCTGCGCAATGAAGGCTGCCTTCTCACGGTAATATTTTTCGCCGGCTTCAAATACTTTACTGGTCAGCTCATCCCTGCGGATACTGTTGAACTCACTTTGAGAAACCGGGCTATCGATAGAAAGCAATTTGATCAGCTCCAGTTTGAAGCCTTCAAAATCTTTCACTTCATGAAATTCATTGGTAACGCTCTCCGCCACATCGTAGATCATGTTGGCGATATCGATGCTGATCTTCTCTCCGAATAAGGCGTTGCGGCGACGTTTGTAAATTACATCGCGCTGCGCATTCATCACGTCATCGTATTCGATCAAACGCTTACGGATCCCGAAGTTATTTTCTTCTACTTTTTTCTGCGCACGCTCAATAGATTTGGTGATCATCGAGTGCTGGATCACTTCCCCTTCTTTTAGTCCCATGCGGTCCATCATACGCGCGATGCGTTCGCTTCCGAACAAGCGCATGAGGTTATCCTCTAAAGACACAAAGAACTGCGAGCTTCCCGGGTCACCCTGGCGGCCTGCACGACCGCGCAACTGGCGGTCAACACGACGGCTCTCGTGACGCTCCGTACCGATGATGGCGAGACCGCCCGCTTCTTTTACACCGGGTCCAAGCTTGATGTCGGTACCGCGACCGGCCATGTTCGTTGCGATTGTAACTGTTCCGGATTTACCTGCTTCGGCAACAATGTCCGCTTCTTTCTGGTGCAGTTTCGCGTTAAGTACATTGTGTTTGATCCCGCGAAGCTTAAGCATTTTACTGAGCAATTCTGAAATTTCTACTGAGGTCGTACCTACCAGCACCGGCCTTCCGGCGGCTACCAGCTTTCCACACTCTTCAATGACCGCGTTATATTTTTCACGTTTGGTTTTGTAAACAAGGTCCTCCATATCTTTCCGCGAAATAGCGCGGTTGGTTGGAATAACAACAACATCCAGTTTGTAGATGTCCCAGAATTCCTGGCTCTCTGTTTCAGCTGTACCGGTCATGCCCGCCAGCTTATTGTACATCCGGAAATAGTTTTGCAAAGTAATTGTAGCGTAGGTTTGCGTAGCGGCTTCGATCTTTACATTCTCTTTCGCTTCTATTGCCTGGTGCAGACCATCGCTGTAACGGCGCCCTTCCATGATACGGCCGGTTTGCTCGTCAACGATCTTCACCTGTCCGTTATCAATTACGTACTCCGTATCTTTTTCAAATAAAGCATAAGCTTTTAAGAGCTGGTTGATGGTGTGAATGCGCTCACTTTTAACGCTGAACTCCTGCATCAATACCTCCTTGCGCTGCATTTTGTCCTGTGGCGTCATCGTGGATTTTTCGATCTCCGCGATCTCATCACCCACGTTCGGCAATACGAAGAATTTTGCATCCTCTGTATTTGCAGAGATCAGGTCGATCCCTTTTTCAGTAAGTTCAACACTGTTGTTCTTTTCATCGATCACGAAGAAAAGCTCTACATCGATCTTATGCATTTCCTTCATCTGGTCCTGCATGTAATGATTTTCTGTTTTCTGGAGTAAAGCGCGGACGCCGGTCTCACTTAAAAATTTAATGAGTGCGCTGTTCTTTGGTAATCCGCGATAAGCGCGCAACAATGGAATGCCTGCTTCTTTCTCTTTTCCTTCTGCAATCAGTTTTTTAGCGTCGGTCAGGCACTTGTTCAGGTAAGTTTTTTGTACCTCGACCAATTTAAGGATCCGCGGTTTCAATTCATTGAACTCATGCTTGTCTCCTTTTGGAGTAGGTCCTGAAATAATTAAAGGGGTACGCGCATCATCGATCAATACAGAATCGACCTCATCCACGATCGCGTAATTGTGCTTGCGTTGCACCAGCTCCTGTGGTTCACGCGCCATATTATCGCGCAGGTAATCGAAACCGAATTCGTTGTTGGTACCGTAGGTAATATCCGCTAAGTATGCATTGCGGCGTTCTTCGCTGTTCGGCTCATGCTTGTCAATACAATCGATCGTTAAACCGTGGAATTCAAATATGGGCGCGTTCCATTCGGAGTCACGGCGGCTCAGGTAATTGTTTACCGTAACGATGTGTACACCGCGACCGGCCAGCGCATTTAAAAATATAGGCAAGGTAGCCACGAGTGTTTTACCTTCACCGGTAGCCATTTCAGAGATCTTCCCCTTATGAAGTACAATACCTCCGATCAGCTGAACATCGTAATGCACCATGTTCCACACCACTTCAGTACCTGCAGCCATCCAGCGGTTCTTCCAGAAGGCTTGTCCCTCGCGGAGCTCAACATTCGGATGATTGGCCGCATATTTTGTATCAATGCCGGAAGCAGTAACTTTTACTTCTTCGTTCTCGGCAAAACGGCGGGCGGTATCTTTTAAAATAGCGAAGGCCTCGGGAAGAATTTCATTAAGGACATCTTCTATTTTTTTTGTGACTTCTTTTTCAATGTCTTCAATTTCCTTGTACAGACTTTCTTTCGTGTCTACGTCCATCTCGAAATCTTTTTCGATCCGGGACCGGATCTCACCAATTTTTGTTGTCTCTTCGGAAATGTGATCCTGGATCTTCTTTTTTAATCCGGAGGATCTTGCACGGAGTTCATCATTGGATAAAGTAGTTATTGTCTTATAGGCAGCGTGAATTTCTTCAACGATAGGAGTAACTTCTTTAATGTCTTTTTCAGACTTGGTACCAAATACTTTTGTTAAAAAACCAAACATATTTTACTTAAATTTAAAGGAATGCGAAGTTACGCATAATTGAGCCAATTTATACAATCAGACACATTGGCATTTTACCAATTAAGGTTAAGACAAAAAAAGGAGCTCAGATTGAATTCGAGAAAAAAAACTGGAAATAGGTATTTTTAATGACGAGTATACTTAATTACTCATAATTAACTATTAATTAATAGATTATAGTATTAAGTATCGATTGAATAAATATATATTCAAAAAACAAAAAAATTCAGCTGAATCGTATACTTTATTTTACATAAGTAACTGACTGTTAGTATATAATTAAAAATTTATTCATGATCAGACAGATATTTATCACAACGATCCCCCAAATTGCGGGACGGGCTGTAGTATGTTTGTGTCAGATTAAACAATATGTGCATGAAACAATGAAAAAATTCCCCTGGCCCTGGACATAAGGTGGATGGAATGGGTCGGGGGGATTTTGATTTGTGAACAAAAGTTTGATCATACATATTCAGCTTAAATTAAAACCCCCGTAATAATGAAAGCAACAATTTTAAAGTGCGCGAAGCGCTTGGAGAATTATTTCAGAGAGATGGCAAGGAAAAGAATAGTGAAGTATTTAATGTAAGACAGGAAATAAACTTTAAGAAGAGATGATAGATTTATAAGCCTGTCTATATGTGATTCACGCAAACATTAAATTACCCGCATTAATTCAGGCCAACAATATCAATCACAAACTCCCGTTGTAAACACGTTAATATTAAATCTAAAAATAATAACATGAAAATAATCGCAATGATTGCAGGAATTTTCCTCATGGTTAACCAGGGAAATGCCCAAAGCTGCTCAGCCTGGTTTAACACCAGCAATAATGGCAATGGTAACTATACCTTTCTTCCTGGGTCCTCAGCGCAGAATATGGGAACCATGAGTTACCATACAGTATGGGATCTTGGCGATGGCGATACTGCATTTTATTATAACCAGCCAAATATAACGAATCACACATACGACAGCAATGGCAGTTACATTGTAACTCTGAACATGTATTTCCTCGCGCCGGATTCATCCATTTTATGTACAGCTACACTGGTGGATACGCTTAATGTTACCGGCGTCACCTGTAATCTGCAGGCTACAATTGGTTATTACCAGATCGCCCCATATACGTTGAGCCTGAATGGATATAATTCCGGGGGGCCAATGCTGCCATTTGAAACTGCTTGCTGGTCGGTACAGGAAACAGGATTCGCAGATACAAGCGCGGCACCCGGCGGTCAGAGCTCTTTAATGTATACTTTTCCCGATACAGGGTATTATCACGTTTGCTTTCACATGATCGACTCGCTTTCTAATGGAGTATGCGAAGACAGCATTTGCCAGATTGTATATGTTCCGTACTTGAGCTGTAATGTTAGTTTCTCAATGTGGCAGGACTCATTGAATCCGGGAACCTGGTATGCGATTAATAATTCAACCGGGAATAATCTTATCTATCTCTGGAATTTCGGGGATGGCACAACCGATACAAGCGCTTATCCTTCTCATACCTATTCCGTGATCGGACATTATGATGTGTGCTTAACAGTTAGCAGCCTGACGGATTCGTGTACCAGTACGCAATGCGACACCAGCTCAGTTCATAAATACATGGCAAATACCGGCATGCTCCAATTTAACGTGATCAATCCTTTAGGTATTCAGAACAGGTTAGTTGAAACACCGGATATAACACTTTATCCCAACCCAACAAGCGGAATACTATTTATAAAGTCTGAATTAAATAATGCTACTCATGCCAGCGTGAAAAATAATTTAGGAGAAATAATTCTTCAGACTCTTTTACAGAATAAGGAATCAGTTATCGACATTAATGGTTTGCCGTCCGGAATTTATTTCCTTCACCTAAATGATGGAAAAAATCAAACGGTGAAAAAATTTATCAAAGAATAGTGAATCATCAACTTACATTTCGCGACCGGGTCTATTATTTCTTCAAACAAACGATCCGCAGGGATCTTAAAGTACCTTTGAGCCAGGCTTTAAAATATATTGTATCCCGACTTCATTTTACCTTGTTTTCAGCTTAAAACAGGGCCACCCCAGATCTTAAAATAATTTAAAATCATTCTAAACAATCGCTTTTTTCCTTAATTTTAGGGGTGTTTAGGACATGGATCCTATTCTGTAAGAAGCGGATGTAAATTAGGTTTGAAAAATAACCCTCCTGAACCTTACATTTGCATCAATACATCTTTTTTTCGACTAACCTTATGAGTAAAGAAAACCTTCTTCAATCCAGTATCGGCAGAAAATTCGTTATGGGCCTCACCGGCTTATTCCTTATTTCCTTTCTTATCGTTCACGTTTCGATCAATGCCTGCATCTTTTTTAACGATGGCGGCACAACATTTAATACGGCGGCTGATTTCATGGCGCACAATATCATTGTTCGTATTATGGAAGTAGGTTTGTTCGCCGGGCTCATCATTCACATTGTACAGGCCTACGCCTTAACGATCCGGAACAATAAGGCACGACCTGTAAAATATGTTGCGAACAACGGAGGCGCCAACAGTACCTGGTATTCCCGTTCCATGGCTCTGCTGGGAACTTTACTGTTAATGTTCCTTGTTGTCCACCTGGGAAATTTCTGGATCCCGACAAAAATTGCAGTATACAGCAACGAAGCGCACGATACTTTTTCAGGTATGAAAGCTGTATTTTCCCAATGGTATTTGGTTGCCATCTATGTGATCGGGAACATCTCACTTGCATATCACCTCCTGCATGGTTTTCAGTCGGCCTTTCAAACCCTGGGAATGAATCACAGGAAATACACGCCGCTTATTAAAAAAGCAGGAATAGCTTTTTCCATTATTGTCCCATTGATATTCGCAGCGATGCCAATCTCCATGTTTATGGGATGGATCAGGTAAAATCAGTAATCAGAAAATTTACAATCAGTAATTCAATATATGGCTTCATCACCGAAATTAGACGCTAAGATCCCTGAAGGTCCGATCGATCAGAAATGGACAAAATACCGCTCAACGGTTCACTTAGTGAATCCTGCCAACAAACGTAGTCTCGAGATCATTGTTGTTGGTACCGGGCTGGCTGGCTCTTCCGCCGCCGCTTCACTTGCGGAAATGGGATATAAGGTAAAGGTTTTCTGCTTCCAGGATTCTCCCCGTCGTGCGCACTCTATCGCGGCCCAGGGAGGTATCAATGCTGCAAAGAATTACCAGAACGACGGCGACAGTGTTTACCGGTTGTTTTACGATACGATCAAAGGCGGCGATTACCGTGCCCGCGAAGGCAATGTTCATCGCCTGGCCGAAGTTTCCGGAAATATTATTGACCAATGCGTTGCCCAGGGCGTTCCATTTGCAAGGGAATATGGCGGCTTATTAAGTAACCGCTCATTCGGAGGAACACAGGTACAACGTACATTTTACGCTGCCGGGCAAACTGGACAGCAACTTTTATTAGGAGCATATTCGGCTTTACAGCGCCAGGTTGGAATGGGTGCGGTAACGCTTTGTGCGCGTCACGAGATGCTGGACGTAGTGATGATCGACGGCAAAGCCAGAGGGATCATCGCACGTGATTTGATCAGCGGAAAACTGGAGAGGCATTTCGGCCACGCGGTATTACTTTGCACAGGCGGATACGGGAACGTATTCTATCTTTCTACCAATGCAATGGGAAGTAATGTCACTGCTGCATGGAAGGCTCACAAGCGTGGCGCATTCATGGCTAATCCCTGCTTTACACAAATTCATCCGACTTGCATTCCTGTTTCAGGAGATCACCAGTCGAAATTAACACTGATGTCGGAGTCTCTGCGTAACGATGGAAGGATCTGGGTTCCTAAAAAAGCCGGTGACACAAGACCAGGCAACCAGATCCCTGAAGAAGAAAGAGATTATTACCTGGAAAGAAGATATCCTGCATTCGGAAATTTAGTTCCGCGCGATGTTGCCTCACGAGCGGCAAAAGAGCGTTGCGATGCAGGATTCGGAGTAGGAAAATCAAAACTGGCGGTGTTCCTCGATTTTTCAGCCGCATTTGAACGTTACGGGAAAGTAGAAGCGAATAAAAAGGGAATACATCATCCTTCCAAAGAAGAAATAATTGCTCTGGGGAAAGAAGTGGTTAAAGAGAAATACGGAAACCTCTTCGATATGTACAAGCAAATTACAGGCGAGGATCCTTACGAAGTGCCGATGAGGATCTATCCCGCTGTTCACTATACAATGGGCGGACTTTGGGTCGATTATAACCTGATGACCACTATTCCGGGATTATATGCATTGGGCGAAGCGAACTTCTCCGACCACGGCGCGAACCGTCTTGGTGCAAGCGCGCTAATGCAGGGATTGGCCGACGGTTATTTCGTCATCCCTTATACAATTGGCGAATACCTGGCTGAAGAGATCAGGACCAAATCAATTCCTACGGATCATCCGGCTTTTGCTGAAGCTGAAAAAAATGTACAGGATACCATCACTAAATTCTTCTCGATAAAAGGAACAAAAAGCGTTGATCATTTCCACAAGCGCCTTGGAAAGATCATGTGGGATAAATGCGGAATGGCCCGCAACGCACAGGGTTTAACAGAAGCTATTACAGAAATACAGCAATTAAGAAAAGAGTTCTGGTCCGATCTGCGGGTTCCCGGAACTGCCGATGAATTCAATCCTGAACTGGAAAAAGCAGGGCGCGTTGCCGATTTTATTGAACTTGGCGAACTAATGTGTAAAGATGCACTGCACCGCAATGAATCCTGCGGGGGACATTTCCGTGAAGAGTATCAGGAAGACGGAGGCGAAGCAAAGCGTAATGATGATGAATTCAAATATGTAGCTGCCTGGGAATTCAAAGACATCAGTAACTGGGAATTGAACAAGGAAGAATTGAATTACGAGAATATTAAGATCGCGGCGAGGAATTACAAGTAATTTGAGGATTTGATGATGAGCTGATTTGAGAATTACTTGTGATCAATAAGAACGAAATTAAAAGATTAGAAAGAGGGATAATTTTCATCCCATTTCAAAAAATTCAAATAAAAAAGGCATGAGTCACTCAGGAGAAAACATGAATCTAACACTTAAGGTGTGGAGACAAAAAAACAAAGATGCTAAAGGTTCTTTGGAAACATTTGCAATGAAAGACATTTCGCCGGACATGAGTTTCCTGGAAATGTTCGATGTGCTGAATGAGCAGTTGATCAATGAAGGAAAGGAGCCAATCGCATTTGATCACGATTGCCGCGAGGGAATTTGTGGAATGTGTAGCATGTTCATTAATGGACAACCTCATGGGCCGAAAAGAGCGGTGACCACCTGCCAGCTGCACATGCGTAGCTTTAAAAATGGCGACACGATCGTAGTAGAGCCATGGAGAAGCGTTGCTTTCCCGGTAATTAAAGATCTGGCCGTTGACCGTGGCGCATTTGACCGCGTGATCGCTGCCGGAGGTTTCGTTTCCGTGAATACAGGGAACGCAAAAGACGCCAACAATATTTTAATACCGAAAGATGACGCGGACGAGGCCTTCAACGCGGCTGCCTGTATTGGATGCGGCGCCTGCGTGGCGACCTGTAAGAACGGTTCCGCTATGTTGTTCGTATCCGCTAAGGTTGCCCAGCTGGCCTTATTGCCACAAGGTAAAGTAGAAAAAGAGGCGCGTGTAATGAACATGGTGGCCCAAATGGACGAGGAAGGCTTTGGTAACTGTACAAATACCGGCGCCTGTGAAGTAGAATGTCCAAAAGAGATCTCTCTGGAGAACATTGCCCGCATGAACAGGGAATACCTGGCCGCGAAAATCGTATCGCAAAAATGATAGGCCGTCATATAAATTAAAAAAGAGAAGCCATGCGGGGAAAGCATGGCTTTTTTGTTAATTCAGCGCCAGGGTCAAATACAGATGAACAAAAAAACGATCCTCTATTCTATTCTTGTTGGTATATTCTTTAGCTCCTGCTTCAGAGATCACAAAAAATATGATTTTTCCGAAGCGCGCGAACCCGAAGCCGTCGAATTGAAATTGAGAGAGTCTTCCGCATTATTCAATGAGCAATATTTTAAAGTTTCGATGGATTCGCTTGATCGTGTTTTATTACTGAGGATTGAATTTAAAAACGGCTTAAAGGATTTTCCTTTTCCGAAAGATAAAGAAGGCAAGGAGCTGACGGCAACAAGCTTTCATTTTGAACTTTATTGTAATGGTCAACCTGTGCAGGGCGCAGACTTTCCCATATACGCGCGTAATCAGAGAGTGTTTTATTTATACGGTTACAACGATTGGCTCGGAAAAACAATTGACTTCAGCAGTGACACTATTGATCTTAAAACAACTTCGTTTTTAAAGTATGAGATCCCTTATTTCGCTTTCAATAAATTAAAAAAAGGGATGAAGGATTTTGAACTCAAAATTTCACAGGGAGTATTTTGCTCTTCGGCTATGGCGCGAAGAGCAAAACCGGATCCATCATTAAAAGATACTGTATTCGTTTACCTGAGGTCTTCAGTTCCCCTGTCTATTCTTAAAACAAAGGTCGCGTTCAGATTAAATATTCCGCCGATCTACAAAACAGCTTTGGCTAATGAGATAATTGAATTGAGGAATGATTCAGTTTATAGTCCGGCCGGCAGCGATAATACCATCTGGAACAGCAGTTATCCTGATATGTACTGGACGATCAGCCATCCCCTCAATGTTAATTACGTTCGTTCGAATTACCAGAAATCAACATCGCAATATACAGGACGCGACACTTTTTATGTTTTTCATTACGGGATGAATGATACAATTTCAATTGGCATTTGGGATCACGATAACCTTTCAAGCGATGATTACCTGGCCTCTCATAAGTTTGCCATGAGCCAGTTCAAGCCAGACAAAATAAGCCGGTTTGGTTTTGGCGCCGTAAGACGCATGGATATTAAGTCCACTCCTTACGGGATCATTAACCCATAACCTTATTCATCACTATCTACAGGCTCTTGTTTCTTTTCAGTTTTTTCCGCATTCTTTTCATCAGAGCTGAGGTTGTTCATTGCAACCCCCAACTTATTCTTAAAGCCCGAAATCACCATGTCTTTGCCGGCCATTAATGCTTCATAGCCGTCCTTTGCCACATCCGCCGGATCGGATAACTTACTTTCGTCCTGAACGGCTTTTGAAGACTCCATATCTGCTTTGCGGAAAAAGTCCGTATCGGTTGCTCCCGGGAGCAAAGCGGTAAGTGTAACGCCCTTGTCTTTTACTTCTACACGGATCGCTTCTGTAAAGGATTGCACAAAGGCCTTTGTGCCGTGATATACAGATTGCCAGGGGCCGGGAGATTTGCTTGCAACTGAAGAAGTATTCAGTATTTTTCCCGAGCCCCGCTTAACCATATCCTGTACGAATAATTTAGTTAGCACAACCAGGCTGGAAATATTCAGCTCAATGATCTTTAGTTCTTTCTTCAGGTCTGTTTCCGTAAACTCTCCATAAAGTCCGTGTCCTGCATTATTGACAAGCACATCGATCTCTATTCCTTTGGCTTTTACTTCATCGTAAACTTTAAACGCGTTATCACTGTCGAAGAGATCCTTCGCAATGGTAATTATCTCTACTGTATTTCCCAGCGCTGCCGCGGTTTTATCGAGCTCATCCTGCTCGCGGGCTACAATTACAAGATT
>JBJMLS010000226.1:0-7765 GCA_045805185.1 Bacteroidia bacterium | reverse complement strand
GTATCTGCACGCCTTTTTATTGGTACGACCTGGACACTGAAACGGAGACCAACCTGAGAATTCACTCTTTCGCTGTAATGGACGCCACCCTGCGCTTCTATATGAAGGTAAATCCTGAAGATGTCATACCGCTTATCCGACCCCTTGTTGAAGATGTAAAAAAAATGAATGGACAATTTGTAAGCATCTGGCACAATGAAACCATCAGCGATTGGAGAGAATGGAAGGGATGGAAGGATGTGTACGAGGAAGTGGTGAAAGTGGCGGTATAGAACGCTGATATGTTTACTTCGGTTTATTTCGGTCGAGGCCAGAAAATTATATCCGTAACTGGATGGATCTCCCACGCAGTATAAGAGTGCATTGCTGCTTCGCTCGTCCCTTTTTTTCCTCTGTATTTCCTTTTGTCAGGGTTTTTATTTCGCATTTGTGAAGCGTGAATGGCATCGTAAAAAAGCTGACCTGTGACCCTCACGTATGCGATTCCTTTCATTACGTTCCCGCCGGGGCTCGGTTCCTTATCCTCTTTTTTAAGAATGCGTTTTCTAATGAAGAGTCTGTTTTTCTCGCACAGGTCTTTAAGGTCTTTGTTCTTTGCAAAAGCTTTATAAGGTATCTCTACAATGAAACATGAATCAGTCCATTCAGGGCTCAGTGTTATCTGAATGTGATAATCTCCATCCTTATGGGTGTCCGATGCTCTTTCAAGCGCGACAAGATGCATGTAACCTTCGGTAGTGATAATGTCTCCTTCCTTAAGTCTTGGTGCGGGGCTTTTCGGTATTAACTTATCGTCATAATCGCTCTTGCTGTATTCTGGCGCCATAAGTGGCAATCGAAGCAGGGTTTCAAGAACAACATGTCTGGGCTTCGTAGTTTCCGTTAATTTTGCAGCTGTTGTTTTTACCTCCCAGCGATCTACGCCAGGCTCAACATCCAAACCACTCTGAGACCAGGATAAGGATTGAATAAAACAGCAAATAACGATCATTGAAACACGGATGTGATTTATTTTAAGATACAAGATACAAAAAACGTTTAACTGTAAGTTTTCGTGGATAGGTTATCCTCAGGATCGATGGAAGCGCATTATAGCAATTGTATTTACCATAAGCGCGCTATTCAGTAAGGAGAAATTCATTCGCCAGAGAAGAAAATTACTTAGGCGTGTAAACGGGCTTGTCTTTTTTGTCTTTATCGTGCTTAACCGTATCGTTCTTATTCTTCAGGTTCTTAATGTCGACATCGTCCTCGTATTTCCATTTTCCCTTGCTGTATTTAAAACCGTCGAAGCTGAAATCCGGACCGTAAAACTGGTACTGTCCCTCCATGATCGGATCCTTTGGAGCCAGGTGATCGAATACGATCATATTTTTGTCTTCATGATACTTTAAGGACATGACGATTTCTGAAGAATACTCGAACATTACCCGCTTCGGATTTTTCTTTGGCATTTTAAAAACTTCCTTTCCAAAAGCCGGGCTCCCATCAGGTTTAAAGCTGAGCACATCAATGAATTTACGCGCGGTAAGCTTGTCGTTCCCATCCCATCCCAGGAGCGTATAATAACCATCGCAGGGAATGATCCTATAGTAGAGCATACCAAACCATTTTGTATTGTCGCCCACGTAGGTCTCCGGACTCTTTACCGTCTGCGATTTATCCACAAGCGGGTAAAGCTCATATTTGTTGGTCTTGGGATGCAGGGCCTGTATAAATCCAAAGTAGGAACATGTGCCATCACTTTTAGCGATGTTCCAGTTAATGATGCGGAACTTATTGTCAGGAGAGCTCAGGCGCGCGATCTCCTGCAGGGAATCAAAAGGAAATTCAAAGGAAAGGTTATTGAGCAATACTTCTTCGAGAAGATCCATGAACTGTTTGTTGGTCTTCAGTTTAATAGAATCACTTTTTGCGAAGAACAGCGGTTTCTGCATTTTCTTCAGGCTGTCCTCGTATTTCTTAAAATAAGCAAGATCCTTGTCGGAAAGGCTTTGGGCCTGTATACAAAAAGTAAAGGTGGTCAGCAGAAAAAATATGTTCAGTAAATTCTTCACTTTATAGCTAACGCAGTTCCGGGATTTTTGTTGCAATATGGCAGGGACAAAAAATAAGCCATTCACAGTCTGTTGAATGGCTTTCTGAAATGATTTGTTCATTTTATACGTGAAGCGATCCTTTTTTCTCCAGGAGTTCTTCTTTTGTTTCGCGGTGGTCCTCATCGTCTACACAGCAATCTACCGGGCAAACGGCGGCGCATTGGGGTTCGTCATGAAATCCCACACATTCTGTACATTTATCGCTTACAATATAATAAAGGTCCATTGATTTCGGCGTTTGAGGATCTTCCGCGTCAACGGTAAGACCGCTTTTAGAATGGAAAGTTCCTTTTACGCCGGTTCCATCGGCAAAACGCCATTCTGCTCCCCCTTCGTAGATCGCATTATTCGGACACTCCGGTTCACAGGCGCCGCAATTAATGCATTCATCAGTGATTTTAATAGCCATTTTTACTTAGTTTTGTTCCCTGTAAAATTCTTTGCAAATATACGCTTATTCCTGATATGACAGTACAGCAACGCACCAGTGCCTTCGTTAAACTAAGCAAATTTTTAGCCGATTTCAGGTTAGGCAAGCCTGAGCCGAAACAACAGAGATTTTACACTGATCTTGAAAAAGTGATCCATGCCAGTTACATTTATAATGGCTGGTTCACAGAGGAAAATGTAAGAAGAGCCTTGCAGGGAATTGAGCGGATGCTGGAAGAGAAAAGCCTGAATGAATTTACTGCTGGTATCAACGATCCCAAAAAGCCTAAAAAAGTAGCGGTCATCATGGCAGGAAATATTCCTGCGGTTGGATTCCATGATCTGTTGTGCGTACTGCTTTCAGGTCACACTGTCCTGATCAAAGTATCGGGTGATGACCCGGCGCTTATTCCATTTCTTGCCGGAATGCTTATCTATTTTGAGCCGGGTTTTGCAGGGAGAATAGAATTTGCAGAGAACAGGCTGAGCGGTTTTGACGCTGTTATTGCTACAGGCAGCAACAATTCGGCGCGTTACTTTGAGTATTATTTTGGGAAGTATCCGAACATCATCCGCAGGAGCAGGACATCGGTAGCTTTGCTGACCGGAGATGAAACAACAGAGGAATTAAAATTGCTCGGGCACGACATTTTTGATTATTTCGGACTCGGGTGCAGGAACGTAAATAAAGTCCTGGTTCCTGAAGGCTATGTTTTCGATCCACTTTTTGAGGCTGTGTTTGATTTTGGAAAAGTGATCGACAATAAAAAATACGCTAATAATTATGAATACAACCGGGCCATTTATTTGCTCGACAGCGTTAAGTTCCTCGATAATAATTTCCTGATGATTAAAGAGGATCCGGGTTTTTCTTCGCCCGTGTCCGTACTCTTTTATGAGAATTATAAAAACCTTGCTGAGGCTAAGGAAAAATTAAAGCAGCATGCCGGAGAGATCCAATGCGTGGTTGCAAGGGAGGAGGCAGTAATCAATTCGGTGAGCTTCGGGCAGAGCCAATGTCCTGGAGTTTCGGATTTTGCGGACAATGTTAACACCCTTGAGTTTTTAAATAAACTGTAAAATTCTTCTCTGAATAGTATTGTGTAAAACAATAATATTTGTTAAATTTATCCTTTAACAACTCATATTCACATGAAGAAATTTATACTTCTTTCATTTCTTGCCTTTTCCTGTGTTGCTTCATTGAAAGCGCAAACGGTTATTTATTCAGAGAACTGGACCTCCGGAGGAGCAGGTTGGTCGCTGAATGTGGTCACCGGTGCCGAGGGCGCTGATCCCAATTTTTTTAATGTTTCGGCAAATGAGGGTGGAGGCATTGCGCCAGGAAGTTGCGGTGTCGCCAATAATGGAAATAATACAATGCATGTTACCAGCGTGTTTAATCCTACGGGAGGAGCAGCTTATGATGCCGGAGGCTTATGCGGTTTTTTGTTTTGTCCGCAAACAAACAGGAGAGCTGAGTCGCCTACATACAATTGCACAGGAAACTCTACTATCAGCGTTAATTTTAATTATATAGAAGGAGGACAGGGAACAACAGATGACGCAACCTTGTGGTATTTCAACGGAGCGACCTGGGCGCAGATCGATAATATGCCAAAGACGCTTACCGGCTGTGGCGGGCAGGGAATCTGGACCGCGAGAACTGTTGCACTTCCGGCTTCCGCAAATAATAATCCGAATGTTAAAATTGGTTTCCGCTGGGTGAATAATGATGATGGTGTTGGAAATGATCCTTCATTTGCAGTGGATGATATCACTTTAACTGTTCCGGCAGCAGCGGTTCCTGTCGCCACTATAACGCCGACCACAGCCACAACAATATGCGCTGGCGGAACTGTTGGTTTGAACGGAAGCGCTACCAATGGCCCGATCACCGGATGGGCCTGGTCATCTAATCCTGCCGCGGGCGTATCTTTCAGTCCGGATGCAATTACTCAAAATGTAACCGCCACTTTCACTACTGCGGGAACCTATACGGTAACATTAACTGCTACCAATGCTTCAGGAAACGGTTCTACTACTCAGGTGATCACTGTAAATGCCCCGGTTACTCCTTCGGTAGCAGTAACTGCCAGCCCAATAAATCCGGTTTGTGCCGGAACAGCAATTACATTTACGGCAACGCCGACCAATGGAGGCGCAGGGCCAACTTATCAATGGGCGGTGAACGCCACTAATGTTGGCGGCGCAACAAGTTCTACCTTTACTTCTTCAACTTTAACAAATAACGATGTGGTTTCAGTTGTAGTGACCTCAAATGCTACCTGCATTTCTCCCGCAACCGCTACCAATTCTTATACGGTAACAATTACTACTCCGGCGACTCCATCTGTTTCCGTGAGTGCCAGTCCTGTTAACCCGGTATGTGCCGGCACCGCTGTTACCTTTACAGCTACTCCTACCAATGGCGGGACAGTTCCAACCTACCAATGGGCGGTAAATGGTTCTAATGTAGGTGGTGCAACATCATCAACATTTACATCCTCAACTTTAGCCAACAATGATCAGGTAACAGTTATCATGACCTCGAACGACCCTTGTGTTTCTCCAACAGGAGCAACATCACCAGGATATACAATGACTGTTACTGCGCCCGCGGTACCTGCCGTATCAGTGAGTGCAGGTCCAGTTAACCCGGTGTGTGCAGGAACTTCAATTACTTTTACAGCAACACCGACCAACGGAGGAACAACGCCAACTTACCAGTGGGCAGTAAATGGAAGCAATGTTGGAGGCGCGACCTCTTCTACATTTACTTCTTCTACTTTGATCGATAACGACCAGGTGACAGTTATCATGACCTCTAATGATCCTTGTGTTTCCCCAACAGGAGCAACATCCACAGCTTATACGGTTTCGGTAAGTCCTACTGTCATTCCATCGGTTACCATTGCAGCAAGTCCCCTTAATCCGGTATGTTCAGGAACAGCGGTTACTTTTACAGCCACGCCTGCCAATGGCGGCGCGGCCCCGGCTTATCAATGGCTGGTGAACAATGCGCCGGTTGCAGGAGAAACAAATGTGAATTTCACATCATCGACCCTGGCAGATAATGATGTTATCAGTGTTGTCATGACTTCAAACGATCCTTGTCCTTCGCCTTCCAGCGATACTTCGACGGTTTATACCGTGAATGTTCTGCCACTGGTTATTCCTTCAGTAACTATTAATGCAAGTCCTTCTAATCCGATCTGCGCCGCGTCAGCAGTAACGTTTACGGCGACGCCAACTAATGGCGGTACAGCGCCGGCATACCAGTGGCTGGTAAACAATACACCGGTCGGAGGCGCGACTGGCGTGAATTTCACTTCTTCTACTTTAGTCAATAATGACCAGGTAACTGTGATCATGACTTCCAATGATCCTTGTCCTTTGCCGGCAGATGATACTTCAAACATCTATACAATTCAGGTTTCCGCTCCCGTTACTCCGGCTGTTACGGTTTCGGCGCTTCCTGTTAACCCCGTTTGCGCGGGAACTTCCATTACATTTACCGCTAATCCGACAAATGGAGGATCGTCACCAACTTACCAATGGCAGGTGAATGGAACGCCGGTCGCAGGCGCTACCAATGCTACATTTACAACAGCTACCTTAAGTAATAATGATCTTGTGTCGGTAGTACTGACCTCTAATGCAGGTTGCGTAACAACTGCTTCCGCTACGGCTACCGATTATACCGTCACCATAACGCCAACTACAGTTCCGGCAGTCTCTGCATCAGCGGCGCCGGCAGGAGCTTTTTGCGCAGGAACTTCTGTTACCTTCACAGCTAATCCAACCAATGGCGGAGCAATACCTGCTTACCAATGGGCAGTGAATGGAAGCAATGTAGCAGGAGCAACGAATTCTACTTTTACTTCAACAACGCTTAACAACAATGACCAGGTAACCGTTACCATGACTTCCAACGATCCTTGTCCATCTCCCTCAACGGCTACTTCAACAGCAGTTACTGTTATTGTAACGCCTTCCGTTATCCCATCAGTAACAATAGCAGCCAGTCCGGTGAACCCAATATGCGCGGCAACAGCTGTAACATTCACTGCTACGCCAACAAATGGTGGAACAACGCCAACTTACCAATGGCAAGTGAATGGAAGCAATGTGGCCGGAGCGACAGGCGTAAATTTCAGTTCATCTACTTTAGTAAATAACGACCAGGTAACAGTCGTGATGACTTCCAATGCGGTTTGTCCTTCACCGGCTACAGCAACAGCAACAACGTATACTATCGTAGTTTCCGCCCCGCTAACGCCAGCGGTTACAGTGACGGCCGCGCCTGGATCAACAATTTGTACCGGGGCTTCCGTTACTTTCACCGCAAACCCAACGAATGGAGGAACTGCGCCAGCTTACCAGTGGCAAGTGAATGGAACAAATGTAGGAGGCGCAACCAGTTCTACCTTTACTTCTTCCACATTGAATAATAATGACCAGGTAACAGTTACCATGACTTCCAATGCCGGCTGCGTTACAACAGCAACTGCGAATTCAAGCGCGCTTGGTATTACGGTTACACCAACGCCAACTTTAAGCGTGATACAGGGCTCAACAACTATTTGTCCCGGATCAGCTACCCTTATTGTCAGCAGCGCCAATGCAACAGGATTCAACTGGAACCCTTCGACCTCTCTGAATACTTCTGCAAATGATACAGTGATCTTTACCAATGCAAGTGTTGGCGTATATAATTACACCGTTACGCCAACCAATGGTTCCTGCAATGGCACCACGCAAACCATCACAGTTACGGTTTCCAATACGCTGGCCGTTTCAATTAACGGGGCTAACACAGTATGTTCCGGCGACAGCATACAATTAACTGCGAACGGCGGATCGGCCTGGACCTGGACGCCGGCAACGAATATCAGCTGCACCAGCTGCCAGAATCCTTATGTTTCACCAAATTCTACAGTAACATATTCCGTAACGGCTACGAGCGGAGGTTGTTCCGCCAATGCGACGCAACTGGTAACAGTAAATCAAAGTCCACTTGCGGGTTTTAACGGAGCCACAACCTATACCGGAACACCGGCCACTGTTTCCTTCGCCAATACATCGACCAATTCAACTACTTATGTATGGAACTATGGAGATCTCTCTATTTCGGCAGATACGAATACCACGCATATCTATACTTTACCCGGCACTTATATTGTTTCACTTGTGGCGCAGAACCTGAACGGATGTCCGAATGATACTGTTAAGGT
>JBJMLS010000225.1:0-13286 GCA_045805185.1 Bacteroidia bacterium | reverse complement strand
TTGCCTCCGAGGTCTTATTTGAAGCACTAAAAATCCTAACCAATTAAACAATCTAAGTAATTTAAAAAAATGGAATTAGAACCGCTAATAAAGCGAATTGATAGTCTAAGGTCTCAAATTTTTCATGCAAATCTAAGCATGAAGGATTTAGTTAGACCCTAACCTTTATAGATTAGATTTGAATATGGGTATTGAAGATGGATTCTCTGAGGAATATACTGTTGGCTTGACAATGGAAATTAATTATCGAGGGCATGTCAAGCAGAAATCCGACATCCCATCTTGAACAAAATCCATTAGGTAATAACCAATTCCACAGTTGAAATGGTGAAAAGTTAACTTTCTTAACTTAGCAGGTTGTTCCGGAATATTTTACAGGTAATTTTAAAAGAAATATAAAATGTCAAAAAAAATAAAACTCATCTCCATTATCGCACTAACGGTAATAGTAGTTGGAGGAATTTACGGTTTCGCCGGGAAGGCAAAAGATATAAAGAAGATCAAGGCAAATCCAAAGCAAACGATAGCGAAGATCGTTGAAAAGGATAACCTGCAGGAATACAATACCAATGGCTGCTGGATCTACTACGAATATGTCATTGAGGGCAAAAAATACAAGCATTGTAAAAAATACCATGGCTGGAGAAAAGAAGATAATTACTTTCTTCAGCGTACTTTTCCTTTGATCTATTGCGCGGATAATCCTGACATAAGCCACCTGCTTATCATCGAGGATGAGTTCAAAAAATTTGACCTGGTCCAGCCGGATAGCTTGAAAAAATATAACGGGAGGATCCTTTAGTTCACCAGGAAGGTGAGTTCAAGCTTCGATTAATTAGCGATGTGCGAGCTGATCTCGCTAACCCTCGTCACCTGAACTTTATTACCTGTACTTTATAAGGAACAAAGCTTATATCCTGTAAATGCTTGGGCCATTCCTAATCCTGCTTGTATTTTTACCGCTTCTGTTCAAATTAAACTGTTGATTTTGTCCTTTTTTTGGTCTATCTTGCCTATTATTAAAATCTGTAACAGATGAAAAAATTTCTATCCCTTGCTTTCCTGCTCGTTCTTGGTGCCGGTGCACTTCATGCAAAACTGGTTCCCGCTGAACTTGCCCAACAGGTAGCCGCAAATTATTACCGCGAACATTCGCTTACGGAGCCTTCCGCGTTAAGTCTTGCATATACCGAAACAGCGCCGGACGGACTCGCCACTTATTATATTTTTAATGTGAACCAGGAGAATGGTTTTGTAATCGTGTCTGCAGATGACGCCGCGCATCCTGTCATTGGTTATTCCACCAGCAGTCATTTCACGGTTCCTCCTTCACGTTCCAACATCGCCATCTGGCTTGAGCGCCGCAGCAAGGAAATGATCGAGATCCGCGATAAGCATTTTGCCGCTGATGCTGAGATCACCAGTGAGTGGACTTCATACAGCGATAACTCAGGAAAAAAACTGATCAAGCCAAATTCAATAAATTCAGTGGGCGTTCTTCCACTGGTGCAAACTACCTGGAACCAGTCGCCGAATTACAATGCCATGTGTCCCGGCGGATCGGTTACCGGTTGTGTGGCCACGGCCATGGCGCAGATCATGCGTTACTGGAACTATCCTGCGCAGGGACAAGGCTCGAGTTCTTACAATTCCAATTTCGGACCTTTATCGGTGAATTATTCCGGAGCCACTTACAATTGGGCGAATATGCCCTTGTATATTTCAGGGAACAACAGCGACGTTGCATTGATCAATTACCATGCAGGCGTGAGCGTTGAAATGGATTACAGTCCGAGCGGAAGCGGGGCCTGGGTCTGCAGTTTCGATAATCCGGTTTGTGCGCAGAATTCCTATGTAAATTATTTCCGTTACGATCCTTCTACTATCCAGGGACTGGACCGTTCCATGTATTCCGATCCTGACTGGACACAGTTGCTGATCGCTGATCTTGACAATGGCTGGCCAATTCAATATGTGGGCTGGGATCCATCCGCAGGAGGGCATACCTGGATCTGCGACGGCTACGATCAGAACAATAATTTTCACATGAACTGGGGCTGGGGTGGAAGCGGCAATGGCTGGTACACGATCAATTCCATGAACCCGAGCGGAATGGATTTTTCTCAGGGACATGAAGCCGTGACCGGGATCGTTCCGATGTCATCCGTAGCTGTGGATGCCGGGGCGCCTGCAATTGTTTCTCCTGCAGGAATGAGCTGCGCTGCGGCGATCAACCCGGTCAATCCTGTAATTAAGCTGGAAAATTTCGGAAACACACCTTTGACTTCCTGTGTGATCAATTACCAGCTCGACGGTGGTCCTTTGCAAACACAAAGCTGGAACGGAACGCTGAACAGTTTTCAATCTTCTTTTGTGAATTTACCGGCAATACCTGTAAGTGCAGGTACGCATACCCTTACCTGTTACACCACTAATCCTAACGGATCCGCGGATATGAACGCGATGAACGATCAAAGCATGCAGGTGTTCGGTGTGTACACATCAGCTCCCGCGCACAACACGAATTTCGTGGAAGGATTTGAAAGCGCGACTTTTCCGGGAACGGAATGGGACCTGTTGAATTCAAACGGCCAGGATTGGACATTAACTTCCGCTTCTGCTGCTACGGGAACAGTTTCGGCAATGATCGATAACATGAGTAATCCAGCGGGCAATGTAAGCATGCTTCAAAGTAATTCTTTTGACCTCTCTGCATTCACTTCCCCATCCCTGACATTCAAATTAGCTTACCAGCAAAGATCCACCGCCAATATGGATAAGCTGCAGGTAATGGTATCTACCAATTGCGGCGCAAGCTGGTTCCAGCGCTGGGCGAAAGCAGGAACTTCCTTGTCAACTGTTTCAGGAACAGGCACGGCGCCTTTTGTCCCCGCTGCAAGTGATTTTCAAACCTACACGGTAAACCTTGTCCCGCTTTCGGCATCACAAAATGTGTATTTCCGCTGGGTGTTCACCGCTGATGTGAATGGAGCAGGCAACAACCTTTACATCGACGACATTAACCTGGTGAATACAAATCCTACAGGTATCAGTACAACTAAGGCAGAGATGCTGCGCGTGTATCCGAATCCTGCGGAAAACAACCTCTTCATTGAGTCGCCGGCAAAAATAAATACGCTGCAGGTCATCGATGTGCTTGGGAAAACACAGCTCAGCCAGAATTATACGGTAGAGAAGCAGGTAAAGCTGGATGTTTCTTCACTTAACCCGGGAGTTTATTTTGTGAAGATATATTCCGGAGAAGAACAGAAACTGATCCGCTTCATTAAGCAATAAGTAGTCAGCCATTTTAAAAAAGCCCTGTTCTTAATAGAAGAATGGGGCTTTTTTGTGAAATTAAATAACAAAATGTGAATCAATTTTATTCCGTACAGCCATTTGAAATTAAAGAAGAGCTGGCTCACCTGTCTTTCAATTGGTGGGTTTGCGGAGGCTGGGCCCTGGAATTGTATGCGGGAAAAAAAATTCGTGAGCATCACGATATGGATCTTGCGGTATTCAGAAAGGATCAGTTTAAACTGAAGAAAGAATTGCCGGAATGGGAATTTCAAATTGCCGTTGATGGAAAATTGTACCCCTGGGGAGAGGGAGAGATCGACAGTTCTCTGCATGCGCTTTGGGCCAGGAAAAAAGGCCAGGATAAATGGATGACCGAATTCCTGTTGAATGAATCAGATGATGAGAACTGGATCTTCAGAAAAAATAAAAGCATTACTTACCCTTTGGATAAGATGGGAATGTTGATCAATACTATTCCGGTATTGCATCCTGCAATTCCCTTGCTCTTCAAATCTGCACACTGTAATGAGAAAGATACTCTGGATCTTTTAGCAGTTCTGGGCAAACTTGACAGTGAAAGTAAACGCTTGCTGAAGGATTGGATCCGGGTCTTTCAGCCGGAATGCAACTGGTTAGAGGATCATGAATCACTTTTTTGAACCTGTTACATGAGATCATGCCTGATACTGCTGTTTTTATTTCCTGGCTTGTTTAGCTATGGACAACGCTGCGGCTCTGATTTACATTTCAGAATTCGTTCTGATAAAAAAGTTTTATTTCCCGCTGCAACGGATTCCATTTTCTTTAATTCACCCGGCCGGGAAGAAAATATAGAAGACAAATTGGTTTCCGGAAAGCTAAAGGTAAGAACACTGGAATGTAAGGGAAGCATGACTCAAAACACTGTCATGCTGGCAAGGTATGAGGGAGAAGACCTGTATTTTCAATTTGCAACCGGATGTGGTTTGGCGCTTATGAAGATCGAGGTTCAGAAAGACGGGAAGAAAATGATCCTTAATTTTACTGACGTAATGGGCGACATGGAGTTTGTACTGGATAGTATTCCATTTCAGCCCGGAGAAGTTACCTACAACATTAATAAGTTTCTTGAAGCTAAAGTGGTTGGTCCGGACAAGCTGAATTACGAGTATCGTATTCCGCCGGAAACCTATTCCGCCGTGGGATTTCAAAAAGCAGTTGAAGCGATTAGGAAAGCCTGTATGAGTTCAGGCATGTATAGAGGCGAGCGCATAAATTGCACGGATACGCTTGGTAAAAAGCAGGGTTTTTGGATCACTTTCGGTAAGGATCTCCCACTGGATAAAGATCACAGAAAATACGAAGACAGCGCCATTGTAGAGTGCGGAACTTATGTGAAAGGAATGAAGGAGGGAATGTGGTTCACTTATGGAGAGAATAATGTGATCACTTCCACGATCGAATACGCTAATGACAGGCCGAAGGGGAATTATACTTTTTATTATGAGAATGGAAAATATGCGGAGCAGGGGAGGAGAAAGAACGGAAGGCCTTATGATTACATCAGCCATTTTTACCGGCGCGGATGCATAGAGGATTATTATACGCTGGATAGCATGGGCAAGAGGAATGGGATGAGTTATTATTATTTCGATCTGGGACCTGACCTTTGCGCCTTCAAAAGGATGGAAGTTATGTTCAGGAATGATAAAGAAGTTTGGAAAATAATGTATGAGCGGGATGAAAGAAGATCGGATACCGTTTTTTTTCCGGTTGATTCAGTTAAGGCCAAAGATCCGGGTAATAAGAGTACGATCCTGTTCGGAAAGCAATACACTGATCCGCTTACCTGTGAAAGTTTCGTTTTTAAAAAGAACCATAAGGTAATCGTAAGAACTTATGCTGAGTGCAAAGCAAAGTATATGAAAAAAATGAAAGGTACATGGGAGATGAAAGAGGGTTTTCTTTGTGTAATGTACCAAACCTCGCGAAAGCCGGGCCGGTTGGATAATATGAGACCAAAACCCAGGAGGATCCGTTCTGTCGTCAATAAAAAACTGGAAATAAAAGAAGGGCATTTAAAAGAATGGAGAAGTCGCCGCGGCGAGGGAGAGTTCAGGATCTACAAGTAAACACAGGTAAGAGAACCTGGTCATTATTATTTTTCCCGGTGCCGGATCACTTTCGCTTCAATGTAAAACACAATTTCCTCTGCGATGCTTTTGCTGATGTCGCCTGCTTTTTCGATCCTGCGGGTTAAAGAAAGCATTTTTAAATAATCTTCAATGTGATCCGGATTTTCTTTGATTGAATCAATGATCGCCAGGAAAGCGCTTTTATTGATCTCGTTGATGTATTTATCTCTCTTAAAGATCAGTCTTGCTTTTTGCGAATCGCCGCTTTTGAATGCCTGCAATGCGTCTTCAAGCAGGTCGCAGGCTTCCTCGAACATTTCAAGGGTTTGTGTTTTAGTGATCAGCTCGGTAAAGAAAGGGCTTCCGGATTTGGTTATGAATTTTGAAATGCGTGAAGCGAGATCGCCCACTTTCTCGAGATTCGTATTTATCTTGATCAGCGCCAGTACAAAGCGCAGGTCAACGGCTACCGGATTGTACAGGGCAATAATGTTTTCGCAGCTCTTTTCGATCTTCAGTTCCAGTTCATTCACTTTCTTTTCACCGTAAAGGATCTCCTGGGCAAGTTCTTTGTCCATATTGCTAAGCGCCGTCAGGGAACCCTTTAATTGCGAAAGGGCAAGTTCCCACATTTTGATGAAGTCGCCTTTCAGCGCTTCCAGTTCTGTTTCGAAATGATTCATTTAAGTATTTCTTTTTAATTATTTTTTTCGCCTCAGGGATGCTCTAACCAAATCTGCCGGTGATGTAATTCTGCGTACGGTCATGAATGGGATTAGTGAACAGTTCTTTTGTGATATTGAATTCCACCAGCTCTCCCAGGTAAAAGAAAGCGGTGCTGTCGCTCACCCTTGCCGCCTGCTGCATGTTATGTGTAACAATAACAATGGTGTATTGCTCTTTTAATTCATGGATCAGCTCTTCTATTTTAGAAGTGGAAATGGGGTCGAGCGCCGAAGTCGGTTCATCCATTAAAATGATTGAAGGGTGAATAGCAAGCGCTCTCGCAATACAGAGCCGCTGCTGTTGTCCGCCGGATAATTCAAATGCCGATTTTTTCAGCTTGTCTTTTACCTCATCCCACAGTACCACTTGCTTGATGGAAGTCTCCACCCGCTCCTCTATGAATTTTTTATCCGTGATCCCGTTCACGCGTAAGCCGTAAGCCACATTCTCAAAAATAGTTTTTGGAAAGGGATTGGGCTTTTGAAAGACCATCCCGGTATTTTTCCGGAGACTGTCTACATTGGTTCCCTTCGCATAAATATCTTTGCCGTCGATCAGTACTTCTCCTGTTAAGCGGGCGCCGACGATCAGGTCGTTCATCCGGTTGAACAGGCGCAGGTAAGTGGATTTGCCGCAGCCGGAAGGGCCGATCAGGGCGGTTACCGTATTGGCTTCTATGCGCAGGTTGATATTGCTCAAAGCCTGAGAGCTGCCATAGAAAAAATCAACCTGCCTCGATTCTAATTTATACATGGGATCAGTTCATTTTTACTTTTTTGCCAAAGTATTTTCTAAGTGCATTGGCGAGAAGATTGGTTAATAATACAATGATGATAAGTACAAGAGCGGTTCCGTAGGCGATGGGCCTCGACTTTTCAATATTGGTTCCGCTTGTGGAGATGACGTATAAGTGATAAGGCAGGGCCATTGCCTGGTCAAAGATCCCGCTGGGGAGCTTTGGAAGAAAATAGGCCGCTACTGTAAATAAGATCGGCGCTGTTTCACCGGATACGCGCCCAACGGAAAGAATTAAACCTGTAATGATATTTGGAAATGCAATTGGCAGAACAACACGGCGGGTGGTTTGCCATTTGCTTGCGCCAAGGCCAAGGCTGGCATGACGAAAGGTAGTGTCCACCGCTTTTAAAGCTTCTTCAGTGGTGCGGATCACAACAGGCAGAGCCAGCAGGCCCAGCGTAAGCGAACCCGCGAGAATGGAATCTCCAAAGCCAAGCTTATTCACAAAGAGCGCCATGCCGAAAAGACCGAATACAATGGAAGGCACACCCGAAAGATTATTGGTCATCTGCCTTATTATTTTCTTTGCGATGCCCTCCTTTACATATTCGTTCATATAGATCGCTGCAAGAACACCAATGGGAAAAGCGAAGAGCATGCTTCCGGCCACCAGGTAGAGCGTTCCGATGATAGCAGGATAGATCCCGCCTTCTGTCATTCCTTCTTCTGGCATTTGCGTAATGAAGTTCCAGTTCACAACTGAAATTCCTTTGATGACAATAAATGAAAGAATGCTCAGGAGTATCGCTACGATCAGGCAGCCGAGAAGGCCAAAGCTAAAAAAAGCAATTTGCTGGGCTCTTTTTTTTCTCTTCATTAATTTTTCTTCATCTGCCGCTTTTCTGTTCATCGCTGTAATGCTGGTTTCAATGTTTGTTGTATTTTTTTCTGCCGGAAACAAATTCAACAATTAAATTTATAAATAGGGTAAGAATAAACAAGATGCATCCCAGGGCGAATAAAGCTTTGTAATGTAATCCACCGTCCGGCGCCTCTCCTAATTCCGCGGCGATCGTTGCCGGGATGGTACGCATGGGTTCTAAAATGCTGTGAGGAAGTACCGCGGCGTTACCTGTTACCATCAATACAGCCATCGTTTCGCCTATTGCGCGGCCGATCCCGAGTATCGCGGCTGCCGAGATCCCTGAAATGGAATAGGGGATGACCACTTTGTATATGGTTTGCCATTTGCTCGCTCCAAGGGCAAGACTGGCTTCCTTCATCGCGCGCGGCGTATTGCGCATAGCATCTTCCGAAATGGTTATGATGGTTGGAAGGGCCATGATCCCTAAAATAATGCTTCCGGCCAAACCGGTCTCTCCAACAGGCAGGTCAAATATGTTTTGAATAAGCGGTACGATCACAACTAATCCGAAAAATCCATAGACTACCGACGGAATCCCCGCGAGCAATTCGATCAGCGGTTTCATGATCCTTCTTGCTTTCTCGTTGGCTATTTCACTCATGTAGATCGCGGCTGCTAATCCAAGCGGCAGTGCAAGCAGAATAGCGCCAAGGCTCACCCAAAGCGTTCCGAGGATCAGCGGCTTTACCCCCAGCTGTGCGGAGGGCTGCGCGGTAGGGAACCATTCTTCTCCGGAAAAGAATTCTTCCGGCGAAATTTTTCCCGCCTCGAGCTTAAGGCCTTTAAAATTCTTGTCGAGGTACTTTTCCGGAAAGTAGGCGATGATGTTTGGCAGGCTGTCAACGAGCCGGCTGATCAGTGCAGGAAGACCCTCGAAGTTCTCGCCGATCTGCTCATCGCTGTAGTAATCTGAAATATTCTCGAGGCGGAACAATAAAATAGAATCTTTTTCTCCGCCAAGCTCGCTCCAGGAGATGATCTTTTGATCAAAGATGTCCTTTAGTTGTGCGGAAGAAATTTTCCTTACCGGATTGTTCCGGTTAACAGTGATCACATTGCCTTCTTCCAGGGCGCTTTTTTGAAACACGCTGATGCCTTCCTTGAAAAGGAAGATTACAATAAGCAGCACGGTAAGACTTGTTACCGTACTGCTGATCATAAGCAGGCCTTCAATGAGCTTTTCGGAGAATTTTTTAAAAAACGCTTTCAATTGTACTGGCTTGATAGGAAAAAGGCGTTTTATACGAGCACCTTTCCTTATTGTGACTGTTATTTACTCAATGGAACGTATCCTACTTCTTCCACAATTTTCTGGCCTTCTGCAGAAAGACAATAATCAACAAAAGGTTTAGCCGCTTTTTCAAAAGAGTTCAGGTAATAGTAATAAAGCGGACGGATGATAGGATAGCTTTTGTCCTTTGCTGTTGTCATGGATGGGCCGGTAAATGTTTTCCCCTTATCAAAAGAAACCTTCAGCGCTTTAACGTCTTTTTCAAGGTATGCTAAACCTACATACCCGATCGCCCCCTTTGTCTGGCTGATCGATTGTATGATCGAGCCCGTAGCGGGCATGCTCAATACGGATGATGCATAATTTTTATTGTTCATTACATGCTCCTTAAAGAATTCATAAGTTCCCGAGCTTGACTCACGGGAGTATACTACGATCTGCAGGTCATCCCCGCCGACTTCCTTCCAGTTCTTTATTTTCCCTGTGAAAATGCCCTCAAGCTGATCGCGCGTTAACTGGCTGACCTTATTTGCAGGGTTCACTACTACTGCAAGGGCGTCGAAAGCGATGGTAATTTCCTTACAGGCCTTACCTGCTTCGGAGAGCTTTATTTTTTCAGTCATTTTCATTTTTCGCGAGGACATGGCGATATCGGTTGTCCCATCTACGAGCGCCGCTAAGCCTACGCCGCTTCCACCTCCCGTAACAACAACCCGCGCGGTCTTATTGGATTTCATATAGCTTTCCGCTTCTTTCTGAGCGAGCGGTAGTACCGTGTCGCTGCCTTTTAATTTCTGAGCAATAGCAAAGCCTGAATACAGGGCCAGCGCTATTAGTGTGAGTTTGGTTTTCATGATTGTTTTTTTAAATATTAATATCTGATCTGAAGACGACAGGTGAATACATTATCCTTTATATCTTTTGTATAGCCCGCAACCTGGGTGGATTCATTTTTAACAAGATCATAGTAACACATCAGTTTTGCATTTGCGTTAATGCGGTAGGTTACGCCGAAGCCATAAGTATCGAAACGTATATCCGCCATTTTTGTGTTTGTTCCGGCTTTTCCTATTTCCATGCCCGATAGTTTTACGTTAGGATCGAACCAATCGTATTTTGCTACAACCTGGAACCTCGTCTCGCCTATATTCTGGATAAAGTAAAAGTAAGCTCCGTTAAATTGCCGGTGATAGATCGCGGAGGTTGGCAGTGCGGAGGGACTTTTATTGGTTTTATCCGTTCCCGGATTTTCGCCTTGTATGTACTCTCCGCGTAAAGTTGTGATCCCGCCTCTCCAATCCAATGAAGTCTGAAAATCAGCGGCCATATAAATTCTTTTTGCAATGCGGTTATAATTCGCAGTATCGCTGGCAAAATCGAAACCTTTATCGCCGTTGGGAAGTGTCGTATAATTGTAATCCTTACTGCTTCCGATCCTGTATCCGCCATAATAACCCGAAGCCCCAACTGCCCAGGAGAATCTTTCATTCTTCGTGGTCTTTGAATATTGAAGACGCGCAGTGAAGTCCTTATTGGAATCGAATTCAGGAGCGACGCCGGCGGAACCATTCATAACTGCGAGATCGATTTTCATTCCGTAGAGCTTTGATGATTTCGGAAGAACCATTGATCCGAAGGCGCCCAGGTCGCGCTCTACGGGAAAGAGTGTCTGATTATACCTGGCGCGTTCAGGTGTTTCGCGGAATTGTGAGGACTGTGTGAGCTCAAAGCCAAACTGTACCTGCAGCAAGCCCATGGTGAGACTGAAAATATTTTTTTTATCGAAAACCCTGGCGTAAGTCTCACGCATGAACAATCCTTTTTCGGTTGCGTCCGTATTTACAACAAGCTCAATATTCTCATAAGCATAAGTGAATTTGAAACGGCCGCGGCGCATCATAAAACGATCAAAGTACTTGCTGTTCCCATTCACAAAATCACCGCCGGCCACGGAAGGAGCTCCGGCGGAATCAATGTATTGGAACTGAGGCTGGACGTATCCCGAGATTTTCAGGCGCCTTGACTTGCTCAGCTCATCATTAATGCCCTGAACATTCCTGGTTAAGGTATCGATTGGGTTTTCGGTTTGGTCCTGAGCATGCGTGGATAGCTTTGTCAGGATAAGGGCTAAGAGTAAAATAATTCTCCTCATTGTGTAAACTAATTATTATTAACGCCACAAATGTAGAGTGGGAATAAAGTCCCCGTGTTTCATCTAAAACAAATAAAGGTTAAGGAATTGTTAAGCTTGAATTTCAGGATTGAGATTCTGAATGTAGAATTAAGATCTAAGTCTTTTGAAAAAATGTTTAGTTATCCTGCGCGCCTTTGTCGATCCATTTTTTGATCTTCGCAATCTTACAATCGGAAAGTTTGTTTGCACCTAAAGGCATTGGAGTATAATTCGCGGGCTGATCCTGCTGAATGGAATGCATTAACACCCCATCAGGGACCTGCATTATGACTGCCGAATGAGAGCCAAGATATGGCGCGTAAGTTCCGTAGCCGTGACAACCGCCATTAGTAGTGCCGCATGATTCGTTGAGGATAGGCGCAACATCTGCTGAATAGGAAACTGTTTCCGGTGTATCGCATACTTCAGTGCCCTTTGATTCTTGCGGGATCCCTTTTGTTTTGGAGCATTGAGGAAGAATGAACAGGCAAAGGATGAGTGATGAGAATAGTATTTTACCTGTTGCAGGATTCATGTTAAAGTAAAGATACAAAAAACGACAATACGGATCAGTTGCGCAAATTTGACAAGATATTTATAAAGGAACTGATCGCTGAGCAAACTCATCTGATGAGGAGCGGCAAATGATGTCAAAGATCAGGAATTGATCATGAATGATCTTTGTCAATTCTATAGGTCTGCAGCAGGAAAAGGTATGAACAGCTGTGTTTATTCTAATCCACCATTACTTTTGTTGTTGAAATAGTATTTCCCTTCTGTACCTGCAAATAATAGATCCCGCTGCTGTAATGGCTCAGGTCAATTGTGGATCTCCCGGTATTCTTTTCTTTTGTCTCATAAAGTACTTGTCCGAAAGAATTCATTAAGCGCAGTACGACATCTTTTGATCCTGCATCAAGAGGAATGTTAAGCAGGTTATGTGAGGGATTTGGATATGCATAGAATACATCACTTGTTATTATCTCCTGGATGGCTGTTGGCGCGTTAAGCTTTACTACAAAAATATCATTAGGACCCGAGCTCGGCATTGTAACAGCGCCAAAGGTGATCGTATTTCCAAAGGTACCTGTCACACGCAAAGCTCCGGCGTTGTCCACCTGGATCTGTCTTCCCCTGTCATCGCCATTTTGCCCGTAACTCAGCGCCCATTTTTCAAAACCGTTCTGATCATAAGCTGCAATAATGATATCAGAATTTCCCTGGTTGGTAAGCGTATATGGGCCAAAGCTTACATTTCCTGAGGAACCACCTGTTACGAAAACAGTTCCGCTCATATCTACGGCGATACCGAAGGCCTGATCGCTTAAGCTGCTGCCGGCAGTTTTTATCCATTGAAGAATTCCTGATGCGTTGTATTTTGCAACGTAAAGATCTTCCAGGGCCTGGCTCACCAGTAGTTGTCCACTGAAATCTGCTGTGCCGTAAAAGTATCCGGCTATATAAATATTTCCTGAGGCATCAACCGCAATGTCTTCGCTGTACTCATCCGAATTTCCGCCTTCCTGTAGGGCCCAGGTAAGATTACCCGAAGCGTCAAACTTTGCAATGAACACATCGGTGAAAGAAGTCTGTGAACTGTTGAAGCTTATTGCGGCATCCAGTTTCAAAGCGCCTGTAAATTGTCCTGTTAGATGTGTTTCACCAGCAGCTGTAACAGCAAGCGCGGTTACATAACCGTATCCTGTTCCACCCAACTGATGCGCCCAAATAAGACTTCCTGAAGAATTAAATTTTGCAAGGAAAATATCTTCCACACCTTCGCTGATCATTTCTGTAGTTCCAAAACTCAATGTATCTTTAAATGTTCCGCTCACATATACATTTCCTCCCGCGTCAACATCAATGCCCAATCCAATTGCAGCATTAGTTCCTTTACCATCCGCAACCCATTGAAGCGTACCCCCGGAATTGTATTTCGCAATATAAACATCCTGGTTTCCTGCGGTAAGCATTGTGCCGCTGAAATCCGCCGTTCCCCTGAAATAGCCGGTAGCGTATGCATTTCCTGCCGCGTCACTACTGATCGCCGTTCCTCCGTCAAAGGCCGTTCCTCCCGCT
>JBJMLS010000224.1:0-7483 GCA_045805185.1 Bacteroidia bacterium | reverse complement strand
TGAGCGCTGTACCGGGACTGAGCTCTTCTACCTCCTCGTATTTTACATTAAAAACCGTTTGAATGACAGGCCTCTCCGAACATACCACAATTACTTCCTCATCGCTGTAGTAGTAAGCAGGTCGGATCCCGTTAGGATCACGCAGTACAAAAGCATCTCCGTTCCCGATCAGGCCACCCATTACATAACCGCCGTCCCATTTTTTACTGGCTTCTTTTAAAATAGAATCAACTTCAATATTTTCGGAGATCATGCGGGAGATCTCTGCATTGTTGTATCCCTGGAGCTTGTAGATCTTGAATAAGCGCTCATTTTCCTTATCCAGGAAATGCCCGATCTTTTCCATAACAGTTACGGTATCCACTTTTTCACGGGGGTGCTGACCCAGTTCAACCAGGTGATCGAAAAGCTCGTCTACATTGGTAAGGTTGAAATTCCCTGCAACAACAAGGTTGCGGGTCATCCAGTTGTTCTGCCGTAAAAAAGGGTGACAGCTTTCCACGCTGTTCTTGCCATAGGTGCCGTAACGCAAGTGTCCCATCAGCAATTCTCCCAGATAAGGGATATTCTTTTTTTGCCAGTCCACACTTTTGTATTCATTCGGATTGCTGCGCTGGCTATCTATAAAATGCTGGTTAACCTGTGTGAAAATATCAAGCGTCGCTTTTGTGCGGATAGAACGTAAGCGGTCAATGTAACGCGTTCCGGGCTCTGCATCGAGTTTAACAGTGGCGATCCCGGCGCCATCCTGCCCGCGGTTGATCATTTTTTCCATGATCAGGTAAAGCTTGTGAAGACCGTAACGGGCCGAGCCGTATTTTTCTCGATAGTAGGAGAGGGGTTTTCGCAGCCTTATCACGGCTACACCGCATTCGTGTTTTATCTCGTCGCTCATAGGATTAACAGGAACACAAAGTTACGATTATAATTAACCTTTTGAGTCAATGTTCATTGTTTTTGTATATTTTAAGAAGAGCCGCAAGCAACCTTTTTCTGTTAATATATGTCTGAAATATAACGTTTAGTCAAAAAAATTTTTTTTATCTTTGAGTTTGGCTAAAAAAACCTTTTAATGAAACTTATGCAACTTAACCGTTCGTCTTTACTGCTTGTATTATCCTGCTTCTTTGTGCTGGGCTCACGTGCTCAAAGTGTGCCGCAACCAAAGTTCAACGAGTATTCCTGCGCAAATTTTACAACCTTAACCGATGCGTTTGGTAATACGCCCGACTGGATAGAAATATATAATCCAAGTGCCACAACTACAATGAACCTGAGCGGGTATTACATGAGCAATGATAAATTCAATCTTTCCAAATGGCAGTTCCCGATCAATACAACCGTTCCACCGCAGGGATTTATAACGGTATATACTTCTGGTGAAGATACTGTTGTTGTTGCTGCCGGCGAATACCATACGAGCTTCGATCTGCTTCAAACCAAGCCGCAGCAGATAATTATCAGCGACTACAATGGCGTTGTAAAGGATTCGCTTACCCTCAGAAGGAACCAAAAGGATCATTCCTGGGGAAAACCGGGAAATGGCGGAGCGGTTTGGAAACTTTACTCAAATCCAACGCCCGGAGCTTCAAATCCAACCGGCGTGGGTACCTCGTACATCGATTACAAAGCAAAGCCGGTATTTTCCCTCGCTCCCGGTTCTTACGCGGGTTCGCAAACCTTATCGCTTACCAGTACGCAAACAGCTGTAAAGATCAAATATACGACTGATGGATCCGATCCTGCTACCAGTGGAACTGCAACTACAGGAGTTCCACCGATCAATGGGATCTCTATTGCATCATCAAGGGTGATCCGGGCGATATGCGTTGATAATCCAACACTTCCTGCAATCCCGACTTACCTGAATAGTTTTGTAGAGACGAATACCTATTTACTGCCGCCAAATAATAATTTTACTTTTCCTGTTGTTTCAGTCAGCGTTCCGGATACAGTGCTGTTCTTCGCAGGTACAACGATGGATGCTACCTTTGAATATTTTGAAAAGAGCCACCAGTTCGTGTTTGAAACGGTTGGCTTCGCCGGTAAACCCTTGGATGAACCAACCTGGACCAATAAGCAAAAAGGTTTTGATTATTATGCCGAAGATGAATGCGGTTATTCCTACACGAATACGCACCAGTTCTTCGATGATCCTATGCTTGGAGCGAGCCAGCGCACGGATTTTACCACATTGGTATTCAAATCTGCATTAGAAGATAATTTTCCGCAGGGCGGAACCGGAACAGGAGGAAATCAAATGCCCTGTCATTTGAGAGATGCTTTTTCACAATCCTATTCTTTCCGTAAAAATTTCAATATTGACGGAAGGCATTACGAGCCCATCATTATGATGGTGAATGGTAAATATTGGGGAATCTACGACCTGCATGAAGAGTTTGACAACGAGTACACCAAATATTATGACGGGCAGGACGATATTATGAACCTGCAGTACGTTTCGGGTTCATACCTGAATACCGGACCTTTGAATGCATGGTCCACCGATTGGAACAATGTTTACAATTTCATCCTGACCAATTCGATGAATGTCCCTGCGAATTATGCTCAGGCTGATTCGATGATGGATTTTAAAAGCTTTATGGATTATATGATCTGGAACACTTATGCAGTGAACGGAAATTTCGATCAGCAGAACATGGAATGGAGGGGAACAGATCCTACTAAGAATAAGCACAAATGGAACTTCGGCATGTTTAATATGGACAATACCTGGGGACTTGGAAATGATCCCGGCAGTCTTGGGAATACTTCTCACACCTCCGATCCCTGCGATTACCAGGCTGCATATCCCGCTTCTTCAGGATCCACAACCGGACATCCTGCTCTGCTCGTTAAGTTAATGACCAACGACACTTTTAAATCAGCCTTCATTAACCGATGGGCAGATCTGCTGAATACCTCCCTGAGCTGCGATTCACTTACCGAGCATTTTAATTACATGAGAGCTTTTCTTACTCCTGAAATGCAAAGGCACTATGCAAGGTGGGCAGGCTCCAATGCTACCGCTACTTATTATTATTCGCCTCCCAATGATTCTCTTGCCGACTGGAACCGTAACCTGGATGAGATGAGCAAATGGATCAACCAGCGCTGTAATTTTATAGATTCAGCAATTACCAGCTGTTACCAGGTAAAAGGGCCCTTCACTTTTTGCGTGGATATCGAGCCGGCAAGCATGGGTACAGTGCTGTTTAATTCCCTTACTATTACGGGTCCTTATTCCGGCGAGTATTTTGGCGGCGTTTACATGAATGCCATTGCAGTTCCGGTAACAAACTATTACTTCGATCATTGGGAAACTACAGGTTTCACGCTTGTGGACAGCCTGGTGAGGCAGGATACCATTACCTGGAAATACGATTCAATCTCGTGCATTAAAGCGGTTTTCCGATTGAAAGAACCGTATAACACTATTGGAGATCCACTTGTACCTACAGGATTTTCGCCAAATGGAGATGGTAATAACGACGTCCTGAATGTATACGGAACGCGTAATGTAACCAATTTTGAGATAGAGATCTACAATCGTTGGGGACAGTCTGTGTTTAAATCCAATGATAAAACTGTGGGCTGGGATGGGAAATTTTCCGGAGTTGATGCACCCGTTGGCGTTTATGCCTACAGGTTTGTCGCAACAGTTGACGGGGTTGATGTTGCCAAAAAGGGAAACATAACTCTGATCCGTTAATTTCAGAAGGCGCTGAATTTTATTTCTTTTTTCTTCCTGGTATAGCTTTACAGGCGCTTTACGTAAAAAAAAGCGGAAATTGCTTTAACCGCAATCAGGCAGGAACCGAAATTTGGCGAGCTAAATTCTTATCGCGGAAAGCAAATTATTGAAAATTTTTATTGCGGCATACCCCAGTAATGTAGGTAGTTTGACTCATCCTTCGGCTCCCGCTGCATAATTTGGGTTTAATAAAATAATTAGTATCTTTGAATAATTTGGTAAATATATTTACATGAAACTCAGTCTATTAAAACCCATTTTTGTGCTTATGTTGCTGCTCAGTCTTATGCCTGTCAGGTTGCATTCACAAATAAAGATCAATGAGTATTCCTGCGCGAATATTTCCGGGCTTACAGATGCGTTTGGCAATACTCCCGATTGGTTCGAATTATATAATGCCGGAAGTACTACCCTCAACCTTTCAGGTTATTACCTGAGCGATGATCCAACTGATCTATCCAAATGGCAGTTCCCGATAAATGTTAACCTTGCCTCTCACGCTTTTCTGGTGGTGTATGCTTCAGGCGCCGATACGGTTATTGCAGGTGCGCCGGTAGAATACCACACAAATTTCAAGCTTACGCAGACAAAACCCGATAAGATCATTGTTTCTGATTATTCCGGGGTTGTAAAAGATTCGCTGACGCTAAGGCCGCATCAGAAGAATCATTCCTGGGGAAGACCAGGAGATGCAGGCTCTGTCTGGAAAGTATATTCATCACCCAGCTCCGGAGCCTCCAACCCAAATAGCGCCGGTTCCTGCTTCATCGGGTATAAGACAAAACCTGTTTTTTCACTGGCGCCAGGAACCTATGCAGGATCGCAGACGCTGACGATCTCCTGTCCGCAAACTGCTGCCAAAATAAAATATACAAATGATGGCTCTGATCCGAACACGAGCCCGACAGCAACGCTTACTCCATCACCCGCAACAGGCATTTCAATACCATCAACCCGCGTTATCCGCGCAATAAGCATTGATAATCCAACTCTTCCGGCGACTCCATCTTATCTTACCAGCTTTATTGAGACCAATACTTATTTTCTTCCTCCAAATACTACTTTTACTTTTCCGGTGGTTTCAGTTTGTCTGGATACAACCGCCTTATTCGGTAGTCAGTACGCAGCCAACGTTTCTTTGGAATATTTTGAAACAGATAAATCTTTTGTTTTTGAAACATACGGAACAACCAACAAGCATGGTAATGACTCCTGGGCCTATGAGCAGAAAGGATTCGACTATATTGCCGACGATGAATACGGGTATTCGTATACCAATAAGCACCAGTTTTTTAATGACCCGAAATTGGGAGTAAGCCCAAGGAAAAGCTTTCAGAAAATAATTCTTAAAGCCGGATCATCTGATAATTTCCCTTCAGGCGGAAGCTGGTCAGGACCTGCAATGCCGGCACACATGCGCGATGCATTTTGCCAGTCCTATGCCTTCCGTAAAAACCTGAACCTGGATGGAAGAAGGTATGAGCCTGTGATCGTTTTCATTGATGGGAAATACTGGGGCATTTATGAATTGCGCGAAAAATTTGACGAGGACTACACAGATTATTATTATAAGCAACCCGATATCATGAACCTGAGGTATTGGGGTGGTTATGTTGGAGGACCGCCTTCTTCATGGACAAATGATTGGGCCGGCGTCTACAATTTCATCGTTGGCAATTCGATGAATAATCCATCCAATTTCGCTATGGCCGATTCCATGATCAGTTTCAGCAGCCTGATCGATTATATGGTGTACAATACTTTTGTAGTGAACAGCGATTTCATTAACTGGAATACTGCATGGTGGAGAGGCCTTGATCAAAGTAAGGGACATCACAAATGGCATTACTGGATGTGGGACATGGACAATACCTGGGGATTGGGACAGGATTATTCAGGCCTTGGAAATACGGGGCCAACCGGAGATCCCTGCGATTACAACAACGCTTTCCCTCCAGGAACAGGTGCGCAGGAAGGCCACCCGGAGATCCTGATGAAGCTGATGACGAATGATACGTTCAAATCCATGTACATTAACCGTTATGCAGATCTCCTCAACACTTCGCTGAATTGTGATTCCATTATGGATCATTTCAATTACTTTAAAGGATTTCTGACGCCGGAAATGACAAGGCACGTGGCAAGATGGGCAAGCTCAAACGGATCTTCTTATATTTATTCTTCACCCAATGATTCGCTTGCGGACTGGAAGCGGAACATGGATAATCTTGAGGCCTGGATCCAGCGTCGCTGCACCTTTATTGATTCGGCAATTACAAATTGTTACCAGGTTACAGGACCTTACGATTTCTGCCTTGATGTCAGCCCAACAGGTACTGGGACAATAGATTTTAACTCGCTTACACTGACGAATTTTGCATTTACCGGTCAGTATTTTGGAGGCGTTAACATGACCGCAGTTGCAAAGCCGGTGACCAATTATGATTTCGATCACTGGGAAGCAAGTGGGTTCACCTTACCGGATAGCCTGATCCGCCAGGACACGATCACCTGGAAATTTGATTCCATTTCCTGCTTAAAGGCTTTCTTTCGTCTCAAAGAGCCTTATAATGTTGTTGGAGAGCCATTGGTGCCAACAGGCTTTTCCCCCAATGGAGATGGTAATAATGATCTGCTGAATGTTTACGGAACACGTAATGCAACCAAATTTGAAATGGAAGTATACAACAGGTGGGGGCAAAGTGTCTACAAATCAGAAGACAAAACTGCAGGATGGGATGGTAAATACGGAGGAGTGGATGCTCCTGTTGGTGTTTATGCCTATCGTTTTAAAGTAACAATCGACGGAGCAGATATAATTAAAAAAGGAAATATCACACTAATCAGGTAAAACCGATCAGGAAAAAAGTATGACAACGAAATCTATAAAATTAATTGCGGTAAGCTCAGTAATTGCTTTTAGTATGAACGCGCAGGATATTCATTTCTCGCAGTTCAATGAAGCGCCTTTGCTTGTTAATCCTGCAAACACGGGTTTGTTCGATGGCTACTCGCGTGCGAATCTGAATTACCGCAACCAATGGAGCAGTGCAGGAAGCCCCTTTAAAACAATGGCCGCCAGTTTCGACTCTGAGATTGGCCTGAAGAAGAATAAGGGTGCGTTTCTCGGACTCGGAGGATTCGTGTTCCAGGATAAAGCCGGCGCTGCGAACTGGAGCCGGTTCAACTTTGATATGTTCGTGAACGGGATCGTGAAAGTTGGAAAAGCGAGCCACCTTGCCGCGGCTATTGGTGGCGGCTACGTACAAAACTCTGCTGATTTCAACAAGCTTACATTCGGTAACCAGTATAACGGCGATTCATTTTCAACCGATCTTCCTTCGCAAGAGACCATTGTATTCCGGAAATACAATTATGCAGATGTGGCAGCAGGATTAAATTTTGAGTTCGATAAGGCATTGATCGGCTTTGACCGTAATACGCTCTATGCTTTCAAGATCGGCGTTGCTGCTTATCACCTGAACAGACCTCACATGCAATACGCTACTTCATCCAAAGAAAGAATGGACCCGCGTTACGTGGCCAATATGAGCGCCCGGTTCGATTTCAAAGGAACAAAATTATCCTTTGTACCCAGCGCCATATACCAGATGCAGGGACAGGCTTCGGAGCTTAATGCCGGTGGCTTTCTGAAAATGCGTTTTATCGACCAGACAAAGATCACAGGGACCAAACACGAAAGCTCGGTTTATATCGGTTTATTCACCC
>JBJMLS010000223.1:0-48458 GCA_045805185.1 Bacteroidia bacterium | reverse complement strand
GATCTTGTACAAGTGACTCGGTGTTACACCTGTATCTTTACAGATCTCTCTTACTTCAGGAACGTCTTTTTGCAGGTAAGCCAGCGTATATTTAAAAAGCTCGGATTCCTTCCCGATAAGGCGCATTCCCTTCACCCTGGAAAGTTCCTGTTCATTTAAGGTACTGATAAACTGGTGTAACTGACTCATGTTACAGGCTATTCAAATAATTTAAAGGCAACCGCAGAAAGATATCCTATTAATGTACTAAGTCCCACGACCCTGGCCCCGCCTATGTGCACTGCTTCCGGGATCATGGTTTGCGCGATCATTGTAAGCATAGCTCCTGCCGCAAGCCCTTCGATCCCAATTTCTACTTCGTGCGGCACTTCCGCTCCGACATAATAGCCAACTGTTGATCCAATAGCAACAAGAATAACCAGCGATAACCAAAGCAGCAGTATTTTACCTGTGCCCATTCCTTGTTTTTTCATTCCAATACTGCTACCGAGGGCCTCGGGAAAATTAGAAAGGAAAAGTCCGGCTATTAACGTATAAGGGATCAGGTCGCCGAACTCCGGTTGCGTACCGGCTGCCAGTTTTACAGATAGTATGCTGAGAAACCCGGCGCCGATTACAAAACTTTCCGGAATACCATCGATCAGTAATCCCAGCCAGATCGCCATAGCTCCGGATGAGTGTTCTTTTTTTGTCTCTTCATTTAACTCTTCTTTTAGTTCTTTTGAGTCCAGGATATCCTCCCCTTCGAGGATCTGATGTTTCTGCAACACACTGCCTTTTTTTGCTTTGAAGAACGTGATAACAGTGGAAATCTTCCGCTTGAAGCCTCCTTTGGAGTTAAGGGCCTCATCCAATGTGAAGAAGAGTAATCCTCCAAGGATACATCCCAGGATCAATGCTCCAAGCGTATAGAAGGCATGCGTCTTATCGTGGGCCATTCCGGTGCTGCTTGCTGATTGCCCCACTATTTCCATTACCGTTGGAGCAATAAGCTCGACGCTTAAGGCGGCCATTAAGGCTCCGGCCCCAAAGGCTGTGAACGCGGCTGTGATGGAGGCGCGCGGTTTAAAAACAATTCCTGCTAAAGAGCCGAGTGGCAATGAAATAGCGCTCAGTCCGCCGAGTAATGCCGCCCATATCGCATACTTCGTGGTAGGGTGCAGCATTTCGGAAGTATTGCCCGTTTTTTGCCAGAAGAAAAGTCCACCTACTACAAAAAGGACTACAACAAGCAGTGAAATGATTACCTTTTTGTTCATAATAAGGGTTTAGCGGGTGAGGGGTAAATGTAAACTATTCTGCAATAGGAGTCAAATTTCAGCTGCTCAATCTTACTAATTTAGCAGTATTTAAGACCTTGTCATCTAAATAAAGCTCAGATTCTCAAATGATTTCGTATCTTTGCGCCCTTAAAAAATCATACATGTCATCAGGTATTCGTAACATTGCAATCATTGCCCACGTCGATCACGGTAAAACAACTTTGGTAGATAAGATCCTTCACACCTGTAAGTTGTTTCGCGACAACCAGGAAACAGGGGAGCTCATCCTGGATAATAACGATCTTGAACGTGAGCGCGGTATCACCATTCTTGCCAAGAACGTTTCAGTTGTTTACAAGGGAACAAAAATAAATATTATTGATACTCCGGGCCACGCGGATTTCGGAGGTGAAGTAGAGCGTGTGCTGAACATGGCCGATGGCGTGTTGTTGCTGGTTGATGCTTTTGAAGGGCCAATGCCGCAGACGCGTTTCGTTACACAAAAAGCGATCTCCCAGGGAAAAAAGGCCATCGTTGTTGTCAATAAGGTGGATAAGCCGAATTGCACGCCTGAAGAAGCCCATGAAATGGTTTTTGAATTGTTCTACAACCTGAACGCAACAGAAGATCAGTTAAATTTTCCTACAATATATGGTTCTTCCAAACAGGGTTGGATGAGCACAGACTGGAAAACTCCTACCCAGGACATTACTCCCTTACTGGATTGCATCCTTGAAAATATTCCGGAAGCTCCTGCGCGTGAGGGTACGTTGCAGTGCCAGATCACTTCCCTGGATTATTCCAGCTTTATCGGCCGAATAGCCATTGGACGGGTTTACCGAGGAAGTATTAAAGAAAATATGCCTGTATCCGTTGTTAAGCGCGACGGAAGCGTCGTTAAATCACGCGTGAAAGAATTGTTCGTGTTTGATGGGCTCGGAAAAGTAAAGGTGCAGGAAGTAACGGCAGGCGATATCTGCGCGTTCACAGGGATCGAAGGATTTGAGATCGGCGATACGGTTGCCGACCTGGAACATCCGGAAGGGCTGCCATTGATCTCGATCGATGAGCCGACCATGAGCATGCTCTTTACGATCAACAATTCCCCATTTTTCGGTAAGGAAGGAAAATTTGTAACCTCGCGTCACCTGCGCGACCGCTTGTTCAAGGAACTGGAAAAGAACCTGGCAATGCGTGTAGAAGAAACGGGCTCTCCTGATTCTTATATTGTATTTGGACGCGGAATACTTCACTTATCTGTTCTTATCGAGACCATGCGCCGTGAAGGTTACGAGTTGCAGCTTGGACAGCCTCAGGTAATTGTTAAGGAAATTGACGGCGTGAAATGCGAGCCGGTTGAGGTTTTAAGCATTGATACGCTTGAGGAAACATCCAGTCGCGTTATTGATATGGTGAGCCAGCGCAAGGGCGACATGCTGGTAATGCAGCCCAAAGGCGACCTGATCCACATGGAATTTGAAATTCCTTCCCGTGGTATCATCGGTTTACGTAATAATATTTTAACGGCCACTGCAGGTGAGGCCATTATGGCGCATCGCTTTAAGGCTTATGAACCCTGGAAAGGACATATTCCGCAGCGCATTGCAGGTGTGCTGATCAGTAAGGAAAAAGGAACAGCTGTAGCTTACAGTATTGATAAGCTGCACGACAGGGGTAAATTCTTTGTTGCTCCTGGTGAAGAAATATATACAGGCATGGTGATCGGCGAGCACATTCGTCCGGACGACCTGGTTGTAAATATCTGTCAGGAAAAAAAGCTGACCAATATGCGTGCAAGCGGAACGGATGAGAAAATGCGCATTGCCCCGAAGATCAATTTTAGTCTGGAAGAAGCAATGGAATACATACAAAGTGATGAGTATGTTGAAGTAACCCCTCAGAGCATCCGTATCCGGAAGATCATTCTTGATGATAATGAGCGGAAGCGTCAATCAAAAAAGGTAGAAGCTTAAGAATTTAAAATGCAATAGGATAAAAGCGGAGGATCATTTCTCCGCTTTTATTATTTGATAATGTTTGCTATTGGAAAAAATAATGCAGAGCTTCATTGAACAATGCAGAAACCTCTGAAATTAATTTACAAGATCACACTTTGCGGATTTTTGCTTAGCATTTTTCTTTGTTTTCCCCTGTGGCATGGTTTGCATACTTTTCCTTCTGTTCCGATTTTTGAAAAACTCCGGGATCTTCCTAATTCTATAAGCGCTGTATTAACAGGAATAATGATTTGTAGCATGGTTGCGGGATTCTTTGTTGCGCATTTGAGACTTATTATTCCACTCATCCTTAGCTGTCTTTCCTTGCTTTTTCTTTTAGACATTAACCGCTTCCATCCTGAGTTCTATATTTTCTCCTGCATATTGCTTATGGCGAACCTCTATGAAAGAAAGAAGGCCAGCGAAGAGAATGTGCTGCTTGCATTCCGGATCCTCATCAGCGCAGTTTATATTTTCGCGGGACTGAATAAGCTGAACGATTGTTTTTTTCCAAATGTATACGAGCCGATGATGCGACCGGTAAAGCACATGCTCTCTCATGGATTATATTCTTTCTTAATGGCGCTGAGCTGGCTTGTCCCGTTAGTTGAAATAGCAATAGGCGCAGCTTTGTGGATGCCGCGGTTTAAAAAAGTAACCTGGAAGCTGAGCCTGTTTTTTCATGGAGCGATCATTATTCTTTTGTTGATCCATAATACGAACTATCCGGTTTTCCCCTGGAACCTGTGCATGGTGACTTTTGTGTTTATTCTGTGCAGGATGGAAAAACAACCTTCAATACGTGTATTGGCAGAGAAAAATAAACTGGCAAGGACGGCGTTGTTTCTTTTTGTCCTGGTTCCCATGAGCCATTTTATAAATGTTGCAGGGAGCTATATTTCATTCGACGTATATTCGGGCAAGTACGGTTATACCTACCTCTATGTGCCTGCTGATATGTATGAGCGTCTTCCTGCCCATCTTAAAGTTCATACAAGACTCATCGATAAGGATCACGCAGACCGGAAGCTGTACATTGATGACTGGGCATTAAAAGAAATTAAGGTACCTATCTATTATGAAAACCGGGCGCTGAAGAACTATAAAAAGTATTTTGAACAGTTTTCCGCCGGACAACCTGTTCAGCTGATCGTAATGCACGACAATAAAGAGCAGCTTGTCGAATAGGATAGCCCATTTGCTTACTTCGTACGTTAATGCCATTTTCTTTCCCTGAAAAATCTTATCTTGTGGTGATTTAATTATTGTGTCCCGCATAACACTCGGCATATTTATCCTGTTCCTGTTACCGGCTTTTAGCTTCGCGCAAACTGAAGCACAGGCTGATTCTATTGAGAACCGCCTGAAAGAAGATCTACCTGATACTACCCGGCTTGAAGCGCTGAACCTGATCGCACGCTATTGGGTGGACATTGATCCCGCAAAATCCATTTCGTATGCGAATGCAGAATTAAAATTAGCGATCTCGATCAAAAATGAAAAGGAACAGGCTTATGCGCTGTTGAATATTGGCAATGCTAATTACACACAGGCGGATTATAAAACAGCCTTGAATTCCTACATCAGAGCTTTGCGGATCCATGAAAAAAATGGCAATAAATCAGGCATCGCTGCATGCTCGGGTTCTATTGGAAATGTTTACCTGGAGTTGAAACGGCCAAACGAATCCATTAAATATTTTGAGCGCGCACTCGTCATGTTTATGGAACTGGGAAGGAAGAGAAGTACCGCAGCGGCTCTGCTCTCCATTGGGACGGTTTACAGCGACACCAAAAACAGTAAAAAGGCCCTGGATTATTATACGCGCTCGTTGAAATTATTCAGGGAAATCGGAGATAAGGAATCTGAATCAACCAATCTGAATAACATGGCTCAGCTGTATACTGAGCTGAAAGAATATGATAAGGCCGCTGATCTTGTTGTACAAGCCCTGGCCATTGACCAGGAAAGCAGTAATATTTATGGAGCGGCTTTAACGCTGAACAATACCGGTGATCTGCATCACTGCATGAAGAAAGACAAAAAGGCAATCGAATATTATAACCGCGCCCTGGAAAAAGGAAAAAGCATCGGCGCGAATGACCGCGTGCGCGCTTCCTACAAAGGACTTGCGAATGCGTACAAAGAGCTTGGCGATTATAAGGAAGCTTTTGCCATTCAGCAATTGTACATCCTTGTAAACGATACCATATTCAATACCGAGAACAGCAGGCAGCTGGCTGAAATGACAGCGAGGTTCAATACGGAAAAGAAAGAAAAGGAAATTGCGATCCTGACCAAAGATAAAAAAATTCAGAATCTAGAATTCTTCAATACCCAAAGTGAGCTCCGTAAGCAGCGCATCATAAGTTATATTGTATTTGCGGGCCTTGCCTTAACGGCGGTTCTTGCCTTTTTCGCGTTCAGGAGCAACAGGCAGAAAAAAAGGGCGAACCGGCAGCTGGAAGAAAAGAATGCCTTGATCGAGGAGAAGAACAAAGAGATCACCGATAGCATTCACTACGCGGAAAAGATCCAGCGCGCTATTTTACCTGCCGAAAGTGATTTCTCACGAATTATTCCCCAGTCTTTTATTTTGTTCCGTCCCAAAGATATCGTCAGCGGAGATTTTTACTGGATCGCGGAGCTGGATGAAAAAATATTCTACGCTACTGTGGATTGCACGGGACATGGCGTTCCGGGAGGCTTCATGAGCATGCTTGGAACTTCTCTATTAAATGAGATCATTATTGAAAAAAGAATTACTGATCCCGGTGAAGTGCTCGATATGCTTCGTATAAAAATTATCCTGGCCCTGAAGCAAAGCGGCGCCACAGGAGAAAGCAAGGATGGAATGGATATGATATTTTGCTGTATTGATAAAAAAAAGAATACCCTGCAATATGCGGCAGCCAACAATCCCTTATGGATAGTGCGCGAAGGCAAGCTCAGCGAATATCCTGCGGACAAGCAGCCCGTGGGAGTATCAGTCGCCAGGACCGTTCAATTCTCCCAGCATACGATCGCGCTTCAGAAGGGTGATACGATCTATACTTTCACTGACGGTTATGCTGATCAGTTCGGTGGAGAGAAAGGAAAAAAGTTCAAATACAAGGAACTTGAAAAACTTGTTCTATCCAGTGCATCCCAGCCCATGGGAGAGCAGAAGGTAATACTGGAGAAAACCATTGATGCCTGGAAGGGCAAGCTCGACCAGGTGGATGACATACTGATTATAGGCATTCGCGTCTGAGACCGAATGTCTAATATTAGGATTCTTTAGGGCACTGATTACAGGCATTCGCGTTTGATTAAAAAAAGTAGGTGACGCGCACACCCCTGTCCGCGATCCGCCATTAAATCTCCTTCATACATTCTCTTCTTGTGCATTAATAAAAAAACCGGCCCTTTCCTGGAGCCGGTTCTTTTTGTTTTATTCGGTTTTATTCCGACTTGATCATTTTTTTAGTTCCGTTCGTTTTTCCGTCAATAACCAATGTATAGGTATACATGCCACTGCTCAGATCACCTGCGAATACGGTCAGCTGTCCATGTCCTTTTTCTTTCAGGTCAACAACTTTTATCAGGTTCCCGTTAGCATCGAAGAAATGCAACTGTGCGGTTCCCGTTGATGCAGGAAGGTTATAGCTGATCACTGTTTGCTGTGCAAATGGATTTGGCGTGTTTTGGTTAAGCACTACCGCATCTTTATCGCTCAGTTCAGTAGAGAGCCTGTTAATTCCTGAGGCGCTTCCACCTGCGTTCAGGTTCGCCTGGGATTTCAGCAGTTCTTTTAATTCGTCGATCTGTTTTTGCTGATTTTCGATCAATATTTGTTGTTGCTTGATCGCGTCAACCATGATCGCGGTAAAGCCCTGGTAGTTTAATCCTAAATATTCCTCTTTTGTTGAGATCTGCTTGCCATCGGTACCGACAAGGGAAGGATAAACAACAGGCGCGGTAAGCTCGGGAAGAATTTGCTGCACTTCCTGGGAAATGAATCCGTATTGCTTGCCTTTTGCAAGGTTCAGGTTCATGTGGCTTTCCTGGTCGAAGTTGTAGCTCACAGGAGAAAGTTTTTTAATGATATCAAGCGAGTTCTCAATTTTCACAATGTCTTTTTTCAAACGCTTATCAGAAATTCCATACATGTTTGAAATGAATACGTCGCCATTAAAGAAGCCTGCATAATCAGGGCCAGGAGGTGCGCCTGCGCCCGTTAAACCCGAGCTGGTAGGTACGGCAGCAAATATGCCGTAATTATTTGCCGCTCCGGAAACGAAGGCGGTTACTCCGAAATTAGAATTACCAGGTGTGCTAACGGTAAGACTGGCACCGGTGTTTTGTGCGGTTGCATTTAGACCTCCGGTAATTTCTGTATTGTGTCCCTGGTTGATAGGTGAGGTAGAGGCATTAATGTCGGCATTTAAGCCGATAGAAGCATGCGTTGCATTTGCGGTGGGGGCATTAACGCCTAAATTGTCGAATGAGGTAAAGCCCGAGCCACCTACACTTGCTGCGTTGATGCCAATGGCATCAGCAGCTGTGCTGCTCGCAAATGCGGCGGCTGCCAGGCCCACTGCATTTCCTGTCCCAGTATTTTGTGTGCGAAACACGCCTGAGCGGATTCCGGTTGGACTGGCAAAGCTGGAAGCGAACAGGGAAGCTGCAGGATAGGTATCATTAAAAACGCTGAACCTGGAAGGGTTAACCGTGCAGGCTGCAAAGCCGATGTTAAACTGTGAAGGCGAAGTTGCTGGCATAGTGTGATTGATGTTAAAGCCGGCCATTGGGATCTCTCGCGTGCTAAGTAGGGCGCCAAGGCCGCTTCCACATGCTCCGCCAAGCTGGATATTACCTCCTGAAAGACTCACGCCGTTATTACCGCCGGTAACGCTTCCGCCACCGGGTACATAAATAATGTCTCCTGAAGCATTAACTGCAAGTACTCCCGGTCCCGGATTAACACTTGTGGGAGAAGCAGAAGTTAATTGAGTGAAACGAAATCCACTCGTGTTGATGATCGCGGAGTTCAGCTCGAAACGGTTACCAGGTGCTGCTGTATTTACTCCGACAAAGCCATTCGCCTGGATTCGCATCCGCTCGGTATTGGTAGTGAAAAAACGCATAGGAAGTGCTTCATACTGGATCAATGTGGCATGTCCCAGATTATTGATCCCGCTAAAAAACCCATCTGTAGCTGATTGGCCGGTTAAGAGGTTTGTTGTTCTTGTTCCAACCCGCGGCGTGAACGTGATGTCATGCAAGTGCAGCCTGTCTGCTATGGAATTGATAGGCCCAGGAAAGACCCCGATTCCAACTTTAATGTTGTTGCGTGCGGCGTTCGATCCGAATACGTTACTTCCCTGGATCAGCAACTGGTTGTCCTGCGCAGTTTGAAGCTGGGAATTAGTTCCATTTAAAGGCGCGGGCGTACCAAAGTAACCTGTTCCTACATTGTTCATGGTTTGGGCATTGGTGTCTGTGATGTAAACACTCAGGGCCAGGAAGAGCAGTAATTTTTTCATGTTGTTTAATTTAAGTTATAAGTAAATATATAGCTTAAAACGACATCTCCAAAAACTGACAACTTAGTTTAGCTGCAAACAGACATGGCTTGATAGGGTTTAGTGTACTGCTATGTCAGTGGGTAACGAATAAAATGCCAATTGGAAGGGCCTGCGGGATATTGCCGATGCGGAAATTAAAAATACATACTGACAGAATAATGCGGCAATGGTTAAGAGAAATAAGTCCGGTTCAGGATTTTCTCTTTTTTGACAAAACAGCAAGGTGTTTGGAGATGTAATTTTCACCGGGCAGGAGCGAACGCTGGATCCGGCTGGCATAATAGATACTGTCAAGGATCTCCTTTTGCTTTTCTTCAATGATCTCTTTTTGTCTTGTGATCGCCGAATTCGCTTTCCTTTTTTGAAGAAAGCTCCGGTATGCAAAGACAGCAAAAACGCCTACTAATAACAGGACCCCGCAGATACTCCAGATGATCACTCTTTGTTTTTTACTCTCTGCCGCAGAAACGGCTTCTTTCTTTTCCTGTTCCAATTGTGCCTGGGCTTCTTTCTTGTCAAATTCAAAACGCATCTCCGCGCTCACATTTTTTCGCGTATTCTCTTCGTTGAAGATGGTATCCTTTAATAAGATAAACGCTTTATAATGAACAAGCGCCTTTTCATGATCCCCTGTGGCTTCAAATATTTCGCTCAGCACCTGTTCGGATTCTTTTGCGTTATCCAGCAGGTTGGCGCCGCGTGCAATTTTTAGGGAAAGCTCGCAGACTTCAATGGCTTTGGAATAGTGTTTAAGCTGGGAATACAAGCGGGCAAGATTAGTGAGAATAAGACACTCGCCTTCCTTGTCATTTATCTTTCTGTAGATTTCCAAGGACTGCTGATAAAACCCATTCGCCTGTTCAAAAAGCTGTATTGCCTTTGCCGGATTTTCTTCTTTTATCTCCGTGGCAAGGTCGAAATACATCACAGCAATGTTATTGATGGTAATGGCTTCGCCGTTCCTGTCCTGCATGCTTCTGTGAATAGCAAGTGCCATCTCATATTCTGCCCGCGCTTTTGCAGTGTCGCCCTGGTCGTTGTGAATAAGACCCATGTTACTGGTAACAACTGCCAGGGCCTGCATGTCATTCATTTTCTTCAACATTTGATATGCCCTTGAATAATACTCCAGCGCTTTTTTCGGATCATCTTCCGTATAATAAACATTTCCAATGTTAACGAGCGTACTCGGAATGCTTGCATTGTCTTTTAATTTTTCCTTCAGCGCCAGCGCCTTAAAATAATATTCCAGCGCTTTGGGATAATCCGATTGGGCAAAATAGGTAAAGCCAATATTGTTATAGACTCTGGCCATGCCCGCTTTGCTGCCGCAGCTTTCATATACCTGCAGCGATCGCTCATACATGGAAAGCGCCTTGGCATATCGGCTGAGCGAATGGTACAAGGCTCCTGTATTGCTGTACAGGTTAGCCATTCCAATTTTGTAATTCAGCTTTTCAGCCAGCGCTATTCCCTGTTTAGCATAGTCAAGGGATTCTTCCATCTCCCCGACAGCGCGGTAGGACCAGGAGATCTCCGTAAGTGTTGTTACCTTGTTAGTGTCTTCCGCCTGTTTTGGCAAAACAAGCAGCATGGAATCGGTGTTATAGGTCTGAGCCCTGAAACTGGCAGGCAGTGCATATACAAGCGTCAGAAAAAATAAGAACCTCTTCATATCTTTCCTGTGTATATCATTTTTATTTTTCCGATCACTTCTTCAATCTCTTCCTCCGTTGTGTATTTTCCAAGACTAAAACGAATTGAACTGTAGGCATCCTCGTCATTCATTCCCATCGCCTTCAATACATGCGAAGGTTCCGCACTGGCGGAGGTACAGGCCGAGCCGGTAGCTACTGCTACATTCTTTAATCCATTGATGAGCGCTGTGGCTTTGATTCCTGAAAAACAGGCATTGCTGGTGTTATACAAGCGAAAACGCGTGCTGCCGTTGATGCGGTAACCCGGGAGATCGAGCAACTGGTGCTCCAGCTTCGCCCTGAGTTTTGAGAGCCGCATATTGTTGTCCCATAATTCAGCTTGTGCAATTTCACAGGCTTCTCCGAGGCCGACTATTCCCGGTACGTTTAGCGTTCCCGAACGAAGTCCCCGTTCATGTCCACCACCTTCGATCAGTGGAACAAGGCTCACACGCGGGTCTTTCCTCCTGACGTATAAAGCGCCGGCGCCTTTCGGACCATATAACTTATGCGCGGAGATGCAAAGAAGGTCAATGCCATCTTCGTTTACATCAACCGCAGTTTTTCCAATAGCCTGTGTGGCGTCAGAAAAAAAGATAGATCTTTTTTCATGTACAATTTTCGCGATCTCCTGTACTGGTTGTACCACGCCGGTTTCATTGTTCGCATACATAATGGCAACCAGGATCGTGTTTTCGCCGATCGCGCTTCTTAACTGGTCCGTATCGATCAGTCCCTCGCGATCTACGTCCAGGTAAGTTATTTCAGCCCCTTTTTTTTCAAGACTTTTGCAGGTGTCCAGCACGGCTTTGTGCTCAGTTTTAACGGTGACAATATGATTGCCTTTGCTGGTGTAATTCTCAAAAACTCCTTTAATGCCAAGGTTTATTGCTTCTGTGGCTCCCGATGTAAAAATAATTTCCTGATCCCCGCACCTGATCGCATCCGCCACTTGCCTGCGCGCCTTTTCCACCGCAGCTTCGGCTATCCATCCGAAAGCATGAGTCTTACTCGAGGCATTGCCAAAATGTTCTGAAAAGTAAGGAAGCATGACTTCCAGCACTTTTTTATCTACAGGTGTAGTAGAGTTGTAATCGAGGTAAATGCCGGGGTTCATGAAACAAAAATACAATTGTTCTTTGGTATAATTACGGTAACTTTGCGCAAATTTTTTTTGTGAAGAGTAGTCCAAAGGATTTTCTCCTGCTGCACCTCATCGTTTTTATCTGGGGTTGGTCGCCCATCCTGGGCAAGCTTATTTCTGTACAGGCTTTTCAGCTGGTGTGGTTCAGGATGTTCATCACGCTTATTGCCATTGCAATTTACATTCTGCTTATCAGGCAAAACCTGAAAATAAGTAAAAAGGAGTTTTTCAAGCTTACAGGGATTGGCGCCGTGATCGCTTTTCACTGGTTTTGCTTTTACCACGCCATCAAAGTTTCAAATGTTTCGGCTACACTTGTGGCTTTTTCTACGGGAACACTTTTCACTTCCATTATAGAACCTGTGTTTTTCAAAAGAAAAGTGCTGGGCTACGAGATCATTTTCGGATTGCTGATCGTTGGAGCGATCATTATGATCTTTAATGTGGAAACGCAATATGCGTTGGGGATCCTTTTTGGCATGCTGGCAGCTTTTACTTCTTCGCTGTTTACCGTATGGAACGGATTGATGATACGGACCGTTCCTTCCCCTGTAATTACAGTTTATGAATTGGGTGGAGGTTTCGCTGCTCTGAGTATTTATCTGTTGTTAACCGGAAACCTCAATGCGGAATTCTTTGCGATCCCTTCGCAAGACTGGCTCTGGCTTTCTATTCTTGCAATAGTGGGAACGGCTTTCCCTTTCGTAGCGAGCACCAATCTGCTCAGAAAAATAAGCCCTTTTACAGTGACCTTAACCGTAAACCTGGAAACAGTTTATGGGATCATTCTTGCTTTTTTTATCTGGAGAAAAGAAGAATCGATGACAGTGACATTTTATATTGGCGCTTCTATAATACTTGCTACTATCCTCGCGAACGCTGTTTTAAAACACCGGATGGAGAAACAGCCCTGATGTTCGGACCAACACAGAACGATAGAATTCTTGAGCTTCACTGAGCATTTATTAATACCTCATACCCTTGATACCCTGTTTCTCTAAACCTCTCTGTTGAAGAAAAGCAAAGCATTAATCTTTCACCAATCGTTTAATGCTTGTTCCCTCCTGGGTGTTCAGCTTGATAAAATAAGCTCCCGGGCCAAGTTCTTCAGTATTCAGGCATACCTGCTGCTTGCCGGCATTCATGTATTTCTCCAGATCTGCAACTTTATTTCCAAGCAGATCAAAGATAGCCAGGTTAATTTTCCCTGCTGACTGAAGCGTAAACTCAATATTGGTTAAAGCGCCTGAAGGATTGGGGTACACGTAAAGGTCCGGATTGTGTTTTTCATTTTGCTTAATACCTGTTGTATTCACTATGACCTGCTGGCATACATAATCCGTACAACCTGCGCCATCATCGAAGTTTACGCAAACGTTATAGGTTCCGCCTGAAGCATAGGTATGAAAAGCAAAGTTGGTGGTATCCAGTGGTGAGCTATCGCCATAATTCCACACGTAGGTATAATTTCCGTTAAAAGGAGAGGGAGTAAACGTGAAATTGCCGCCACCGCCATCATTTGCCGTGAATGAACCATTTACAGGAATGGAAACATTCACCGTGGTGCTGTACGAATTGCTGCAAAAACCGGAAGTAAAGATCCCCAGCGTTACGGTATAGGTTCCGCAACTTGTATACGTGTACGAGGCGTTCTGTGTATTTGCCGTTTGTCCGTCGCCAAAGCTCCAGAACCAGTTGGAAATAGTTCCTGTACCGGCCGTGGAACCATCCGTAAAAGTATAAGAGGCGCCGGTATTGCTCAAGGTAAACGCGGCCTGGCACTGCGCCAGTGATTTGTTCGTGGAGAATGCCAGAAGAAGAGAAGCAAGTATAAAAAGTAATTGTTTTTTCATGTTTTTTTGGTTTGATAATTATATCTAAAATAGTAAAAATCTTCTATTTAATCGCTGATAAATAGCTAATTTTGATAAAATTTTTGAGGGGAAATGAAGGGTCTTTATTGCAACAGTTTGACAGCTTATTCGCGTTTCAGAACCAGGGAGGTGATGGTAGGAGATCTTGGCTTTGGCGGTGATAATCCTATCCGGCTTCAGTCCATGACCACAACCGATACCATGGATACGCTGGCAACTGTTGAGCAAAGCATCCGCATGATCGAGGCCGGCTGTGAATTGGTGAGGATCACCGCTCCAAGCCTGAACGAAGCAAAGAACTTAGAGAATATCCGAAAAGAATTGCATACCCGCGGTTATAAAGCACCACTTGTTGCGGATATTCATTTTACTCCCAACGCAGCCGAATACGCTGCCCGCATAGTAGAAAAGGTGCGTGTGAATCCGGGAAACTACGCGGATAAAAAAAAATTCGAACAGATCGATTATACGGATACCGCTTATGAAGCAGAGCTGGAAAGGATCCGTAAACGCTTTACACCATTGGTAAAGATCTGTAAGGAATACGGAACCGCCATGCGCATCGGAACAAATCACGGTTCCCTCAGCGACAGGATCCTTAGTCGCTATGGCGATACACCCCTTGGGATGGTAGAGTCAGCAATGGAATTCCTCCGCATCTGTGAGGAACAAAACTATTACGACATTATTCTTTCCATGAAGGCAAGTAATACCCAGGTCATGGTTCAGGCTTACCGCCTGCTGGTGCAACACATGATGGAGAGCGGAAGAAATTACCCCTTACATCTTGGCGTGACTGAAGCGGGTGATGGAGAGGACGGAAGGATCAAATCGGCCGTGGGCATTGGCGCTTTACTGGAAGATGGGCTTGGTGATACCATAAGGGTGAGTCTTACCGAAGAGCCCGAATTTGAAATTCCTGTTGCAAAAGAACTGGTGGATCGCTATAGTAAGCGGACAAGGCACAATACTATTCTTCCCTTAGATCAAGAGTCAGAATTACCTTACGATCCTTACGCTTATGCCCGCAGGGTCACCCGCGAGGTGATCAATATCGGAAAAAGTAATGTTCCCCGTGTTATTGCTGACATGAGTGACAGAGAAACAATAACGGCTGCAAGTCTTTTTGCGGTCGGCTATACCTATTCCATGCAACTTGATAAATGGAACCTTGGCGATATGGCAGTTGATTATGTTTATGCCGGAGAACGGGAGATCGATTTTGAAATTCCCGGTACCCTCGGGATCATATATAACTCAGAAACCTGGAAAAAATTTACGAATAAAGAGAGAGCCTACCCTTTGTTCTGCGCTGGCGAATATTTTTCTTCTGATAAGAGGTCGGATCAATTGAATTTTGTTGCGGTTGATAGTGAAACGCTGAGTGTGGAATTCATCGCAAAAATAAATAAGGAAAACAATGTGGTGCTGATCGCGGATACTTTTAATGAGCATGCCATGCCTGAACTGCGAAGGATGTTCATTGAGCTGCTTGAAAAGAAATGTACCATTCCGGTTATTATAAAAAGAAATTACAAAGCGATCAGTGAGGAGCGGTTCCAGTTGTATTCAGCCACGGATATTGGCGCCTTACTGCTTGACGGTTTCGGCGACGGGGTCTGGATAAAGCAGAAAGATTGCGTATCGCCACAGGTAGCTAACTCCACCGCCTTTGGAATTCTCCAGGCAAGCCGTACGCGTATTTCAAAAACAGAATACATTTCCTGCCCGTCTTGTGGCCGTACGTTATTCGATCTGCAGGAAACCACTGCGAAGATCCGTTCGCGCACTGATCATTTAAAAGGAATAAAGATCGGGATCATGGGATGCATTGTAAATGGTCCGGGAGAAATGGCAGATGCCGATTATGGTTATGTCGGAACCGGTCCGGGTAAAATTTCCCTCTACAAAGGCAAGGAAGTGGTGAAAAAGAACGTGAGCAGCGAGAATGCCGTGGATGAACTTATTGACCTGATCAGGGAAAACGGCGATTGGGTGGAGCGTTCGGAGGTAAAAGTATAAACAGTTCATCCGGCGCCCAATGGTATAATGTATATGAGCAGAGCATTAGTATATTTTTTCACTTTTATTTTCCTGTTGCAGTTTTATGGCTTTTCCAGTGAAAAGGTAAGCATTGACAGTCTGCGTACTTTACTGAAGCAGGAAATTCCTGATACCGAACGTGTACATACCTTGTATACTCTTGGCTGGGAGCTGCGCAATAGCGAGCCTCTTACAAGCATTGCATATATGACGCAATCACGGGACCTGGCCATAAAGACAGGGTACAAAAAAGGAATCCGCGACGGTTATTCCGGATTGGGTATTCTGAATGGGATCCAGGGTAATTACAAGGAAGCTCTAGCCATGCTTAACAGGGCTCTTGAAACAACACTGGAAATGAACGATACAACCACGCTGGGATCTGCAAATGGAAATATCGGCCTTGTTTATTATCACCTTGGCGCTTACACGAAAGCCATAGAATACTACATGAGGGCCGTTAAAGCTCATGAAGCTGCAGGTGACCTGAATGGCCTCAGCTCAGTATACAATAACCTGGGCAACCTTTATACGCAGAATAAGGATTTTAAGATGGGAATGAAGTACCATGACAAATCGCTGAAGATTCGTTTAAAGCTCAATAACAAAGCCGGTATTGCAACAAGTTACGGGAACATTGGCAATTGTTACGAAAGCATAAAGGAGTATGAAAAAGCGCTGGACTATTATAACAAAGCCGTTAGTATTCAGGAAAAACTGGGCAATGAGCATGCTCTTTCCATTAATTACGGAAATATCGCAAATATCAAATACCTGCTAAAGGATTATGAGAATGCGCTGAAACTGTACACTACTACATTGAAAGTAAGGGAAAAGCTAAATGATCAGAATGGAATAAGCGTGGCGCATACAGGCATCGGGCGGATCCTTACCGAACTCGGCCGTTATGATGAGGCAGAGCGGAACTTTAAGGAAGCCATCGCCATCGCAAAAAAAATAGGGGCGAAAGAAGAAGAAAAAGACGCTTATAACGGAGCTGCGAATTGCTATTACCGTCAGCATAAGTCTGACCTTGCATTGAAGAATTTTCTGATATATGATTCTCTAAATACCGAACTGGTCAATTCCTATAATGCAAAACAGGCCGCGGATATGCAGGCGAACCTGGATATTGAGCGGCAGCAAAATGAGATCTCACAATTGAAGAAGGACGCAGACATCACTAATCTTACTTTAAAATCACAGCGCATTGGGATCATACTTTCCGTGGTTGGACTTTTTTCGGTGGCTGTTATTCTGTTTTTTGTTTACAGGAATTACAAGGACAAGAAAAAGACCAATGCCCTGTTGGTAGAAAAGAACAGCATAATTGAGCAACGAAGCAAGGAAGTGATAGACAGCATTAATTATGCACAAAAGATCCAGGCAGCCATACTTCCTTCGGAGGTCGACTTTAAGAAAATATTACCGGATAGCTTTACACTCTTAAAGCCTAAGGATATTGTGAGCGGTGATTTTTACTGGATCGCGGATAGAGGAGAAGAGGTGTTTTACGCGACCGCAGATTGTACCGGGCATGGCGTTCCCGGAGGTTTCATGACCATGCTCGGCTCATCGTTTCTGAATGAGATCATCAATGAACGGGGAGTCAGGCAACCGGCTATAATACTCGACATGCTCCGTGACAAGATCATTGCGGCGCTGAAGCAAACGGGAGCTTCGGGTGAGAACAAGGATGGGATGGACATCGTAGTATGCAGATTGAATAAAAAAGATGGACAACTTGCTTTCGCTTCTGCCAACAATTCACTGTACCATGTTTCCGGCGGACAGCTCAAAGAATACAAAGCGGATAAGCAGCCCATCGGGTATTACCACGATGGAACAAAGCCCTTCACACAACAGGAGCTGCAATTGGGTAAGGGAGATTCAGTGTACACTTTCTCCGATGGTTATGCTGATCAGTTCGGAGGAGGCAAAGGAAAAAAATTCAAGTACAGTCAGCTGAAAGATGTATTGCTGGCCAATTCCGTACTTTCCATGCAGGAGCAGAAGAGAATGCTGGATTTAAAAATTGAAGAATGGAAGGGCAACCTTGAACAGGTTGATGACATCCTGGTAATTGGTGTACGACTCTGAAATACCTGATTCAGTTTTACTTTGTATATTTAGCTTGACGGGAACCGCAGGTGAAAAATTTTCTAAATAAAATAGTTAACGCCGGAATTACGGCAAACTCTACTTTCGAAGAACGGAACAAGCTCCGGGTATTTAATAATGCGAACCTGGTTATTTTTTGCATCAGCGTTTTCTATTCGATAATTGGCATTTACAATCACTATTTTATCGCGGTATCGGTTACTATGTTCTCGGTTTTATCCAATGTTCTTTCTTTTGTATTGGTTAAGCGCGGATATTACCGGCTGGCCTTTCACTATACGGTTTGGTACGGCTTTGTATTCCTGAGCGCTTTCAGTTATTTATTTGGCGGCGCGAATAATTCCTATTATTATTTCCTTTTTATGCCGGTTGCCATCAATATTCTTTTCGACAACCTCAAAATTACCCTTACCTATTTGCTGATCAGCGCAGGCTTAATGATCGCCAATGTTTATTTCATCGATAATTACCCTCCGCATTATGATGTTGCGGAATGGATGCATTACTTCAGTTATCCGAATATTCTTTTCGCAACAGGATTGATCTTCCTGGGGGTGCGTTTGTTCAAACAGGAGAATATTCTATACGCAGGACAAATTGAAGAGCAAAGGAAAGCGCTCGAGGAGAAGAACCATGAAATTACAGATAGTATCAATTACGCGAAAAAGATCCAATCGGCCCTTATTCCCTCGGAAGAGGAATTTAATTCTTATTTCAGGGATAGTTTTGTAATGCTGAAGCCAAAGGATATTGTGAGCGGGGACTTTTACTGGATCACCAGAAAAGAGAACAAGTTGTTTTACGTAACGGCTGATTGTACCGGTCATGGCGTTCCGGGCGGATTCATGACCATGCTTGGGATCTCCTTCCTGGATGAGATCATCAATGAAAAAAATGTTGTGCAGCCTGCCGAGATCTTAAATCAGCTCCGCGATCGTATTATTCAAACCTTGAAACAAACAGGGAACGCCGGAGAAAGTAAGGACGGAATGGATGTGATACTGACCTGTATGGATGCGGACAGGAAAACGCTCACTTATTCGGCCGCAAATAATTCACTTTACATTTTGCGTGGCGGGGTTATACAGGAGCACAAACCGGATAAGCAGCCCTGCGGATTTTACCACGAGCAAAAACCCTTTACCCAGCATACGATTCAACTGGAAGAGGGTGACTGCGTATATTCCTTCAGCGATGGTTATGCAGATCAATTCGGAGGAGAGAAAGGAAAAAAATTCAAGTACAGGCAGCTCGAGCAAAAACTGATCGCCATCTGCAATCGCCCAATGAAAGAGCAGAAACAGGCATTGAGTGATACCATAGAAGCCTGGAGAGGAAACCTTGAGCAGGTCGATGACATCTTGTTAGTAGGGATAAGAATATGAGAATATTTTTTTACTTTCTTCTGCTTGCGGTTCCCCTTAACAATAACCTGTTAAAGGCGCAGGAAGTATATACAGTAAAGGATGAGAAGAAACCTGTCAGGATCAGCGACAGGTTTTACTATTACGAGGATAAAAATAATGCGCTGACAGTAAGTGAAGCACTGGAAAGCACAGCCTTCAGGCAGCTGAATAAGGAGATCCCGAATTACAATGTAACTACCTCAACGATCTGGGCGAAGATCCGTCTAACCTGTGCGGAAAAGGCTGGCTGGTACCTTTCGCTGGAGCCTTCAGCCTATAACCAGGTTAGTATTTTTCAAAAGAGAGGCAAGGGTGAATTAAAGGAAACGCGGGCGGGAAATATCCTGAAAACAAGTGACAGGCAATTTGCCACGAATCATTTTTTCTTTCCACTTGACCTGGAGCCCGGAGACACAACTATGGTACTGTTTCGCCTGCAGGATTACTATCCTGTTCAGCTGGATTTTAAGATCGGAAAGATAGAGTCGTTTATAGCGCCCTTTCATAACATGGATCTTTACAATGGTTTGTGTTACGGGATCATGATCATGATGCTGATCTATAATTTTTACCTGTTCCTGACTCAGCGTATGAAGGCCTATATTTATTATGTTCTTTATATATTCTTCAGCCTGCTTTTTTCTTCTTACCTCAGCGGATACTCACTGCACTTTCCGGATTTCCTTTTGAAGATCAATCTACTGATCCCGATCCTTTTTCCGGCCTGTTTCGGAATATTCGGATTGCTCTTCACCATTGAACTTTTTAAAGAGGCGCTTCCGCGGAGCATAAAAAAGGTGATCTACATATTTATAACGCTCGCATTGTTTGATGTTGTGCTTAGTACGACCGGTTATATTCACCTCGCGGAGAATATTATCCAGGGATTAGGTCTGCTGCTCGGACTGCTGAGTTTTACCTGTGCCATTGCCGCTTATCGCAAATGCCACAGCAGTGCAAGGTTTTACCTGATGGGATTCGGCGCCTATATGCTTTCCTTATTTTACATTATCCTTTCGGCCCAGGATATTTTTCCCATCTCAAATTTTTTATGGCAGGCGCTTGTTACCGGTTCTGCTATAGAAAGTATAATGCTTTCGTTCGCTTTGGGAGATAAGTTAAAAATGTCGCTGCTTGAACAGGAAAAGGCAAAAGAAGAGGCTTTTTTCCAGGCTAAAGAGAACGAAAGGCTGGTAAAAGAGCAAAATACAGTATTGGAAAAAAGAGTGGAGGAGCGTACACATGAGCTGGCAGAAAAAAATAAGGAGGTAATGGATTCGATTCATTACGCGCGGAGGATCCAGTCGGCCCTGCTTGCTAATGACGAATTCTTTAAGACACACCTGTCCGAAAATTTCACCCTGTTTCGTCCGAAAGATATTGTATCAGGCGACTTTTACTGGGCGACGGAGAAAGAAAGCAGAATTTATCTGGCGGTGTGCGACAGTACGGGACACGGTGTTCCCGGCGCCTTCATGAGCCTCTTGAATACTTCATTTCTGAATGAAGCTGTTATGGAGAAGAATATTGTTTCTCCGGATGAGGTATTCAATTATGTGCGTAGAAAGTTAATTGAAAATATTTCCCAGGAGGGAGGAAAGGATGGAATGGATGGGATCCTGATCTGCATTGATAAGAATAACGGCACGATCACTTATGCGGCGGCCAACAATAAGCCAGTGCTGGTAAGTGATCAGGAACTGAGTATTCTGGCCGCAGACAAAATGCCTGTCGGAAAAGGAGAGCGGACAGATGCCTTTACCTTGTATTCGCTGGTGTATAGGACCGGCGACCTGCTCTACCTGTACACAGACGGTTATGCTGATCAGTTCGGTGGTCCCAAAGGAAAGAAATTCAAATACAAAAACCTCGACGCACTTCTTCTCGCCAATAGCGGTAAAGACCTTGCAGATCAAAAGCAGATCCTCGAAGATACTTTTTTATCCTGGAAAGGTAACCTGGAACAAGTAGATGATGTTTTACTGATCTGTATACGCCTTTAAATTTTCCGGCTTGCATACAGCCAGCATGGGAATAAGCAATAAAGCCCCATAAGTGATGATCTTGTAATGTTCATAATAGGCTTTGAATTCTCCCAGGATCAGGTTCAGGTTAAAGCAAAGATAGATCAGGCTCAGGGCAGCGACCATGATCATGAAATTCCTTTTTTTCATTCCGGATCTTTTCAGGAACAAGTAATAGATCAGGTAGCTGCTTGCCGGCATTGTAAATAAAAAGGCATAGTGCTGTTGATGCGGAAAGATCAATGGGATCAGCAGCACTATATAACTCAGTTCCCATATAGTATTCAGCTTCGATCCAAAGGTTTTCATAAAACTATTCCGCAGGAAGTACAAGGTGAAGCCGATCAATAAAAACCGCGCTGAATTCAAAATAAGATTGACCTTCTCCGCCGTCAAGCTCGCAATGTTCCGTTTCATATCCAATGCGTAAATATCCGGCACTTTCTCCATAAGCAATGTAGGCAGGAGCGTGGACAGACTGTGAAAGCTCCGTTCGCTCACATCGATGATGTGTTGTTCCTGGCTGGGATTGACTACTTTCCACCATTCCTTCATCAGGAAGAGTGTTTGATCGTAACCGATGAAAATTGCGGGAAAAAGAAAAAGCAGGATGTAAATACCGATGCAGTAGAGGAAAGTTTTGAATTCTTTTCTCCAGAGTAAATAAGGAAGTAAAACAATGGGAAGAAGTTTAATGTTAATCCCCAACGCAAGCAACGCGGCTCCGGCAAGTTTTTTATCTTTCCTGATCAATTGAATGCCTTCCAGCGAGAGAAAAAGCATGAAGGTCGTCATTTGTGCCAGGTGAAAATTATCGCGGATGAAGCGCAGTGAAAAGGCAAAGGAGAGCAGTGTAAACCACATCAGCTGCTTTTGAGAAAAACGGGAAAGCTCAAAATAGGAACAAAGGATTTTCCAGATCCGGTAAAGAAAGAACAAGTTCATGGCCAGCCATAGCACTTTGCTTAAGTAAAGCGGAAAATAGCTGAGCGGTTTCAGGATCACTGCAAAGAAAAGCGAATAGAGGTAATGGTATCCGTCCACATACATTTTAGTGTAGATGTTCTCACCTTTAAAAAGATCTTCAGAAGCGGAAAGAAAAATATAAAAATCGCCTCTTCCATCGGCTTCAATAAGAATATAGATCACTGCCAAAAGCAGGAGCAGGTAATTGGTATAGGATTGTTTGTTCATTGTGCGAACCTGTGCTGATCTGGATGAATTTCTCACGGCGGTCGGAGTGCTCTCCTCGCACACGGAGCAAATCTACTTTTTTTCATCTGGTATCCCAAATCATCCCGGGATATCTATAACTTCAGCCGGAATGATCTTCATAGGGTGTGCAGAGCATTCTGACATTACTTAAAGTAAAAATTCGAAAAAAAACCAGGGATTGCCAGCTGAAATATTTTGAAAAAGGTCTGGAAGGCTCCCTGTGCTTACATAAAAGCCTGAATTATTATTCTGATTCTTTTTTTTTGTTTTCTCCATATTTTTTCGTTCTTTGTTTTCTTAAATTAACTACCATGAAAGTTGGGATTCCATCAGAAATAGCTCTAAACGAATTAAGAGTTGCGGCAACTCCAAAAACGGTTAAACGATTGCAGAAGCAGGGGTTTGAAGTGTATATCCAGCACAACGCCGGAACAAAAGCAAATTTTTCAGACAAGGAATTTGAAGAGGCCGGAGCTAAAATAGTGAACACTGCCGCTGAAATATACGGCAATTCCGATATTGTACTTAAGGTAAAAGAGCCATCAGTTGAAGAAGTTGGCATGATGAAAGAAGGACTGGTCTTACTAAGCTATCTGTGGCCGGCACAAAATCAGGAGCTGCTCAAAAAGCTTGCTGATAAAAAAGTGAATGCCATTGCAATGGATGCTATTCCGCGGATCTCCAGGGCGCAAAAAATGGATGTGCTGTCTTCCATGGCAAATATCGCGGGGTACAGGGCGGTCATCGAAGCTTCCTATCATTTTGGAAGATTTCTGAACGGGCAGATCACAGCTGCAGGTAAAGTGGAGCCCGCAAAAGTACTGGTGATCGGAGCAGGTGTTGCAGGCTTAGCGGCTATTGGAGCTGCTAATTCATTAGGAGCTATCGTCAGGGCTTTTGACACCCGAAAGGAAGTTGCCGAGCAGATTGAATCCATGGGTGCGCAATTTCTTACCGTAAACATAAACGAAGATGGGGCCACTGCCTCGGGTTACTCCAAAGAAATGAGTAAGGAATTCATTGATGCTGAAATGGCCCTGTTCAAATCGCAGGCAGCTGAGGTGGACATCATTATCACTACAGCGCAGATCCCTGGAAGGGAAGCGCCAAAATTGATCCTAGCTGATCATGTCGCTGTAATGAAGCCGGGATCGGTGATTGTAGACCTAGCAGCGTCCACAGGGGGTAATTGTGTGTTAACAAAGAACGGTGAAGTTTATACAACTGACAACGGCGTGATCATCATCGGTAAATTAAATCAGCTGCCGAGCCAGGCTTCTCAATTATACGGTAATAACCTCTGTCACCTTTTAGATGACATGGGTAAAGCGGAAAAGTTTAAGATCGATATGGAAGACGCGGTTGTATCGCGGGCAATGGTTACTTATAATGGCAAGATCAACTGGCCGCCACAGCCTCTTCCGGTAAGTCCGGTTAAACCTAAAGTCGCTGCTGCTGTAGAAGCGGAAGATCCGAAAGTTGTGGCTGAGCGCAAGAATAAAAAAGAGACCACATCCATGATCATCAAGCTTGGCGTGATCGGATTATTCTTATTAATGCTGGGTCAGTTCGCTCCGAGTGAGTTCATGCAGCACTTCACCGTTTTCGTATTGGCCGTATTTATTGGCTGGCAGGTCATCTGGAACGTATCGCATTCCCTGCATACGCCTCTAATGGCGGTAACCAACGCGATCAGCGGGATCATTATCGTTGGCGGCTTATTGCAGACCACCGCTGATCTTACAAGTCCAATGACGCTCCTGGCCTGTGTTGCCATTTTAGTTGCCAGCATTAATATCGTTGGCGGATTTGTTGTAACTCACCGTATGTTGAAAATGTTTAAAAAATAAGAAAAGATGATCGTTAAAGAAATTCAAATTGCAGCCTATTTATTCGCAAGCATTCTGTTCATATTAAGCTTGGGAGGCTTATCCTCTCAGGAATCTGCAAAGCGCGGAGTGTTCTATGGGATCATTGGAATGGCGATCGCCATCCTTGCAACCATTCTCGGGCAGGGAGTACAGGGTCACGCATACATCATTGCAGCCATAGCCATCGCTTCTGTCATTGGGATCTTGTTAGCGCGTAAAGTCGAGATGACCTCCATGCCTCAGCTGGTAGCCATTCTGCACAGTTTTGTAGGATTAGCCGCCGTGCTGGTTGGATTCGGTTCTTACCTGGATCCGAGAACACATGAGCTGGCCTCAACCGAACACACCATTCACCTGGTAGAAGTTTTCCTTGGCGTGTTTATCGGCGCCATAACGTTTACGGGTTCTATTATTGCCTGGGGTAAACTGGAAGGTAAGATCAGGAGCAAGCCTTTGTTATATCCGGGAAGACATCTTGTAAATATTTTATTGCTCCTTGCCTGTGTGGTATTAGGAATAGTATTTACCATGGAGCATGGTACTGACGGGATGATGTACCTATACATTATGACAGCTATTGCAGGTTTCATTGGTATTATGCTCGTAATGGCCATTGGCGGCGCTGATATGCCGGTAGTGGTATCCATGCTGAATTCTTATTCAGGATGGGCGGCTTCTGCAGCGGGTTTTATGTTGGGCAACGACCTGCTGATCGTAACCGGGGCTTTGGTCGGAAGCTCGGGCGCTATCCTTTCCATCATTATGTGCGAAGCGATGAACAGGTCCTTCTTCTCCGTTATACTTGGCGGATTCGGTGATGCTCCAAGCGGGGCTCCGGCAACGGCCATGGAAGGAGAAGTTACCGCGCTGAACCACGAAGAAGTGGCTGACCTGTTGAAAGAAGCCAAGTCCGTGGTGATCGTACCGGGTTATGGAATGGCTGTGGCAAAAGCGCAGTACCCGATCTTTGACATGGTGCAAACATTACGCAAAGAAGGCAAGAAGGTCAGGTTCGCGATCCACCCGGTTGCAGGACGTTTACCGGGCCACATGAATGTATTATTAGCAGAGGCCAATGTACCCTATGATATTGTTCTGGAAATGGATGAGATCAACGAAGACCTGCCGGATACGGATGTGGTAATGGTGATTGGCGCCAACGATGTGGTTAATCCCGGAGCGCAGGATGATCCATCCAGTCCTATTTATGGCATGCCGGTGATCGAAGCCTGGAAAGCGGAAAAAGTTATCGTAATGAAGCGCTCAATGTCTGTTGGTTATGCGGGAGTAGAAAATCCATTGTTCTACAAGCCAAACACCGAGATGTTGTATGGCGACGCCAAAGAGAGCGTGGAGAAGATATTGGCTTATCTGAAGAATTAATATAACAGCCGGGGCGCGGAGGCCCGGAGACTTTTGTAGAAATGTTTTAAACGACCATGCATAATGCATGGTCGTTTTGTTTTGAAGATCGTGGAAAACTGGTGAGGATGCGTATTTTCTGTGGTAAAAAACTTTCTCATATTTCAATGATGAGTCCCATTCTGGTCCCTCGGCCTCATACTATCATCAAAGCGGATTCGCATTCACCGTATTGATGTATTGACCGTTCCGAGATAAATGTGGTCGCAAATTACAGAAATAAAATATTGCCCTTCTGATAAGTTGCCACGGGAAATGTAAATCTCAGAAGTATTAGCCGCTGTCTGTTTGCATACTACTTGCCCAGAAGCATTGTAAATAAATAGTATTATATCATTATAGGTTTTGTCCAAAGTAAGTTTAGCGTCTTCTATAAGCGGATTTGGAAAAAAATTGGAAATGTGACCCCCCTTTTCCTTTATTCCATTTGTGACGGATTCCCAATGCAATGCATACATAATACCGGTCAGGCTGTCCATTTGTGGCATTTCTATATTATCATTAGTAGTAGATGTCGGAAAGACAGGATTACATGAAACATTTCCGTTGACCGCATCAATAGAATATAAATACCAATTTCCGCTATTGTCACCTCCCCTGAAAAGGTACCGTTTGTTGTAGTCGTCAAAAGTTGTATATCCACCCTGAATCCATGCAACTCCTGGAATGCTATTAATATCTGTAAATGTTCCGTTTCCGGGATTTACTTCGGCTAAATATTCTGTATTCGATAAATTATCCCAATGCAATGCAATCAACTTATTTAGAGAGTTGCTGTATTGATATTCTATAAGATTCCCGTTCGGGTTTGGATAAGGAGGATTTGAAATTATGCTGCCGTCACTGGTATTTATCGAATACAAATACCAGGTGTTGGTATTAGGACTTGCTCTTACAATATATCGGTTATTAATATTGTCAATAGTAGCGAATCCCTGTATGTATTTAATGGATGGCAAACTGTCTATGATTGTGAATGCTCCGGTATTCGTATTAATGGAAACGAAATATTCCGTGTTTTGAGAATTGTCCCAATGCATAGCAAGTAATTTATTTTGGGAATTTGAATATTGCCAGTTAATAATATTGTCATTTGGATCAGAGAGAACCGGGAAGAGAGGATTAGAAATGACGTTTCCATTATTTACGTTGATTGTGTATAATTTCCAGATCAAGCCGTCAGGTGATCCTGAAAAGATATAATGCTGATTTAGATTATCAAAAGTAGAACTTGGGACTTCTATGTATTTGACCGTTGGAACGCTATCAATAATTATATAGTTAAAATTACAGGGATCGAGCGTTCCAAAATATTCTGTTTGTCCCTGAACACAGGTCAGTATTAAAATCGCGGGTAAACTGAAAATGTAGTTTTTCATTATTGTTCATGGTTTGGGTGTATGCGAACGCATGTGCTTTAAGCGTATTATAAACGGACAAAGTGTAAGTGTTTTTAATACTTCAGGTTGTAAAAAACCCGCGCTCTATCGAGGCGGGCTTTTTTGTATTTTGACTACTGCTGTTTCACCATTCTTTTTGTGTCAATTATTTTGCTGTTTATAAAAATGCTGTAGGAATATATTCCATTTACAAGGTTTGCTGTGTTAGCCTCTATCTTTCCCAATCCTTTTTCTTTAATTTCAATTTTATTTATTTCTTTCCCATACATGTCATAAAAGACAATAAATGCGGGTCCAGCAAGATAATCCGGAATATAATAACGGATAACAGTACTTCCATCGAATGGGTTAGGCTCGTTCTGGTATAAAATTGCCTGCGTGTTGTTTGCAAGCTCAATATTCGTTGTGGTTTCCAGACTTCTTTGTGGATCAGTATTAGTCGTTCTTGCTCCTGCCAGCTGGGCTTTTAATGCAGTTACGGTTGAATCGAGCTCCTTCACGGCATTGATTAAAACAAAGAAAAGCGGATGTGCATCAAACCCAAGAATAGTCCCTTTTGTTACTTGCTCTGTATGAGCGCTATCAATGGCTACTGTGGCAGTTGATATATCTCCGGGGAATGTGGAAATCTCTTCTGGGCTGAGTGTTCTGCTTATCTCCTTTACAGTGTAGGGGGCTATTTCCTGCATGTCCTGCGCAATAATTCCTATTCCCTGCTCATCAACCGGAGTATGGGCAAGACCATTATATTTATAGGTTACAGGGTTAATTTGTCGCAGGACATTTAATCCATCTGAAAATTGAGCAAAATCCTTTTTTACTCTTCTGTCAGAAGTAATTGTCCAGGTTGAGCTGGTAGGTTTTCCCGCAGAATTTGTGGAAAGTTCAAGTTGAAGTGCAGGGGTTGAAGTCGTTCCAATACCGACATTTCCAAGGCTTCTATCTATCCATACCACATCTTTGCTTGCACCATAACTATATATCTTGAGATCACTGGATGAAGTTCCTCTCTCACCGATGATCCAATCATTAGTGGTAGATGTACTTATATTAAGTGAAGCTCCGAAAGAACTGGTACTTCTGGTTATTTTTATTGCGTTATTGGCAGAGGCTTTATCAATAAAAATGTTACCGCTGGCAACATCAAGGGCCGCGGTAGGGCTGCTTGTTCCAATGCCGACATTGTTACTGGCGTCTACGTTTAATTGAGCAAATGCAGGAATAGTGAAAAAACATGCCGGGAAAATGGCTAAAAGACTTTTAATTATTGTATTTTTCATAATGGTAATTTTTATGGTTATTAATTTTTTGCTTGATTATGGATTTGAATAACAGGTCGACTTACTTGTTGTTAAGGTTACTGTATATCCTGATGAATTAAAGGGCCCATTCAATTTAATAGAGTTTCCGGCCGTAATAGTTTTATTTGCACCTGCTGTAATGGTTGTGGCTGTATTTGTTCCGATCAGGATATCGGAATTGTACGGAGAAGGACTAGTGTATCCATTATAGTCTGTGGAGTTGTTGATGTCAGTGTAGGTTCCTGTGTCGGTTGCGCGTAAAGCGTCGATGAGGCTATACGACTGTTTGCGTTTAAGAGTTCCATTAGTTCCGTCAAAAACTAATAGCATTGTAGTTTCCACGGGTATCGTACAATGGTACTCATCGCTTTCATCGCTTAGGTTGAAGGAGAAGGACATGTCATATCCTGACGTTGGTGTTAGCCCCTTGAAATTGATAATAAATGTTTTCGTGTGGGTATCGGTTTGTCTCGTAGGGTTAGATCCTATATCCTGGTTCATGATCAGAACGCCCATTTCATCAAGGTCACCGTCGCGGTACGCGAAGGCTTTATAATTACCGCTGTTTCCAAGTATATTGTCATAATATGTGCCTTTAAAGTTTTCCGCCATCAATTTATAATGCCAATAGGTAGAACGTGGGTTGCCTGATTCGCGCCCTATGTATCCGATATCGGTTATATATGATGGACTCGTGGATGAGGAACCTTCGATGGCACTCCAGAAGCATAGCATTTTTACCCCATGCTTCATCGCTATACCCATCATTTCTGCCCAGAATTGTCCCCCAAGAAAACTACCCGGACCTAAGTCCATAATTCCTTTGGCCGATGTGTTTTGCTCGTAGCTGATGTTTGCTTCGGTAATGGCAATACCTAAGGTTGTGCTTCTTCCGGCGGCGGAAATTAATGCCTCAAGGGCGGTTAAGTCATCATTGAACTTGCCGGTGGCGGTTAAATAGGAGATCACATCGGATCTTGAGATCGCCGCTCCACCGCTTCCACCGGTTTGCCAATAGGATTGCCCGCGAAAAGGATAAATATGAAAGGAAACAATATCAATGTAATAGCCATTGGCGCCTGAACCGGTAACGTCATAAGTGCCTCCTATCAGATCAGACATCATGTTGCCGTTGCTGGCAGGATTATAGGCAGTGATGGAAGGCCCTATAATTTTTATTCCAGACTGGCCGGACACACCCTTCATGGCGGTGGACACAGCCTGGATATAGCTCTGGATTCCTGCAGCGGTATTGAACGGTGATGCGTAGGAGCCATCAGGCTCGTTCCCGATTATCCAGTAGGTGACATTCCCGCTGTATGTATTGTTTACGTCGTTCACTAATGTTGCGGCAGCAGTTGCATTCTGGGCCGCGGTCAGGCTGGCGTCTATAGGAACCTGTATAATGGGTTCGATTCCATGCGACCTGAGCTCCGTAACGATCGATGAAGGCCCACTTGCTAAGTCAGCTGAAGTCCATACATATGTTCCGTTGGCATCGTAATCTTTCCCGCCGATGCGCATGTATTTTATGCCGCTGGCTTCGATCTCGGTCCAATGGTTTTGCAGTTCACCGTTGAAGTGAATGGTCCGATTCGGTCGCCAATAGTTCTGCCCGAAAAAAGTAGTCGAAATGGTTTGGCAAAATGAACTATTGTACAAGGAATGACCTGCTAATAAAAAAAATAATAAGGTTCGTGATCTTTTCATAAGTATTGTTTTAAGGGTAAATGGAAACTTGATTGTATAATGTGGGCATTTTTCCTCGTAATTTTCAGGACAATATTTTCAGCCTTTGGCTATCTCATACCCTTCACTAACGAGAACTTTGAGTCATTCTTCTCATACCGTTTTATCTTTAAATAAATTTTGAGAGAGATGAAAAAGGCGATACTTTTAATATGTTTTCAGTTTATTCTGTTGCAAAGCCTAAATGCCCAGATAATTTCCGCCGGGACCAGCCATGCGGTTTTTTTGTGCGATGGCGAAGTGTACACCTGGGGCGGAAATGATGAGGGCGAACTCGGTTTGGGATATTTTTCTCCTGCTAATAATAACACGCCGCAGCAGGTACCAGCACTTTCTAATGTAACCGCAGTTTACGCCGGCAGTAACCACACATTAGCCCTAAAGGCTGACGGTGACGTTTGGTCTTGGGGTTATAACAATAAAGGCCAGCTTGGTAACGGAACCAATTCCAATTCAGCTTCTCCTGTTCAGGTTGCTTCCTTAAGTAATATTGTTGCATTAGGTGCCGGGGGTTCTCATTCCCTCGCTCTGGCAAGTGATAGTACAGTCTGGGCATGGGGACGGAACCAAATGGGGCAGTTAGGTGACGGTTCTAATACAAATACTAACATCCCTGTAAAAGTGAAAAACCTGGCCGGGGTTATTGCCATTGCGTGCGGTGGCATTTGTTCTATGGCTTTAAAATACGACGGAACGGTTTGGGCTTGGGGTGGTAATAGTAGCGGACTATTAGGTAATAACAATGTGCCATCATCAAACATTCCGGTCTTAGTTAATGGTCTTCCTTTCATTAAAGCAATTTCTATGGGATCTTGCGCAATGGCATTAGCCGCCGACAGTACGGTATGGATGTGGGGGTTCAACGGGAATGGTGAACTAGGAAACGGCACTTATAATGACAGCTATATTCCGACACAAACCAGCTCAATTTCAGGAATTGTTTCTATCAGTAATGGTGGGGGCCATTCCCTTGCGATCAAAAGCGACGGAACCTTATGGTCCTGGGGATTTAATTATACGGGACAACTTGGCGATAACTCAACTGTTAACAAGAACATTCCAGGTCAAATTAATTCGATAAGTAATGTAATAAATATTGGTTCAGGGGCATGGTTTTCTTTCGCGCAAAAAAATGACGGAAGCTTATGGGCATGGGGTGATAACGGAAATGGACAACTTGGAGATGGCACAACGATAAATTACAGTAAAGTGCCCGTTCAGTCTCTTGCCACTTGTTTTGCAACCAATGTTTCCGAATCAGCTCCTTTTTCTTTAAAGCTAAAAATCTATCCCAACCCCACAAGCCGGGATATTACAGTTGCAATCGAGAACGAGGAAAATGTTGAAGATCTGGTTATAACAGTTAATACCATCTCTGGTACTGAGTTATACAAACAGGCTGCGGCACATTCACATTCCTTTATTTTGGATTTGAGTTCTATTCCACCCGGTGTTTATATGCTTAGAGTTGCCTCAAAATCAAAGCCTCATCTTTATAGGGTTGAGAAGCTGGTTGTTTATTGAAGATTAATTGTAAGCTATTGCATAAGCTCGTCCTAATTAATGCAGAATGTCAAAGAACAGTATTTTGTAAAGCATTTCAAAACTATTTTGTCTTATTTGATAATGCCGAAGCATTCGTTAGAAAAGGAAAAAGTATAGCCATTCAGGGAAAAATTATAGCTGGGATCATAAAGAGCCGATCTTAGCTCTATAATTAATCCATGCAAAATAGTTTAGCCTTTTGTTTTGACGAGTTGAGCATGCAAAAAGTTTTTTTGCGCACGGCTCCGGGAAATATTTCCAGTCTGTGCCTCGCCCAAAAGTTCGGATTTGAAAAAGAAGGCCTTTTGAAGAAGGAGTTCCGCACAAGTGATGATCAGCTGGTCGACTTGCTGTGCCTGGGATTTACGGCTTCCTGCTATAAAAAAAGATCATGATTTTTTAAGAATTTTTCACACTGAAATCCAGTGCAAAATCGCTAACTTTAATACGCCTCTTAAAAAAAATAGAACACAAGGCAAGTCGCTTAAGGCTTATTTTTTGATTATTTTTTAGTTTTTATAATTGCAGTTGACTGCCAAGCCGTTGACAGTTTCTTAACAATTTATGAGCAAAAGCTCGTGTTCAAAAATACGGTCGATTGTTAATTTCATTATTTGCGTAACGGTTATTTTTTCTAAACATTTGTCAAAAGCTTCACAGTAAAAAAATACAAGGTGGAGTTCCTGGAATAAAGCAGATTAAGAAAGGGGCGAATGTTGCAATTACAGGTTTAGCGTTTTTTGAATTTACGGCTTACTGGAAGTTCAATAATAATGAACGGAATAGTATAACTAAATAAGCAGGTAAAAATGAATGGCCGGAAACCATTCATTTTTTATCTGGTAGAGTTGACAACATTTGCCCTTTATAGAGTACTAACATTTTAAAAGAATTATTTTTATGACAGAACCTATCCTTATTGAGAACAAAGACCGATTTGTACTTTTCCCGATCAAGCACAAAGAGATTTGGGAAATGTATAAGAAAGCCGAAGCCAGTTTCTGGACAGCCGAAGAGATCGATCTTGCTCCCGATATGAATGATTGGAACAATAAGCTGAACGAGGATGAAAAGCATTTTATCAAGCATATTCTTGCTTTCTTCGCGGCAAGCGATGGAATTGTAAACGAGAACCTGGCGATCAACTTCCTGAACGAGGTGCAGTATCCCGAAGCGCGTTGCTTCTATGGTTTCCAGATCATGATCGAGAATATTCACTCGGAAACGTATTCCTTGTTAATCGACACTTATATTAAAGATACTGCTGAAAAGGACAGGCTGTTCCATGCGATGGAAACAGTTCCCTGCGTTCAGAAAAAAGCGGAATGGGCCCTGCGCTGGATCTCCAAAGGAACCTTCGCCGAGCGATTACTTGCTTTTGCCGCTGTAGAGGGAATCTTTTTCTCCGGTTCATTCTGTTCGATTTTCTGGCTGAAAAAACGTGGCCTGATGCCAGGGCTCAGCTTCAGCAATGAGCTGATCTCCCGTGATGAGGGCCTGCATTGTGATTTCGCTTGCCTGCTTTATGCCCAGCTCCACAACAAGCTGCCGGTTGAGCACGTTACCCAAATCATTACCGATGCGGTGGTGATTGAAAAAGATTTTGTGTCATCGGCCCTGCCTGTAAAGCTTATAGGTATGAACTCCGACCTGATGTGCCAGTACATTGAATTTGTGGCTGACCGCCTGTTGCAGGCGCTGGGTTGTCCTAAATTCTACAATGCGTCTAACCCCTTTGATTTCATGGAATTGATTTCTCTGCAGGGGAAAACGAACTTTTTTGAGAAACGCGTTGCGGAGTATCAAAAGGCCGGTGTAACAGGAAAAAAAGAAGATAACACGGCGTTTAAATTAGACGAGGACTTCTAATCAACTGATTTTAAGGGTTTAAATCCTAACGAGGCAAAAGGCCTCGTCCGGAAATCTTAGCCCCTTAACACAACAAAGAAATAAACAGGCAGATTGTTAATATCAATATTGGCGCTGCCACAAAAAAGTACATTCGGAGTGTAATTTGCATAAACGAAAACGAGCTTCAAAAAACAAAACCACCAACCCCAAAAAACCGAAAAAGTATGTTTGTAGTTAAAAGAGACGGAACCCAGGAAACAGTGAAATTCGACAAGATCACTGCGCGCGTTCAGAAATTAAGCTACGGGCTGGATCCCGTACACGTTCAGCCAATCGATGTGGCCATGAAAGTGATCAATGGTTTGTATGATGGCGTATCAACCAGCGACCTTGATAACCTTGCTGCAGAAACAGCGGCATCGTTAACTACCAAACATCCTGATTACGCATTGCTCGCATCGCGTATCGCAGTTTCCAACCTGCATAAGAATACGACCAAGTCGTTTTCGAAAACAGTATTGGACCTGTACAATTATATTGATCCTAAAACAGGACACAAAGCTCCGCTCATTGCCGATGATGTGAACGAGATCGTTCAGGCAAACGCTCAGTTGCTCGACTCTACTATTATATACGACAGGGATTTTGGTTATGACTATTTCGGGTTTAAAACATTGGAACGTTCTTATCTTTTACGGATCAACGGTCAGGTAGCTGAGCGCCCGCAGCACATGCTGATGCGCGTAGCGGTGGGAATACACAAGGAAAACATAGCCGCGGCTATCGAAACCTACAACTTAATGAGCGAGCGCTGGTTTACGCACGCGACCCCAACCTTATTTAACGCGGGTACGCCAAAGCCGCAAATGTCATCCTGTTTCCTGTTAACCGTAAAGGACGACAGCATTGAAGGTATTTACGATACACTGAAGAACTGCGCGAAAATTTCCCAGTCTGCAGGTGGTATCGGTTTAAGCATTCACAACATCCGCGCTACGGGCTCTTATATCCGTGGAACGAACGGAACATCCAATGGCATTATTCCAATGCTGCGCGTATTTAACGATACTGCGCGTTACGTTGACCAGGGCGGTGGAAAACGCAAGGGCTCTTTCGCTATTTACCTGGAGCCATGGCATGCCGATATTATTGACTTCCTCGATATGCGTAAAAATCACGGTAAGGAAGAATCGCGCGCACGCGACCTGTTCACTGCGCTGTGGATACCTGACCTGTTCATGAAGCGTGTAGAAGAAGAGGGAGACTGGTCCTTATTCTGTCCGAACGAAGCTCCGGGTCTTGCAGATTGCTGGGGTGAGGAATTTGAGAAGCTGTATACAAAGTATGAAGATGAGGGACGCCAGCGTAAGAGAATTAAAGCGCGTGAACTGTGGTCTTCCATTATTGAAGCGCAGATCGAAACCGGTAATCCGTACATGCTTTATAAAGATGCAGCGAACAGGAAATCCAATCAGCAGAATTTAGGCACCATCAAATCTTCGAACCTGTGTACCGAGATCATGGAATACACATCCGCTGATGAGATCGCGGTGTGTAATCTTGCTTCTATTGCGCTTCCGCGTTTTGTGAACGAGAAGGACGGTACTTTCGATCACCAGAGATTGTTCGAGATCACTTACGTAGCTACAAAGAATTTAAATAAGATCATCGACCGCAACTATTATCCTGTGGCAGAGGCGCGTAATTCGAACATGCGTCACCGCCCGATCGGATTAGGCGTTCAGGGATTAGCGGATGCTTTCATTTTGATGCGTTACGCATTTGAAAGTGAAGAAGCGCGCAAGCTCAATTCAGAGATCTTTGAAACCATTTACTATGCTGCAATGACAGCGAGCAAGGACCTGGCGAAAATAGAAGGGCCTTATGAATCTTACCAGGGATCGCCTGTTTCAAAAGGCATTTTCCAGTTCGACATGTGGAACGTAACGCCCAGCAATCGTTGGGAGTGGGATGTGCTGAAAGAAGAAGTGAAAAAGTACGGCGTTCGCAATTCATTACTGGTTGCTCCAATGCCAACAGCTTCAACATCGCAGATCTTAGGAAACAACGAGTGTTTTGAGCCCTATACTTCCAACCTGTATTCACGTCGTGTATTATCAGGGGAATTTGTGATCGTGAACAAGCACCTGCTGAAGGACCTGGTGAAACTGGGCATCTGGAACGATAACCTCAAAAATAAAATTATTGCCGCTAACGGTTCGGTTCAGAACATTCCTGAAATTCCGGAGAACATTAAGGACCTGTACAAAACAGTATGGGAAATTAAGCAGCGCGCGATATTGGATATGGCTGCGGATCGTGGCGCATTTATTTGCCAGTCGCAATCATTGAACCTGTTCATACAGGACGCAAACTTTGCAAAGATGTCTTCCGCACACTTCTATGCCTGGAAGAAAGGATTGAAAACAGGAATGTATTACCTGCGTACCAAAGCAGCTGTTGACGCGATCAAGTTCACGGTTGACAAGGCGGCGCTTGAAGTAACCAACGGCGAGATCTTAGGGAACGAAGATGCATTGGTTGTAGAAAGACAGCATGTAGGGCAGATCGATCTGACCGAAGAAGAAAAACAAGCGCAGCTGGCATGTTCACTGGATAATCCGGATGCATGCGAGGCTTGTGGGTCTTAGCTTCGACTTCGCTCAGCTACCGGACCGCCGACTGAGCGGAGCAGATTCAAGGCAGAATAAAACAAAAAGCCACTTCGAAAGGAGTGGCTTTTTTGGCCATAATAATAATTTAAATAATTGCATGAGATTCAGTCAAAGGCAAGGGATAATTCCAATTGAAAAACGACTTCAATTGAATGGTAGTGATAAACATTTTTGAAAAAATGGATAAGGGAAAGGGACATTCGAAAATCTAAATTCGACGTTGCATAAGAAAACTACATAACAAGGACGTGTTGTTTCTTTACAGAAGAAATAACGAGCATTGAACGGCTAAAGAAAAAGTCATAGGGCAAGAACTCAAGTCAAATTAAACCTCTTGTACTTTAACATGCCTATTTTAGAATTTTAATAAGCAAACTCTGAATTTCTTTTAAATCTTCCGAAGAGTTTTTTATAATCCATTCCGTTAATACCACTGAATGCTTGATCTTATCATATTGTAAGGTATTACCTGTTAGGGAAGAGAACATATCAGAAAGAAAACCAGCACCATTAACCTGTTTTAGCCATGTAGTTTCGTTTTTTGCCTCGCTATATTTTTGGTTAATGTACTTTTTATTCCATTTATTTTTCTGAATCCATGTATTTATTGTATCATAAGAAATACTTAAATTTTGAATTTCAGGAATAATATTTAAAACGCTTGCGATCGCCTCGGGATTGATAAGATAGTTTTCATACATCATTCTTTCAATGAAAGCCACCTTACCGGAACTCTGCTTATTTAAGTCATTCATTTGCTGTTGAGTGAGTTTTTCGCGATCGAAAATAAACCCAACTGCAGGAGGAAGCAAACCTTTTCCTTTAGATAATTTATCATAAACCTCAAATATTAACTTTGAGTTTTTAGTTTGAAAGTCTCCCGTGTTCTTCACTGAGATAATGGAAGTCCCCATAAGAGAAATCCCGATAGTTGCCTCAACTATTTTAGGAAAACAGATTTCCTCAGTTTTACCTTCTACCCAAAGAACGTTATCAGAGCCAAACACATCAGAAAGCTTTGATCCAATTTCCGCAAGGTAAGATTGCTGTTCGTTGACTATAGAAATATCAACCGCCTCAACAAAACTTTGCGCATTATTATATTTAATAATATTAATTGTCTTGGGATTAGCTGCGGATATGGTAGAGGGAGAATGGGTTGCTATAATAAATTGGTGTTGCGAATGATCTTTAAGTATCTCAATTAGTTTTCTAGAAGCCCCAGGGTGTAAAAAGCTATTTGGTTCATCAATAATAATTATGTGTGCTATTGTCGATGTTAAAACAACATAAAGAATCGCCAAAACTTGGCCTAAGCCAGTTCCGCATTCAGAAAGGGGAACAACCAAATCGACTCTTTCATGTTTTGGATCCTCGTTCCAAATTACAATTTGGACATGTCCGTTTCCTGAAGGATCCGGTCTAATAGAAATATCATAAATTTGCGGAAATATTTTCTTTACATACTCAACATATCTTTTGAATTTGATTTTATCAACCTGCAAGGAATTTAAAACCTCAGGGAGATTTGAGGCGTTAGGCATTAATTGCGAACTATTTCCAAATTTCGACGCTCCTATGTTTAATCGTTCGGCATGAAAATAGTATATTCTTCTTTGAAGAAGATTTGCCAATTGATAATATGAGTTTTTACTTCCCGCGTGAGGTCCAGAATAGATTAGTCGTTTAGTGCTTTTGTCGATATTATATACCCAGTTTTCATGTCTATTTAATGGATGTAATATTTTAATTGACTTGAGGACAACGTTCTCTAATTCATTAGTGCTTTCCTTCTGGAATGTAATTACATTGGCTTGTTTAAATAAAGTATCCCTATAACCAATTCCTTCATATTTGCGAGGGTTCTGATCTGCTTCCACTGGTGTAAGCAGTTGGCTCATATAATCAAAAATATACGTAGAAAAATCTTCATTGGATATATTTATGTCACACTCTATTGCTGATTTCTCTTCATTTTTGGATAATGAAGTAGAAAGAGTTTGAGTGCTTTTGTGAGGGTTATTAGAAAATTGTAGAAACAAGGCCTGAAGTAGACTCGTTTTCCCGGCATTATTTTGACCTGTAATTATATTTATTCCTGGACCAAAAGTTATTTCGCCTGAGTCAAAATAACTTTTATAGTTCCGAACTCTAAATTTTGAATAATACATAATTCTTGATTAAAACATTATTTCGTTATCATAAATTTTACCTTGTTTGCCTGGGCTTGAGTCTTGGCATTCGTACCTGATAATTCAACCAGATAGAATTAAGACAAAAGACTCTCTATCTTAACACCACAAACTTCATCATTCCCGATCTATCCGTTCTGATAAAATAAATTCCGGCAGGAAGATTTTTGATATCCACTTTGAAAGAAGATGTCGGGGCAAATCTCTCTGAAGAAAGCAATTCCCCCGCGATGGAATAGATCTCCACCTTTTCAAATGCAGTCGCTGAAGAAACGTTTATCTCGCTGATGGCAGGATTGGGCTGTAGCGAAATCCTGTTTCCTTCCGTTTCTTTTATTCCTATTGGGAAAGCGATCGTATTCAGCGCGGTGTTGGTAATAATAGCAGGATTGGAATCGAAATAAATGTAAGCTGTGTTTTTGATCTCAGTTGCAGCTGGCAGCGAAGGAAGCAGGTTTACCTTAAAAGTTACGAAGCCATGACTTGCCGGTTCATTGCTGGCGCTGTCGGGAAGAAAGATACTGTTGAAATTAAAACGAACCACCCCTGGCGCGTTCCAGATCGGCATCATGGCGTGACTGCTTTCAATGATCTGCAAACTGGAAGCATCAACATTTGCACTGAGCGTATCTGTGATGTAGATGTTATAGGCAGCAGCGCTTCCCGTGTTCTGAAAATGTATGGTATAGGTAAGGTTAGGTGTAATGTCGGCAATGTATCCAGGGGAGCCAACACCAACCGGCGTAACTTCTTTAAAATTCGGATCATGAGAGTTCACAACCGGGATACAAACGGATGCGGAATTATTTGCAGGGTTCAGGTCATTAGATGCAATCGTAGCAAAAGTTTGAAAGCAGAGCACATCGCCGGTATTAACGGTGCTGTCAGGAGTAAGGTATACTCCGGATGAGAAACTGTTCCAATAGGCTCCGTTGCTCAGATTGGTGAGGTTGGTATAATTCCAGAACAGCGTGTCACCACTTGTACTTGTAGCAGGATTTGAGCTTAGTCCCGGGTTATAGATCACGCGTGGATCAAGTACCAGCTTTAATACGCCGGAAGCAGAATCGCAGCCGCTGTTATTTACCGATGGGTTCAGGATAAAAGGAATTCCCGGCCTTGCAAATCCCATGGAGCCTGCCCAGGTCTGCACATCGATCACAGAACCGCACTGAAGGCTGAAGTCCACATTGGCTTGTGGCAGCGCGGTGAAATTATAGCTGGCAGGGGAACAGGCTGTGGAAGGAAAAATAAACTGGTATTGCGGTGGAAGCCCGACAGAATAGGAAGTCATCCAGCTTTGCTGCACCATCATTCCATAATTTCCTGTACTGTTGGAACTGGCGCCCCATGTCGCCCAATTAATAGATGGACTGCTGAGGTTTTCCCAGGAAGAAATGTAGAGGCCCTGCAGTGGAATATCCCCAACATTAAAAATGCAATCGGAATTCTGATCAACATAAACCTGTCCGTTTACAGGACTGTAACTGCAGGGATCATTCACCACGGTTCCGTAATAATTCTGAATATTGTAGATGGTGTCCGTTCCGCTAATTGCTTTGGTTAAAGGCATCATGAAATTTGCCATGTTTCCGGGCTGTGCCAGATTGTAATCGGGAAGAACGCCAAAGAGCTGTGGTATCATGGCAAAATCGTTCCAGCTGCTGTTCCCTGCAGTATTAACAAATGAATAAAGGATATATCCTCCCCAATCCTTAATAAATACCGTATCATTCAAAAAAGAATTATTTTTTTGAATGTTATACATGAAAAAGCAGGTGCTCTGGCAGGCAGTAGAATCGTGCGATGAGTTAGGTATCACGTTCACTGTAAGATCGCCCTGTGTATAGGATTGAGCCTTTGCTAAAGGAACCGATAAGAAGGCGGGAATAAGCAGGGAGTAGATTTTCTTCATAAGTTCGGGTTATGGTTTAAGTAAATCTAATGATTTTATTTGAGTTTATGACGTGGATCAACACCAGATAAAAATGGCCGGAAAAAGAAAATCCTTATCTTTAAACAATCAAAAACTCAATTATGAAATTCAAAATCACCGCTCTCGCATTTGGAATCTTCTTCATGTTCGCACTTAGCTCCTGCCTCCACGTGGAAAAAAAACAATACACCTTTGAGCTTACAGGAGAGAACTCCGGGAAGTTAACGGTTAAGTACATTAATATTTTTTCCAATAAGGAGTCGGATACGCTTGATATTTCAGAAAAGGATTACGAGAGCCTGGTGAATGAATACCTGGAAGGCGCAAAGCTGGAAGAGGATTACCCGGGAGCACGCAATTTTAAGAAAAGAGTATTTGAAGAGAACGGCGTATTATGCGGCGAAGTAACCATGGAATTCGAGAACCTTGATGTAGTGAAATTGTTCAAATACGATAAGGCGAGCCCGATGATGTATTACTACAAAGGCGCAAACGATGAAAAATATTTAGAGACCAATGGTAAAACGACCAACTCTATGCCGGTGGTATTCTGGGATAAAGCCATGAAGAAGCTGACGCTTACCACCAAGCTGGATGAAGTTTCTGCCAGTTCGGTAAGCTTAGTGGAGCAGTATAGAAAAAAGAAAAAGTGATTTTAGTGTTTTAAATAAGCAACGAAAATTACATTATCTGGCTTTTCTTTTCCTGATCTCGCAAAACGGGTTCCATCCGGTAACACTGGTTAAACACCTGACATTTGAAGTGGATGATATTGAAAAAGAGATCAACTGCTTTCGTTAAACAATGTGATCACCGAGCCAATCGCGCAGATGAACGGAATTGAGTTAATAAGGTGTTTTTTTTTAAATTGTCGTTTTGAAAAATTGATTTAAATTTATAAAAGCAATACGACAGAATATGAAAGCATACAAACTCATCAATACGGATCTTACACATTCAGGTTTCCAGGAAGGAAGCATGCCGGAACTGGAACAGATCGACGCGGATTATTTTTTTATGAAAACTAACGCAGAAGATCTTGCCTGGCATCCGGCGCCGCGTTACCAGTTCGTCATTACGTTGAAAGGTAAATTAAAGTTTACGGTAAGCAACGGCTCTTCTTTTATTATTGAGCCGGGAGTTATCCTGGTTGCAAAAGATCTTTATGGCGAAGGGCATAAATGGGAGATCATTGACGGAAATGAATGGCACCGCATCTATATTGTGCCCAGCGCTGATGCCGATGATCATTTTAAACCCAACCTCTCTTCAGCTCAGTAGAAAAAGTGAAGCACAAAAAACCCGCCCAAAATTAATGAGCGGGTTTTTTATTGATGGGATCTTTTTTATGCGTCCAGGTCGCCGTAATCCAGCTTTACCCGTTTAATCCGGAGTATTACTTTCAATGCGATCATTACCGGGAAAATGTACATCATTGCCGGTGACATTTCGAAATGTTTTAAAATGATCACTGATTTTTTCTTCGACCGTTCAGCTATTAAGTACATTGCCGGTACAAGGATCAGGGTAACAACAGTTGCGAATGCAAGACCAAAGATCATCGTCCAGGATAAGGGTCCCCAGAAGGTTACGTTATCTCCCCCGAAATAAATATGAGGATTCAGGCTGGTGAACAATGATTCAAAGTCCATGTTCAGTCCAACAGCCAATGGGATCAAGCCGAGTATTGCCGCCGTGGCAGTTAACAGCACCGGCGTCATACGTGTACGGCCGGCTTCAAGTGTTGCTTCCCAAAGGCGCATTCCCTGCGCGCGTTGCATCTCCGCGAACTCGATGAGCAGGATTCCGTTTCGTACGGCAATACCTCCGAGCGCGATCACACCTACGCCTGTCATAACAATGCTCATGTCCATTTTAAAAATGGCGGTTCCTAAAAGCACACCGATGATACTGAAGAAGATCTCCGTCATAATGATCAGTGGTTTTCCAAGCGCGTTGAACTGAAGCACGAGGATCAGTAGCATTAATCCGAAAGAGGTGAGAAGCGCCCCGCCAAGGAAAGCTCCTGTTTCTTTCTGCTCTTCGCCTTGCCCCGCAAATACAACCTGAACCTCTCCGAGCGGCTTAAATCCTGTGATAGCCTTTTCTACTTTTGCTGCCACCTCGTTCGCGTTGAAACCTTCCTTCACATCCGAGCCGATAGTGATCACGCGTTTAAAATTCTTGCGTTTGATGCCACCGTAAGTTTGAGAATAATACACATTACAAACGGAAGAAAGCGGAATAGAGCGAAGTATGCCGCCCGCGTTCATATCGCGGAAAGTAATTTTTAAATTCCGGATCGTTTCAATATTGATCCGCTGATCGTATTTGTAACGCAGCTGAACAGGATATTCGTCATCAGCGTCGCGGAATTTTGTTGCTTCAAGACCAAAGACGGCTCCGCGTATTTCCATGGAAAGTTGTCCTGTCGACAATCCTTCCCGGTTGGCGCGTTCGCGATCGATGTCAAAAATAATTTCAGGCTTGTTGTCTTCGAGATCTTTTTTTAATTCTACAACGCCTTCTATTTTCAGCGAATCCAGGAATCGCTTTACGGCATTGGCATTAGCGATGAGCTCTTCCAGCTTATCGCCCTTCACTTCAATGTTGATCGGCTTCGATACCGGAGGACCTGCCTGTTCTTTATTTGCTGAGATCTCCGCTCCCGGAATGTTCCACTTCATGTTCTGGAACTGGGTGATGTATTTACTTGTTGATTCTCCGTTCCGCAGACCGAAGCGCACAAAGTTGATCGCGATCTTTCCACGGTTTGGGTATTGATTCTGATCCTGGTCCTGCGGATCGGTAACGCCAATGGTTACGTTGGTGATAATGGATTCAACAATAGGATTGTCTTTGCCAAGGATTGAATCTACTTTCTGTTCAACCTTCCGCATAATGCTGTTTGTGTAAACCGGATCAGTTCCAACAGGTAATTTTACGTAAACGAAAATATTATTCGGATCTCCCTGTGGAAAGAAAACCACTTTTGGAGATCTAACAATAAAAAGCACAACAGAGAAAATGATCAATACCAAAAGCGTGCTTAAAGGTCTCCAGGGTTTTACCAGGTTCCAGTGAAGGAATTTCGTATAACGGTTTTGAAAGGCCGGCCAGATCCTGTTCTGCCAGGCATTGATCGCCTTGTAAAGGATGAGCCTGTGAAAGATCATAAATAAGCCGAGGAAGATAACCAGGTTGCCAATGGCAGGATGTCCTTTAAGATGGGAAATAAGTGCGATCGCAGCGTAAAGAATAAGTAAGCGCCATCCTTTTTTACTGATCTTACCGTATTCCTTTTCTTCTTCGTGGTGTGGCTTCATGAAATCAACCGCGAAAACGGGATTGATGATGTAGGCTACGAGCAGTGATGCAAGTAAGGTGATAATAAGCGTGATCGGGAGGAAGAACATGAACTTACCAATGATTCCGGTCCAGAAAGCAAGCGGAATGAAAGGGGCGAGGGTTGTCATTGTTCCGGAAAGCACAGGGAGAAATACTTCGCCGGCTGCCATTTTCGCCGCTGTTTTAATATCGCGTTTGCCGTTTCCGAATAAGCGGTGCGTATTTTCAATAACCACTACTGCATCATCAACCACAATACCCAGGGCGAGGAGGAAAGCGAAGAGTACGATCATATTCATGGTAAAGCCGATCCAGGGCATCACCATAAAGGCAACGAACATGGATAGAGGAACGGAAAGTCCAACGAACAGGGCATTGGTAACTCCCATGAAGAACATAAGGATCAGCGTTACCAGGATAAAGCCAATAATGATCGTGTTGATGAGGTCATGCAAAGTGGTTTCGGTCTTGTTCGACTGATCACCTGAGATGGTAATATCGAGACCTTCCGGAAATTCTTTTTCCTTCATGTCTTTAATGATCTCTTTTATTTTTTCAGAAGCCTCGATCAGGTTTTCTCCCGAGCGTTTGATCACATTGAGCGTGATCACGTTTTTTCCTTTGCTGCTGGAAAAGCTTTCCTGCTCTTTAAAACCATCAACCACTTCGGCAATGTCTTTAATATACATCCGGGCGCCGCTTTGCGAAGTGATCACCATGTTCTTGATCTCTTCGATCGTTTTGAATTCTTTTTTCACGCTAAGTGTGCGTTTCATTCCATCCATGGGAAGGTTACCTAATGTAATGGAAAGGTTCTCCGAGCTTAAGGCGCGCTGAATATCGCCGAGGTTCAATTGAGCAACCTGCATTTTGTACATGTCCAGGTTCACCTGGATCTCCCGGTCAAGTGCGCCGACGAGCCTGGCTTCATTGATCTGCTTCAGGCCTTCGATCCTGTCCTGGAGGTCTTCGGCATATTTTTTCAGTTTTCTCAATTCATATTTCCCAGCTACATTGATGTACATGATCGGGATTTCGGAAAAAGCAATTTCCTTGATCATGGGTTCACGTGTAAGTGTTGTCGGAAGGTCTGCCCGCGCCTCATCTACCGCGTCCTTCACTTTCAGCTTGGCTTTTTCGGCGGCAATGCTGGTGTTGAATTCGGCAACGATCACTGATACGTCCTGCAGGGAAGTAGAAGTTACTTTTTTGATCCCGGCGATCGATTTCAGCTTTTTCTCGATCGGCTTGGTAATGGTGTTCTCGATATTGGTCGGCGAGTTACCCGCATTGATTGTTTGAATGAAGATGGTTGGAACGGTAATATCCGGAAAACTTTCTTTCGGGAGGTTGATATACGATTTCACACCCATGATACACAATATCAGGGTGAGAATGTATACGGTTACTTTATTGTCTATCGCCCAGCTGGAGGGCTTAAACTCTTTGAATTTGTCTAGCATAGCTTATGGTGTAACTATTATTTTTTGTAAGTGAGGGCGTCGCCTTCGTTAATATTATCGTAACCGGAAGTGATCAGTAGTTCGCCCTGCTTAAGACCGCTCACGATCTCAATTTTACCATCATATTCGCGACCCGTTTTGATCAGTCTCTTTTCAGTTATTGCTCCATTGGCTACATACACGAATTTTTCACCTGCAGCGGATGTCTGTATAACGCGAACCGGGATAACGATCACCGGCGCCGGCGAATTGTAATCGTTGATCTTCAATTTGGTTACCATGTTCGGATGATACTCTTTCTTGTTGTCCAGCAATACCTCAATTGTAAAGGTGCGCGACATGTTGTTGATTGCCCTGGCGGCGTAATTCACTTTAGATTGGAGGGAATCATTGTTGTCGGGAAAATAAACTTTAACGGCATCTCCTTTTTTAACGCGTCCTGCATAAGATTCAGCGAGGTCAGCCTTTACTTTGAGGTTGGAAAAATTGATCACGCGGATGGCAGGAATTCCAGGCGCGACTGCTTGTCCTACTTTAATGTCCACTGCGTCCACTGTCCCGTTGATCGGAGAAATTATTTTACTCATGCGGATCTGTTCCTGGAGAGTGGCCATTTGTTTTTCGAGGCTCTCTTTATTGCTTTTTGACTGAAGGAATTGCACTTCTGTCCCGATCTTCTGCTCCCACAGGTTTTTTTGCTTTTCGTAGATCTGCGTTACCAGATCGAGATTGGTTTGGAGGCTCGACATGCTTTGCTGTATCGCACGCGCATCGGTTTCCGCAAGTACTTGTCCCTTGCTTACCTCATCTCCTGGCTTTACGTTTATCCTGGTAATGGTACCCGGCATTTCAGATGAAAGACTTACGTTCTCATCCGCATCAACCTTTCCCTGCACATCGATATAAGAAGAGAATATCACAGGAGTTATCGGCGTAGCTTCTACCAGGTTTATCTTTTTTGGCGCAGAAGAATCCTTGCCTTCTTTGGAAAGCTCGCTTTGCAGGGCGTCAATCTTCTTGCTAAGCTCGGCTTGCTGTTTCAGTAATCCTTCGAGCTCGGCTTTTTTGTCTTTTCCACCGCAGGAAGCCATGATACTGATGATGGTAATTAAAAGAATTGAATTTTTCATAATAATGGTATTGATTTTTAATGTCTGTTTTTTTTCGTTTATTTTATCAGCGCGCCGGTTGCTTTAAGATAATCTGTTTTAGCAACCAGCAGATCGTATAGTGCATTGTAATAGTTAGTCTGCGCTTCTTTTAAAGATGTTTGCGCGTTCACCATTTCAATGTTTGAGCCAACGCCTTCTTTGTATTTTTTCTCCGACACGTCAAAAATATTCTGCGCCAGATCCATGTTCCGTTTTTGTGTTTCAACGCTGACAAGTGCATTCTGATAAGAAACACTTGATGAGGCTGTTTCCAGCTCGATGGCGAGTTCCAGGTTCTGGATGTTATTGTTTGTTTTCTGTAAGGATACTTTTGCCTGCTGAATCCTCCAGTGTTTTTGCAAGCCGTCAAATACCGGAACGTTCAATGTAGCGCCAATGATCCCGATCGAAAACCATTTTTGGGAAGCGTCAAAAAAGTCAAACTTTGTTCTTTGTGCGTTATAGTTCCAGCTTGCATATCCGACAAGCGTGGGAAGGTAGGCCATCCTGTTTCGCTTCAGGTCCAATTCATTAAGTGAGCGCTGTGTTTCTGCTATCGCGTATTCCGGGCGGTTGGCAAAATTGATCTTGCCATTATCGTTCATCGTAAGTGCGCTTTGCTGCTCTGCATCGAGCTTATCGCTAAGTGTGATCGGGTCACTTAGCTTGTATCCCATCTGGAATTTCAGAAGGGTCTCGCTCAGGCTGATGAGGCGTTCCGTTTTTTCTTTTTCAGTGATGAGGTTATTGTAGGTTACTTCCAGCCTGTCCACATCTATCTTTTCTACAAATCCTTCCTTGTTATAGGCTCGTGTATCGTCGAGGAGTTTTTTAAGACGGCTTACATTTGCATCAAGCAGTTTTATTCTTTCCTTGTTCACCAGCGCCATGTAATAAGCCTTGCTCACATTTGTAACGGTTTCAACTTTGGTGCGCAGCGTGTTTTTTTTCCGAAAGAAGCATTACCTGTTTTGCAGCCTGAACCCCGATCAGGTAATCGCTGCTCAAGAGAAGCTGTGATGCGGATACGCCGGCAGTTGCGTTGTATTGGGTACCGAACTTTACCGGAACAAAAGTTCCGGGAGGCGCTCCGAAGAACTGACCCGGAAGCAATGAGGTAGGCAAGGAAATATAATCTTTCACATCGAGACTACCGTTTATTTGAGGTAAGCCGAGTCCAAGGATCTCGTTCTTTTTGTATTTCGTTTGCAGAGCGTCCGCTTCCGAATTGAGGTAGGTAGGATTATGTTTCAGCGCATAATCGATTGCTGCCTGAAGTGTGAATTCCGTGCTGGCCGTTTGCGCCTGTATGTTAAGCAGGATCAATAAAGCGAGCCAGGTAAATAATTTTGATCTCATAATAATTAATTAAGTTGTCTGTTACTCTTCTTCTATTTGTTTGTATTTGTTAATGAGCCTGTGGCCTTTTATAGTTGTAATGCCATGCATAAAATGATCGAGGAGAAAGCTGTTTACCTGCGAAATGCTGAATTCCTCATTCAGGAACACTTCAGGAGAAAGTGCAAGATCCACCTGGTGAATGCGGTACTTGGCAAGCATGCTGATTTGCTGATCCTTCCTGTAGTATCCAAGCGAGATCCCTTCTTTCAGGTTCTTTTCAAGCATTTCGTGAACGAGCCCGTTCTTAAAACCCTGGAAACGTTTCCATGCCTGCGGATAATAGCGTTGCAGGTCGTAAAAGAAAACGGGATTGATCCTCGAGAAAACGGTGGTCATGTGCTTGGCAACTTCGATCATCTCGTGAATAGGGTCTTTGCTGCTTTCGGCAAGCTTACGGAAGCTGCACTCATTTTCCTTCATGGAAATATCGCAGAGCGAATCAACGATGAGGTTCTTGTCTTCAAAAAACTGGTAAATGGTTTTTTTTGATACAGCAAGGTGTTTTGCTATGTCATCCATTGTTATCCGCTTTATCCCGTACTTGAAAAAAAGCTCCTGCGCGGCGAATAAGATTTTTGTCTTGGTATCCATCTTGTTTAAAATCGCCGCAAAACTATGGAAACTATTTTTGTCTTGCAAGTTTCCGCGCAATTAATTTTTTGTAATCTTCCGGGCCGGGCCTTTAAGTGTAAGTTTAAATTTTTGATAATGAGAATACTACCACGAAAGGTGATTTCTGTAAAGAATTTCCTGGGCTTCCTTTAGCCCGAGCCTGGCCGCTTTTTGGTAGTAACGAATCG
>JBJMLS010000222.1:0-7677 GCA_045805185.1 Bacteroidia bacterium | reverse complement strand
TGGTACGCAGCATATACAGATCTTTTCCACCGTTGGTGAAAGAAGAAGTATTTCCTACAATGGTAAATCCTCCATCAGGGTTAGCTGCGAATCCTCCGTAGGGTGTATTTTCGTTTGCGCTGCCACCGTATGCATTTTGCCAGGCCAGGTTTCCGGAATTATCGATTCGTGTAAGTATGATGTCATCATTTCCGCCGCCATACGAAGTAGTGCGCCCTACAAGGGCATAACCTCCTGTCGAAGGTTCAAGTATGGAAACACCTTCTTCATTCCCGGTCATATCGTAACCTTTACTCCAGAGTATATCCATGCTGGTGTCTATTTCCGCCACAACAACCTCGTTGTTGCTTGTTCCGCTTCCTTTGTAATAACCGGTAATAACGATATTGCCTGCAGTATTGATCAAGGCGCCGTTAATGGCTCCAATATCCGTTGCGCTTTGTTCGAAGTAATAGCTGTTGTTCTGTACAAGAATATCAGAAAATTTAGAAACAAGAAATTTGGTGTTCGTACCGCTTAACTTATAAACACCGGATGCATATACGGTACCGTTCTGAGCTCTGAGCAATTTGGTGTACTCAATATTTTTTCCGGCTCCGTTATCAAGAACGTTCGAATAAATAATGTTGCCGCTGAAGTCGATCTTGAACACGATGCCGTGGTTAATACCCAGTACGGTTTGTTTTCCGCATACGTAATAGCCTCCGTCACCCGATTCAATAATGTCGGACGGCGATTCAAAGTTAGCTGTCCCGTAATTCCTGAACCACTGGAGTGTTCCTGAGGCACTGATCTTGGCAATGAAAATATCTCCGCCGCCAACACCAAAAGAATAAGTGTAACCTGCAACCAGAAATCCTCCGTCGCCCGTCGGCCGGATCTTTGTCGGCCGGTCATCGCCGGTGCCGCCAATAGTTTTTTGCCACATCAATGTAAGGGTCGAGTCGTATTTCGCCACATACACATCAGCCGCGCCATTTCCGGCCGAAGAGGTGGCAATGGTAACCACCAGGCCTTTGTCGAGGGTATATTCTGAATTAGGAGAATCTTCGTCCATTGCGCCGCCCGTGTGCTTTTGTAAGGTGTATATACCGGTGCTGTCTACACGGATCACTGAATTGATCGTTCTTGTGTTCGAGCCGTCCGGAGTTGTAATGGTGAGCGATGCGGCAAAAACCCCGGCATTGGAATAACACACTGTAGGGTTGGCAAGTGCTGAGGTGGATGGGTTCCCTCCGGGGAAACTCCATTGGTAACTCGAATGTGCATAACCGGAATTATCAGTATAAGTAACACAATTTCCTGTACAAATAATTGCATTTGAAACCGAGAAATTAATTGTTGATGGTATGAGCGAAGAACATTCAATGGTGTTCGGATAAAATTCATTTGTTACGCCAGCGAAAGAATACGTTACGGTGTCAGCGCCGCCAGTGAGATTTACACTTGGAGTAAAAGCAACCCAGGTTGGGGAAATACTGGTGACCGTAACCTGTGAGGTAATATCCTGATCTGAACAGGGTTTTTCGGGTACCAGGGCCGCAATGTTTATTGCAAGGGTATCATCGTATGCGCAGGCAATGAGTGTTCCGTTATCGGAAGAAACAATATTATTCATGTGCCGCGTTATTGGAAACTTACTGGCATGGTACATATTGCCGGAAGAATCGGTATATACTATAACCGGTTGGTAGTTCAGCGTGTTCGCATCGGAAGTAAAGGCAAATCCGTTCCGATAAGCTGCTACGGAGATAAAAGGAATGCTTGCACTCCAGGTATATTTTTTTGCCCATACAATATTTCCGGCTGCATCTATTTTAAGGGCTGTACCACCAGCCGGGTTCCCGCTATATGTCTTGCCACAGAACAATGCACCGCCACCGGCGGTAGGTACGATATCTATAGGACCTCCAATACTACCGACTGAAAACCTCCTGGTCCAGGCAATGTTTCCGGCGCTGTCGAGTTTCACTACGTAATTGTTAACTGATGAACCGGTACTCATAAGAAATCCCTTATCTGCTGTTTGTACAACTCTCCGCATATATATATTGTTGTTTGATCCCAATAGTCTCGACCACAATGTATCGCCGTATTTGTTAATTCGAATAGCAAACATGTTTAAATAGGGGGTATTCCATGCATATTCGGTGCCGCCAACTATCAACGCCCCGCTGTCGGCGGTAGTCACCAGATCATTGGGTGTGTAACTATATCCCGGTTTTGAATAATCCTTTGAAAAGATAAGGTTGCCGGCTGAATCAGTCTTTAAGAGCACTGCATGTGAAGGATTGTTGAATGCAGGGGTTACAGCCCATAGTGAATAAATATTCTTGTCGCAGGCTACTTTAATGCCTCCGACCTGATAGATGTAGGCCTGGTTATCCGGAAGTTCAAAGTTGTTTGTCCATTTCGAGACACCCAGTGAATCGAAGCAGGTTAGTGTCATAGCCCATGAGCTATCGGAACCTATTTCGGCAACATAGAATAGATTGTCCGGACTCTTCGCTACTCTCTCTTCGCTTCCCCCGTCTACATGGTGTCCTCCTGCCGGAGACCAGGAGTAATTACCCAGGTATTTGTGAAAAGTAGTTTGTGACCGGGCTTCAACAGCAAACAGGATCAGAATAAGGTAAATGATTTTTTTCATGGGTTGGTGAATGTGTGTTATGTTTTAGTTCAAACGTACTGAATCACTCTTCTTTTCCCTAAAAAAGTGAATGGACAAAATCATGGACAAATACTCATTGCGTTGAATTTCAAATTTGTGTAATCTCCTGGTCGAGGTTAATGTCTTTGCCCAGGTCTAATTTTTTCTTCATCCGGTATCTTGTTTTGATGATACTTTGAGGGGAGATCCCGAGTGTTCCGGCCATTTTTTTCGTGCTGAAACGAAGCTTGATCAATGTAGCTAAGCGGATTTCAGCGGGGGTAAGGTCCGGAAATCTGTCATGTAACCGTATGTAAAACTGGGGGTGAATGCTTTCGAAGTTTTTCCTGAACTTTTCCCAGTCGGATGGGGTCAGAATGATCGCCTCATGTAAATGCCGTTTTTCCTTCATAATATAAGTTGTGAATCACCCGGTTAAATGGATGATTACAAACGTATAAAGGATGCGGCTGCAAACGATGAAAAGGCAATGGACAAAATAATGGACAAAAAGACAACGTCCTCTGAATCAAAAGAACTCAACCATTGAATCGAGGTCTTTTCCTTCCGGCAGATCGATCTTTTTTCTCAGCCTGTACCTGGTTTTAGTGATGGTTTCGGGAGATACCCCGAGCATGCCGGCCATTTGTTTGGTGTCGAGGTTGAGTTTAATCAGACTCATTAGCCGGGTCTCGGCATTCGTAAGACCTGGAAATTTATCTTTTAGCCGGACAAAGAAACCTTTATGTACCTGCTCAAAAAGCTCTTTGAACTTTTCCCAGTCATCGCTGGTGAGAATGGTCGACTTGCTCAGGTCGTCGAGGTGCTCGATCTTTTCTTCATAGGCAACAGCTGTTTGAACTCCTTTCAACTTTTCAAGCTCGCCCTGAATTTCCTCAATGGCTTTATTTTTTTGGATCAGCGATTCAGTATAGTTAGCGAGAAGTTCTTCTGCGTGGTTCAGCTCTTCCTCCGCTTTCTGTTTCCCGGAGAGGAGCAGCGCCTCCTGCTGATCGAAGATGATCTTATCCTTCCTTGATTTTAATTGCTGACGGCTGATCAGCAGGAAAGACGTAATGACAACAGTTGCAATCAAAAAAATGTAGATCAGTTGTTTCCTTTTATGCTGCGCATTTGTCTCCGCCTGTTCCAGCTTTGCCTTTGCTTTCATTTCGGATTCTTTCTTTTCCACCTCGAAATTCGTTTTCAGATCGCCCAGCTGCCGGCTGTTCTCTTCGTTGTATATGCTATCAGTCAGCTTTCGGTTTTTGATGTAAGCTTCAAAGGCTTTGCGGTAATCTCCTGTTTTCTCATAAACCTCTGCCCGTATGGCATAAGCCTCCGCTTCCCCTTCAATATCTTCATTTATTTTGGATATGACCAACTCTGAATCGCTGTATTTAATGGCGAGATCGTACTTACCCCACAGGTAATACAGATCTCCGAGGTTTCCATAGCAGTGCTTAAGGCTCCAGGTGTCCTCATTTTCCCTGGCGATCCGGAGTGAAACTGCATCGTATTCTACAGCTTTTTGATACTCTCTTTTTTCTTTATACATCACGGCAATAGTATTGTAACTACCTGCCAGGGCGCTCATATTTCCTGTTTCTTTTAGAATTGGCAGTGACTTTAGGATGTATTCCAGCGCTTTGTCGTAATTCAGCTGATACTCATAACAAGCTCCCAGATTTTGATAGGTGGAACCTAAGTTTGCCCTGTTTCCGATTTCCTCAAATAGCTGAACGGCTTTAGATCCGTATTCGATCGCTTTAGGGAACATCTTCTGGCGAAGATAAATGGTCATGATATTTGCGTATGAAGTTCCAACGCCATATTTATCATTAATTTCTTCATATAGCTTCCGGGATTTCAAATAATTGTCCAACGCCCTGGGATATTTCGCTTTGTTTACATTAGCTGCTCCGATAGCATTGTAAGCTTTAGCAGTCCATTTTTTTTGCACCCGGCCCTCTAATCCATCTGCAAGCAACAAACCTTTTTCTGCCAGAAGAATAGTGGTATCCGGATTATTGAGGCGATAGGTCCAGGCAATGGCAAGAAGCGCTTTAACTCTGGTTGAATCATGCAGAGAACGATTATTATATATTTTCAGTAGCGAATCGTTTTTGTTTCCCTGTGAAAAAAGAAGCGAACTGACCAGGAGAGCAAAGACTAAATACATCTTTTTTATGCGGTGAGGGTCTTTCATTATGGTTTCTATTAATTGATCGAGTTCCTGTTTTCAGTGAGGCTTATCTTATTTTTCATCCTATACCTTTTTTTGGTGATGGTTTTGAATGATACGCCGGGCATACCTGACCTTCGGAAGATTGGTAAATGTAAAAAAATAATTCGCTAAAATACATTTCGGAGAATGGACAAAATAAAAAGAGCAGCCAGAAAGCTGCTCTTTTAAAAATTAGTAAGCTAAAATTATTCTTTGATAATCTTTCCGGCTTTTACACTATTGTTATTGTATAGCTTATAGAAATATACACCCGACGCCCAGGTTTCAGTACTCAGTATAATCCGCGAATTATTCACCGGCGCAGCAGTAATTACTTGTCCGAGTGCATTGGTGATTTCAAGCAGATAGCCAGAGGTTCTGTCTGAAGGCAATTCAATCGTGAGCTGATTAGCAAATGGGTTAGGATAGATCCTGGCGGCAATGCTTTGAAGGCTTTGAATTCCGGTAACACTATTCACCTTGATGTTCGACCTTGAAGTGTTGATCGCTCCTCTCGTTGGCGTGCAGCTGATGTTCCAGATCGTCTCAATTCTCCAGGATCCATTCGGGTAGCTGGAATAATTCGCATCATTCAATACGTTTTGCGTTCCGGCGGTAGTTCCAACCTGTACCCAGTTGCCATTGCTGAGGTCGTCGCGGTACAATGCATAGAACTGAACAGGATTCGGCTGATTCTGTATGGTATAAGTGTTCCAGGTAAAGCTTCCACTGTTGTTGTTCACGAAAATAGTATTGTGGAAACCGCTTTTCAATCCTTCATTGCCGCAGGTATCAACAGCGGAAATCTTATAGCGCTTCGTGGTAACATTAGGATTTGCTGTTGGATCCATGTCGTGGTATTCGCTTAAGCTGTCATAAGGCACTGCTGCAATCAGCGTATAGTTATTGGTGATGTCCTCACGGTAAATATTGAAGTACGCAACACCTGTTAAGCTGGTTTTATCCCAGGCCAGAATATTGTGGGTTGAAAGTGAATCAACGGTAACAAGGCAAAGCTCTGCAGGCGGTGGAACAGTTAACGAAATTAATACCGTGTCGGAATTAGAACAATTATTGTTGTCTGTTCCCATTACCATGTAAGCCTGACCTGTTGTGGCGGAGAAAGGAGTGCCATCACTGATCCCGTTATTCCAGGCGTACGTTTGAGCGCCGCTCCCGCTCAATGTAATTGTTGTACCCGGGCATACGGTCATGTCAGCGCCGGCGTTTACAACAGGAAGAGGAAGTACATTTACCATCAGGGTATCTCCATCATCTGTTCCACAGTAATTCGTTTTGGTTACAATAATGTACCCGTTGGAAGAAGTTCCGAAATCCACATTGATTGCATTTGTATTCGTTCCGGATACGATTGAAGATCCTGAAGGGCTGGCCCAGCTGTACTGTGTAACGCCTGTGACAGGACTGATCGCATAGGAAGAGTTGGTGCCGTAGCAAACCGAATCCGTTCCGCTTATCGCTGAAGCGCCCGGAGTATAACAAAGCTTTCCTGTTACGATATCTGTTCCTGCATCAATGGTAAACCAGGAAGTAAAATACACATCATCGTTCTTATCTATAGTGATCGCATTCGCTCCTCCAATATTATTAAGACCATATCCCGGGTAATACGTTACGTGATTCAGAACGGTACCTATCGTATCAAACTCTGCAATACTCACCGTTGTGTATGCGTCGAATAAAGCCAGTACAGTGCCTCTGCTTGTCTTCCTCAGTTTCGCGGGTTCTTCGCAGCAACTGTGACTAAAGTTCCTGCTCCATTGTGTATTGCCGTTGTTGTCGTAGCAGATAACTTTTAACAGGTCATAAGTAAGCGTATCCATGCGGCAGCTGATGTATACCTGCCCGTTGGCGTTTACGCATATTCCCGGTCCTACATTAGCCATGGTTGGTTCAGGCTTTACCCATGACAGACTTCCGGTATTGCTGAACTTTATGGTAAATACATTCAGTGAATCCGATTTGCCTGTTATATAAACATTGTTGGAGGCATCAACCGTAACAGCGATGGCGGAATCATTTCCATGCAATGGGGTATCATATATTGCGCTCCAGCTAAGGTTACCGGCTGTAGTGTAACAACATAAAAGAACGTCTTTGTTTCCGGCTGAATTTGTTGTAAAACCTGCGGCATAAAGCGGTCCGCCCCCTATAGTACGTGTAAAACATAAAAAAGCATCGGGGTTGCTGCCGGGACCGGAATATTTTTTCGACCACAATACATTACCTGATGAGTTCAATTTAACGATTGAAGCATCTTTTCCTGTACCGTTATTGGTTTGAAAGCCGGAAACGTATGCATTATTGAAATTATCAGTCTGTACATCGGTAGCCATATCCTCGCCGTTAGCGCTACCTGTTAGGAGTTTATTCCATAAAACAGTCCCGTTCTGATCAGCTTTGATCACCCACATGTCATTTGCTGTAGCATTGCTTTTTGAATAACCGGCCGCATAATATTGCCCGGAAGAAGTAGTGTCAATTGCAATGAATTTGTCATTGAGGTGATCCGCTCCATCATAGGTAAGAAAGAACTGTTCGTTGCCGCCTGCATCGTATTTTATAAGTACCCCATCATAACCGGTTAAAGTGCTGATCGTCGATCCCGCTACTACTGCATAATTGTTTGCGTCGGTTATAATATCCCCTGATTCATCCCAGCTGTTTGTAAAGCCATTGTAAATGTTTCCATAGATGAAGTTGCCCAGTGAATCGGTTTTTGCATAAAAGTAATCGTTGCTGTTTACCATAGAATTAATATCGCCGGTAAAGATCACAT
>JBJMLS010000221.1:0-6763 GCA_045805185.1 Bacteroidia bacterium | reverse complement strand
TCTATTTTTTTCTTTTTCTTTTCAGGAATAATTTCTTTTAAAATCTCAAAGTGCTCAAAATTTTTCAGTTTTTCACTGATAGCAGGTGATTCCCTGGTGCCTTTATCTTCCGCTCCGCCAATGAGCAACAATCTTCCTTTAGGCGATCTTCTTTGCATGGTCAAAACATTTAATTTTTACTTCAGTATGGGCAAGGGGAAAAGACATAGTAAAGCCTGCCGGATCATCTCCGGACTGAAACCGTTAATGGACGCGGCCAGCACTGAGGCCAGCACCGCCTTAACAGATTCCGGGTCCTTCTCTGATCCGGTAAAAGGTATTTCCTGCAGGGCAGCGATCTTAACCGGCATATTTCCCACGTAAAGAAGTAGGGGGTCTTTTTCGATCACGCATGCTACGCCAGCCTGGGAGCAATGCATCCTGATCCGGTCGCTGAAATTATCCATGCTGTACAAGGCGACCTTGGAATGCGCCTTATCCTTCAGTCCATAACTGAGCTCGTTATCGGCATCCAATACTACATATCCCTTATTGTCTGTGCTCCATACCAGTACTTCGCAGGTACGCAGGTCTTCTTCCTCCTCAACTTGCGGAACAACGCTGACGTCACACTGATCAAAAGCGAGTCCCCTGTTCCTGATTCCTTTGCTGCCGCATTCGAGCACAGCAATATCAATAATGGGGTCAAATAACACATCCTGCGCACTTAGATAACCTGTACAATTGCCCTCATAAACATGATGATCATTTATGAATATTCCTTCAACAGAACAGCAACCCGGTTTGTTGCCTGCCTGTTTTGCAATGTGCGCAATTATCCTGCAGATCATTCCGGAAAGCGGATTTCCATGAACCGCAATAATTGGAATTCTTGCTGATAAGGGATCAGGGAAAAGCATATCCAGGATAGGAGCCGCAACATTGCGCGGCGTTCCTTTCTGCGGGTTCGAATGCATCCGCAAGCCAGGGCCTGCATTTACTTCGATAATAGCGCCTATATCCCGCGTCAGGGGTACATCAACGGCGGTGGCAACGATATCGAGACCGCAGATATCGAGGTTGAACATGCGTGCAACCCGCTCCGCAAGAAAAGCATTTTCGGGGTGGACAAGATCCGTTACATCTGTTGCCGTTCCGCCTGCGCTTATATTCGCGGTGTCCTTGAGGGTGAGGATCTGTCCGGAAGCAAGAACAGAATCAAGCGTCAGTTTTTTCTCGAGCATGATCTTCTGTGTAATTGCGTCTATTTTGATCGGCGCCAATACATGATCCTCCGAATCGCCGCGCTGCGGGTTTTCATTTTCCCTTGTCACCAGCTCGTGTATCGTTGAGGTGCCATCACCAACGATCAGGGCCGGGGTGCGTTTAGCAACGGCGACAAGCTTGTAATTGATAATAAGAAAACGGTAATCTTCCCCCGGAATGAACTCTTCAACAATAACTGCTTCTGAAATAATACGGGCAACTGCATAACCAAACAGCGCCCGGTCAATTGTACTTATTTCAGTAGTAACTCCGCGACCATGATTTCCGTCGAGGGGCTTGATCACTACAGGGAAGCGGACTTCCTGGATGCGTTTTTTTAATTCTGCTTCGCTGAACACTACAATTCCGCGCGGGATCGGCAGACTGGCCTCCGCAAGTATTCGTTTTGTTTCTTCCTTATCACCGGCCAGCTCCATACCTAATCCGCTGGTTGTATCCGCCACTGCAGTCCGGGTTTTTCTTTGTTTGCTTCCGTAGCCCAGTGTAAGCAGCGAGCCGTTGTCGAACTGCCGGTATGGAATATTCCTTTTAATTACTTCATTAAGTATATAAAGCGTTGTGGGGCCGGTACTGAATTCTGATTTTATACGGATCAGCCTGTTCACTTCTGACTGGATCGGACATTTCTCATTCCTGATGAGCGCGTCAACAATTTTAACTGCAGCCTTGATTGCCTGCAAACCTACTTTTTCGATCGTATACGAAAATATGATCAGGTGCTCACCCTGATTTTCTCCTGGCTGCAATTCAGAATACAAACAGTTCATTCCCGCCCTGCACTGAAGCTCCAGGGCAATACATTTTACCAATTCCGGGATCCCGGCCTTTTTTTGCGCGTACTTATGCTTTTCAGCCAGCTCAGGGAAAAGCTGCATCGCCCTTTTTACAGTTAGCCTTAACCTTTCAGCTGTAATTTCTTCCACCAGAAGGCCTGCCACTACCAGGTACTTTTGCTGTATCGACCAGCAATTAGGACCACGTAATAATTTTATACTGGTAATATTCATAAACTAATGCTGGATAAAATTTATACCCGGGTAAAACTCCCGATTCTATAAACAAACTGCATACCCCAGGATTGCCTCAATGTTTATCGAAACTTAAAGTGGCTTACATAATTCAGTTGGGCAATTTATCCTCCTGAGTGAGTTATAAAATCTACATGATGAGCCATTCAGCAATCGGCCTTTCCAAATACAGGATTTTAGTCAGAACAAAAAGCTTAATTTTGTTTCGCATGCGAAAACTGAGGAACGAAGAGCTTGGCCGTAAAACAGCCAATGAATTTAAGGTGGCGGTAAAAACGCCGCTTATACTGGTACTTGATAACGTTCGCAGCCTGAACAATGTCGGTTCAGCCTTCCGTACCGCGGATTCCTTTTTATTAGAAGGAATTTATTTGTGCGGTGTAACAGGAACTCCTCCTGATAAGGATATTCACAAAACCGCGCTGGGAGCTGAGCAAACAGTTGAATGGAAGCATTTCAATACTACAATGGAAGCGCTGAGCGAACTGAAAAAAAATGCTTACGTTATCTGTTCAGTTGAACAAGCGAAAGAGGCAACTTACCTGGATCACTTTCCTGTAAAAAAAGGAGAAAAATATGCGCTGATCTTTGGAAATGAAGTTTACGGCGTGGAACAGGAGGTTGTGGGTAACAGTGATCATGTGATCGAAATTCCGCAGCTTGGATCCAAACATTCACTTAATATTTCGGTGAGCATTGGGATCGTGGTCTGGGATTTTTTTAAAAAACTCGCTTTATGATCATTATCAAAGCAGTCCCTGATCTTTAAGTACCTTCTTCGGTAATTTGGCTTTCACCAGCTCATAAGATTGCCTTATGTAATGCTCCCATTGCTTTTTGCTAAGCCTTTCAGGATTTTCGACAAGCACCCATTTATAGCGTGCAACATAAGGAGCCGGAACAATATCGCGGGAATTCGATAATTCCTCAAATTCTTCATCCTTTACTTTAAAGGAAACTTTCATTGGTCCTGTGAGACCGGTAACACAAAACATTTTTTCGGCAATGCAAAAGCAGAGGTCCTGTCCCCACTTGATGTCTTCAGTTACTTTCGGGAGCTTTTTGCAGATGGCGCGCAGGTCGTCGATATTCATTTTTTGCTTTTACCTTATACTCTTCCGCCGCAGATTAAAACACGTGCTTTTCCGCGTGGTAACTCGAACGTACGAGCGGACCGCTTTCCACATAGCGGAAGCCTTTGCTTAGCCCGATCTCCTTGTATCTTGCGAACTGATCCGGATGAATGAATTCAGCGACCTTTAAATGTTTTGGGGTTGGCTGGAGATATTGACCAATTGTAACCACGTCCACGCTGGCGTTTCTCAGGTCATTTAAGGCTTCTATTACCTCATCTTCCGTTTCGCCAAGGCCAAGCATTATCCCGGATTTAGTTTTCAATCCTGCTTCTTTAATGCGCTTCAGCACCTCGAGGCTCCTGTCATATTTTGCCTGGATCCTTACCGCGGCTGTAAGACGGCGAACCGTTTCAATGTTGTGTGAAACAATATCCGGCTTTACATCAATGATCCGCTGCAGGTTTTCCCACTTGCCTGCAAAATCAGGAATAAGCGTTTCAAACTTTGTTTCGGGACTAACACTGCGAATTGCTTTTATGGTTTCTGCCCAGATAATTGAACCGCCGTCCTTAAGATCATCCCGGTCAACTGAAGTGATCACGCAATGCTTTACGCTCATCAGCTTAACGCTATTGGCAACGCGCATCGGCTCATCCCAGTCCACTGCCTTGGGTCTGCCCGTTGCTACGGAACAAAACCCGCAGCTCCTTGTGCAGATATTTCCAAGGATCATAAAAGTTGCAGTGCCTGCTCCCCAGCATTCACCCATGTTGGGACAATTACCGCTCTCGCAGATCGTGTGCAGTTTGTGCTTGCTAACAATATTTCTGACCTTAGCGTATTCTTCGCCGGTAGGTAATTTAACTCTCAGCCAATTTGGCTTCCGGGGTTTTTCGGTACCGGTACCCGCCGGCATAATATCAAGGCTTTCCATATTCAATTAAAACCATTTTTTTCCGAATACAAAACTAATGTAGAGGGTAAGGAAGAATTGCTCTCTTTTGTATTTCGCCATTGTCGGCACGCCTACCGGATACACATCGGCTATAACGCCGGTTTCAATTGCTTTTACTTCGTTGCTGTAATCGGCGTATTCAAAGCTGAAAGCAAGCTTGGCATAAGCGCCGGGATAAACTTTGGTATGATCGAACCCATAAACAAAAGGCGCGCGCCCGGCGATATCTTCAAGCTTGTGCTTATCCGGATCATATTGCTGGATCACGGGGTCCTTCAGGTTCTCAACAAACACATATAAATTTACCGGCTTGGCAAAAGTAAGATTAGGTCCCATGGAATAAGAATAACGGATCTCAACACTTTTGCGTTCCGCTCTTTCGTACAATGTATTCTGAAATCCTATACCGCCTCTTATCAGGAAAATGCTGTTCAGCTTTCCATAATAGAATCCTTTGGTACTCCCTTTTCCGTCGTAATGAACTTTGTATTCTTTAGGATGCCGCATGTTCAGCACATCCATTTCAAAAAATCTTTTTCGCGTTCCGGTCACATGCTTTAACCTTCTGTAGCTTGCGCCGAATCCTCTTGAGTGTGCGGTAAGCAAGCCTACAGCTTCATTCCTGTAGAGCACATTCACATCCTGGCCCTGCTCAATGGCAGTTATGGCGCTCTGTGAAAGGAGTTCATCCGGCAGTAACAGGAGCAGAATGGCAATGAAAAACAGTATCCTCATTTGTTCAACAAATATAAGGATTTTAAACCCTGAATCCCAGAAAAGGTCAAATATTGAAAGCTGATCCGAAGGTAGGATCAGGAGGCAAATTATACTACTTTTGAGGTATAAAAATATTTAAAGATGGCAACCTCAATTGTTAAATACCTCGGCGGATTAAGAACAGAAGCAACGCACCTCGAGTCAGGAAACGTGATCATTACTGATGCGCCAAAAGATAACAATGGCAACGGCGAGGCGTTTTCCCCTACCGATCTTACGGCTACTTCACTTGCCTGCTGTATGATCACCGTTATGGGTATTGTCTCGAAAAGAGATAATACCAGGAGCACTGATGGCGCTGTTGCAGAAGTTACTAAAGTAATGTACGCTGAGCCAAGGAGGATAGGAGAAATACACATTAAGATCAGCATGCCACCCAACGGATACAGTGACAAGGACAAAAAAATACTGGAGAACGCTGCTTATACCTGCCCGGTTGCAAAGAGCCTGCATCCCGATATCAAACAGCTGATCGAATTCACTTACCTGTAAAAAAAAATCCCGGTTTGATCCGGGACAATATTTCATAAGAATAAGTTTCGTTAATTAACGAAAAAGCTTCACCTGTTAAGTTCTTAAACGGAACGGTGCTTGTTCGTTTTTCCTGCCTTTCCGTATGCCGGACAAGGTTGATTATGTTTACAGGAAACAGCAAAAGTGCTAATAAATGCAGCCAAAGCTATAATTGCAAAGGTTCTTTTCATTTAGACGGATTTAACTGTGTGAACCGGAGCATTGGCTTTACCATACGCAGGGCAGGATTGTTTGGACTTGCATGAAGACACACTCGCCACAACTATCGCTGCAAAAAGTGCTATGGATAAAAATTTTTTCATAAGTGATATTACGCGTGATTTTATACTAAGCAAAAATAGATGAATAAATTAACCCTGCAAATTTTTGTTGTTCTAATTTTTAAACATCTTTGTAAAATAGCTCAGAAAAAGCCTTATTACGTAATTTATGGAAACCCCCGATCCACAACTTGATAAATCCTGGCTGAAGGTCTTAAGCGCTGAGTTCTCTAAGGATTACTTCATTTCATTAAAGTCTTTTCTGATGCGGGAAAAAGCAATGTTCAACGTCTTTCCTCCCGGTAATCGGATTTTTTCGTCATTTAATCGAACTCCTTTCGATAAGCTGAAAGTAGTTATCATCGGGCAGGATCCCTACCATGGTCCGGGACAGGCAAACGGTCTTTCTTTTTCAGTTCAGGAAGGGATCAGGCAGCCTCCTTCTTTACAGAACATTTTTAAAGAACTTCAGAGCGACCTGGGAATTCCGCTGCCGAAAAGCGGGAACCTGGAACGCTGGGCCGATCAGGGCGTATTATTGCTCAATGCAACACTTACTGTTCGCGAGAATCAGGCTGCATCGCATCAGAATAAAGGCTGGGAAATATTTACAGATGAGGTGATCCGGAAGATCTCTGAGCTCAAGACCGGAGTTGTTTTCCTGCTATGGGGCAATTACGCCAAAGCGAAGGAATCCCTGATCGACAAAAGCAAACACCACATCCTTACCGCTCCCCATCCCTCCCCGCTCGCGAGAGGAGGATTTTTCGGATGCAGGCATTTTTCTAAAACCAATGAGATCCTCAGAAAACAGGGAATGGAAGAAATTGACTGGAGACCGGAGTGACTCAGGAGTTATTAGTTATT
>JBJMLS010000220.1:0-4410 GCA_045805185.1 Bacteroidia bacterium | reverse complement strand
TAACTAATGAACATGACAGAACCTTCTGAAATCCCTCTTCCGGAAACTGAGCTGAAGTTCCGCTTTCTGCCTGCCTTTGCGAGATTTATCCTGGAGAATAAGTTAAGGGAATTCACAAGAGAACAATGGAAGCTTACCCGCCAGGTTAATTTCCCGGCGCTGAAATATTATGATCTGGAAGCTTTTTCTGAAGAAGAGATTATAGACCGGTCCATTGAAACAACAGGTTCATTCTTACGCTACGCTGCGGAAAACCGCTTACAGGAGCAGCTTCATCATTCCATAAAGATCTGGGTCAGCGATCAGTTGCCTGTGATAACACGCGACCAGGTGGTAGTAGAAGATATTACGCTCAGCTCATATATCCGGAAGCAGACCTTTCTTCATTTTATTCCTTCATTTACAAATGATGTAACTGAAGCGATGCAGCTCATTTGCGAACTGGACAGGTTGATCCTGGAAACAGAGTCAATTTCCTTTTATGCTTTTTCCCGGATCCAGGAAGAAAAGATCACTAATATAAACCGCGTACTTCAGGAGCAGGAGGAACAATTACTGGAAGCGCAGGCTATTTCCAGCCTTGGGAGTTTTGAATGGAAACTTGATGGAGGCGAATCGATCTACACCCCTGAGCTTTATAGAATATTCGAGCTCGAACCCGGCAGTGGCCAGAACCTTTCCGAATTCCTGGATTATGTATATCCGGGCGACAGGCTAAAAGTGAAAAAGGCAATAGAAAAAGCCATAAACGGGGATGGACATTATGAATGTGAATACCGCTACAAAAAAAAGGGAAATGAAAAGGTGCTATGGTCAAGGGGACTGGTCATTTTTTCCGAAGGCAAGGCTATCAGCATGAAAGGAACGGTAATGGATATTACCGATCGTCATTACATGTTACAGCGGCTGCAGCGAAACGAAGAGTTATACAAGCAGGCTCAGAAACTCACGCATATCGGAAACTGGGCCTGGAACATGCATAATGGCCGGATCATTTTGTCGGATGAATTATGCCGCATATACGGGCTGAACCCCCAGCCTGAAGAAATGAACCCTTCCCGTTTTTTTGGCTTTGTTCATCCCGACGACCAGGAAAAGGTAGAACAGCAATGGAACGAATCGCTCAAGAACCTGAGCGCTCCTGCCATTGATTTTAAAATTCAGCGTGATGACGGAAGCATTCGCATTATTCACCAGAACATAGAAGTTTTATGCGACGAAGGTGGAAACCCCTATAAGATCATTGGAACAGGACAGGATCTCACCCAGGAATACCTGCTCACACAGGAAGTTACCCGAAAAAATAAGGAGTTGGAGAGAAGCAACAAGGAACTGACCTCTTTTAGCTATGTGGTAAGTCATGATCTCCAGGAACCTCTGAGAAAAATAAAAACCTTCAGCGACCTGATCCTTGAAAAGGATATGGCGCTGCTCTCGGAAGAAGGAAAGCAGCATTTTGACAGGATCATGACTTCCGCCCAGCGCATGCAGAAATTAATCGATGACCTGCTTTCTTTTTCACGCACGCAAAGCAATATGAGTCCGCGTGAAAGCACAGATCTTAACGAAGTGCTGGAAGAAACCACAAAGGCGCTGAGCGGTAAGGAGAGAGCATTTACTATTGATGCCGCGAAGCTTCCGGTAATTAAAGCGATCTCTTTTCAGATGCGCCAGCTGTTTGAAAACATTATCGGGAACTCGATCAAGTACAGCAAGCCGGATGTAGCGCCGTTCATAAAAATAAGCTGGGACCTGTTAAAAGGAAAAGAAGTTTTCAGGGATGGGGTACCGGAAAAAGAAAATTACCACCGGATAAGCTTTGCGGATAATGGAATTGGATTCGACCAGAAACATTCCGAAAAAATATTTGAAGTATTCCAGCGCCTGCATGGTCGCCACGAATTTTCAGGAACAGGGATCGGATTGGCGATCTGCAAAAAAATAGCGGAAAACCATTTCGGATTTATCCAGGCAAAAGGAAAGCTTAATGAAGGGGCAGTTTTTGAAATATACCTGCCCGTGAATTCTTAGCTGTTCACCAGCAGGTTGAAGGTCTTCATTTTATTGTACAGGGTTTTCCTGTCAATATTCAGCATCATTGCAGCTTTCGACTTATTGAAATTCACCTTTCGCAATATCTCCAGGATCTTTTCATACTCGGCATGGAGCGCGGCCGACTTAAGGTCAGGCATGCCTTTTTGCAATAAGGTATTTTCTCTTCCGTCTTCTGCAAGGCTGAACTTGGATTGAAATATGATCTCCTGGGGAAGCGTTTCCAGCGTGATCATATCTTTGCTGGTGAGCAGCGCCGCCCTTTTGATCACATTGTTCATTTCCCTCAAGTTTCCAGGCCAGTTATAATCCAGGAAAACTTTTTCTACTTCAGGAACAAAACCTTCAATATTCTTTCCAAGCTCTGAATTTGCATTCTGGAGGAAGAAGCGCGCAAAGATCATAATGTCCTGGTTTCTCTCGCGCAGTGAAGGAAGATCGATAGAGAACTCATTGAACCGATGGTAAAGATCCTCCCTGAATTTTCCGCGGGCGGTAACTTCGTTCAGTTTTTCATTCGACGCAACAATAATACGCACGTCAATATTTGTTTCTTTCTGCGAGCCAAGTCTCCTGATCTTACGCTCCTGGATCACCCGGAGAAGAGAGACCTGTATATCATAAGTGAGGTTCCCGATCTCATCCAGGAATATTGTTCCACCGTTAGCAAGCTCGAATTGTCCCACTTTGGATTGTAATGCCCCGGTGTAGGCTCCTTTTTCATGACCGAATAATTCACTTCCTGCAAGCTCCTTTGTAAGTGAACCGCAATCTACCGCAATAAATGGCTTATCCCTTCGCTGACTGTAAGCATGAATGCTGTGCGCAACAGATTCCTTACCTGTTCCGCTTTCACCATAAATGATAACCGAATAATTTGTGGTAGCAACCAGCTTGATCTGGTTATGGAGGCGCTCGGATTCCTTACTTGTACCCACAATATATCCTTTCGGATGTACAACCTGTCTTTTCGAATTATCTCCTTCACTCCTGTCGGTAGGAGATTGCGAAGTCTGAACATTACCTTCGGATATGGCCCTTGTCTTTTCCAGCTTGGATTGCTTCTGACTTAAGGCATTCTCAACAAGAAGAAGGATCTCTTCAGGGAGCAGGGGTTTGGTAACATAATCAAATGCGCCCATTTTTATAACATCAACCGCTGTTTTAATATCCGAATAACCTGTAATAATAATTACCTGCGTATCCGGGCTTCTCTCTTTAATGCTCTGGAGTAATTCTTTTCCGTCCGCATCAGGTAACCTGAAATCGCAGAATACAATATCAGCTGAATTCTCCTTCAGGTATTCCAGGGCTTTTTTTCCGCTGGTGAAAAAAGAAGAGTCATGTTCTTTTCTCTTAAAGAACCGGTCAAGCAGCTGACAGATATTAATGTCGTCGTCAATAATAAGAATTTTAGCCATGGATCTTTTGTGCACTAAATTAAGATGATACGTTATTTTGTTTCCCGATTATTTCAAGTAATTCATCCAATACGAAAGGCTTCTTTATAAAACCGTTTACTCCCATTTCTCTGAAACCTTCCTTCAGGTGATCGTTATCGGCGCTCATCAGGAACACGATATTATTATCATTTTTAAATTCATTGATGTAATGAACGCCATTTCCGTCGGGCAGATTAACATCCAGCATAACAATATCAGGAAAAGTAGCCTTGAATCTGCTGATTCCCTGCTGGATATTTTCCGCTTCTTCTACAGAATAATCATGAGCTGTCAGAACTCTCTTAAGAAGGGATCTCATATCAGGCTCGTCATCAACTATCAGAATCTTTCTACCCATCGTTATCAGTTATGAGGAATGCTAATTTATAAAACTTTTTACTTAATTCAGTTCAGTATTCGTTGAAATAGCCCTGGAAATGGTCGATTTAACAATTTATGCCGCCTGCTTAAACATTTTTCCAAGCTTGTAGACACCTTTAACAATCGTATCTGAATGTTTATTCAGGAAATAAGTGCTGAGTTTCTCAAAAAGAACTGAAGAAAGATATCCTTTAACCGAGGAGCTTCTTCCGGTCAGCCTCCTGACGAGAAAATCCAACCCTAATCCTATCCCCACTTTGCTAACATTTTGCTTTGCTTCCGGGTTTTCTTTAAAGTTCTTCCACATGTTCCGGATCAGTTCAGAAGGATGAAAGGAGTAATAAATCTCTTTGATATCCTTTCTCAGGACTTCTTCCTGCTCTGCTTTAAGAGCATTCAGCTTCATAATGCGGTAAGTTAGTTCCACATGATTCCTGATGGGAGGCATTTCCGGATCTTGCATAGCAATTCGTTTTTGAATTTAATCGTTAAAAAAATCCCTGATCATTTTATTCCTGAACGGCGTTACAATGAT
>JBJMLS010000219.1:0-4437 GCA_045805185.1 Bacteroidia bacterium | reverse complement strand
TCATCCACACGAAAGCTTACCGCGTCCAGGGCTCCGCGTGAACAGATGTAATAATTATCCGGCGTGTACATCATGTAATCCGTTCCGTTCGCAGCGATCAGTCCCGCAACCTCTTTACAATCCTTATAGTTCCATATTTTGGCGATCCCATCTTCTCCACAGGTAAAAAGAAGGTCTCCTCCTTTTTCAAAGATCACTTTATTCAGCTGGCCGGTGGGATTATCGAGCTTGCATACCTGTTTGCCAGTGGCGAGCTCCCAGATCCGCGCGGAATTATCCGCAGGCGAAACAACATTATTCCCCGATCCGCTCACGATGTATTTTCCGTCATCGGTAATATCAATATCCGTAACAATGTTCACATGACCTTCCAGTGTCTTGTCCAGGGTCCAGGTTTGGGTGTTCCATACCTTAACGGTTTTATCCCAGGCGCCGGACACCAGCCATTTACCGTCCTTGCTGAACTGAACATCACTCACAAGAATAGTATGGCCCTCCAGCGTTTTGATCTCCTTACCTGAATTAAAATCCCAGATCTTTATTGTTTGATCCAGTCCGCAACTGGCAAGGTATTTTCCGTCAGGACTAAAGGCTGTTGCATAAATTCCACCGGTATGTCCCGTAAATTTTTTGATGAGCTTTCCTGATTCGAGGTCCCATACTTTAACGATACTCATAAAGCCTCCTCCGGCAAGGTATTTTCCATCGGCGCTCACGCTCAGATTCTGGATCAGTTCGTATTCGGTATTGATGTCCTGCAACTTCTCCCCCGTTTCAGGATTCCAGGTAGCGAGGCCGATAGAGTTGTACATGGTGATCAGCTTTTTTCCATCATTAGTGAAGATCAGTGGAAAAAAACCAGGGATCGTCCTTTCTATTTTATTTTCTGAAAGGTTCCAAAGCTTAATGCTGATATCGCTTCCCGCAGTAGCTAAATATTTACCCTGCTGATCATAAGTCATGTTCAACAGGCGGTTTCCCCTGTTCTGGTATTCTTTAACGATCTCACCTGTGCTGAATTTACAATAGTCGACTTTCTTCATGTCGTTCACAAGAAAATAATCCTGCTTCGGATGAACTTCCACGCAAATAGGACTGAACATGGTATTGCTGACTCCCAGTATTTTTTTCTTCGCTGAAATATCGAATACAAAGACATTCTTCACCGCGTCAACCGAGACCAGTTTATTTTCTGTTTCTTTAAACTTGATATCCACGATCACATTATTGGTCGCGGGATGATCTTTGAAAACAGTGTATTCTTTATTCGCGGCAATGTCTATAATGTGAATGGTATTATTGTAAAAAGCGATGGCGAGGTATTTTCCATCATGCGAAATTTCCATTTTTGCGGAGACCTGCGGAACAGGCGTTGAAGAATACATATTGAGCCTGGTCAATTCCTGTCCACCGGGCAAACTGTATGATCTCACATCGCCCTTTACCGTGTAGACCAACAGGCGCTTATTGTCCGGGTGAACACGTATGCGCGTAGCGAACTCAACATTTAATTCCTTATCGTCGGTCCCCTTCACAAAATTGCTGATCTTTATCTTTGATCCTTCCGCCTGATAAATTACAGATTCGCTCCCGGGATAAAAATCAAAGACGTCGTGAGTAGAAGAATTTTCAATTGTTCTCACAAGATTACCGGTTTTTACTTCCCAGAACTTAAGCTGGTTGGAATACAGTACCGCGCCAATATATTTTCCATCCGGAGAAAATCTGACATACTGAATACGTCCGTCATTACCCGCAAGCGTGCGTATTTCTTTTCCTGTGGCCACATCCCAGATCTTAATGAGCTTATCATTCCCCCCGGTAGCAAGAAGGTTTCCTTCATTATTGATATCCATGCAGTTTACCTGGTCGGTATGGCCTGCGGTAAGCACCACATCAGGTCGCTGAGCAGAAAGAGTATTCAGAATAAAAATAAAGGCGAACAGCAGGATAGATCTTTTCATAGAAATTAAATAGCTCATTAAATATACAAAATAAAAAATCCCCTAAGCGGGGACTTTCCGGTTCTAATCTTCAGAACCATCATCATTGTCATCTTCCGGTGGAGGGGGTGGAGCATTTTTATCTTTTTTAGCATCGTGGCTTGCTTTCATCTCCCTGCGTTTCTGCTGGCGGTAACTTTTCCATTTTACCTGCTGATCAGCTGTCAGTTTTGCATTCACCTCATCCACAAATGCCTTACGGACAGCCTTAACTTCCGAATGCATTGCTTTTTTGTCTCCGTCCTTTCCGTATTTTTTGCGTATCGCCCTTACTTTGTTTATCCTGGTCAGCGCTGCATTCTTCACCACATTTTTTTGCTCTGTTCCAAGGGTCAACACTTTTTCCAGATTATCCGCCTGTTTTTGCGCCGCTTCTTCAGGACTCATGTGCGGCTTTCCTTTTTCTCCCGGGGGAGGCGGGGGTGATGTTTTTACCTGCGCGGATCCTGTTACAGATGCTGCGAACAAGGCCAATAGTATGATCATTCTTTTCATGGTCGGTAATTTTTGTTGTTTGTCAGACCCCAAAGTTATGCCAAAGTTTAATTAAACAAAACTTATTTTACAATCACCATCCTGTAAGCCGTAGAGTGGTATGCGCCGCTGATCAATTGGTAAAAATAAACTCCCGCCGCAAGACCAGAGGTATTCAGGGTCACTGAACTCAGCTGTGGATTTACCTTTTCATTCAGCAGGGTTTCTCCCATTGCATTAAAAACCCGGACTGAATAGTTCACTGTTTTGTCAGGAACCGAATAGTTCACATAGGTATAATCGTAGCAAGGATTCGGCATATTTTGCCCAAGGACAGGTTGGGAAGAATTATTTTCTTTTATTCCTGTTGGGTTAACTATTTTCTTTACGGCGAGGTCATCAAAATAAAATCCGTCGCCCTGGGTCCCCGGATCCGAAACCAGCTTAAACCTCAATTTAATATTTTGGCCAATGTAAGCCGAAAGATCAATACTTTCTTTTATCCAGCTGGTCTGTTGTCCGTCGTACAAGGGCATTCCATCATCCTGGTTAGCATTTCCGGTTCCCGTATATTTCCCACACAATGGAGTGAACGTTGTTCCATTAGTGGAAGCCATTACTTCCACATAATCATAACCCTGTTCAATGTCCCACTTCGCATAAAAGGAAAGTTCGGCTGCCAGCGCATCCGTCAGGTTAATGAAACTACTGGTTGTAATTGACTTATTCACATTTGGAGCATACTGTCCCGAAGGACTATCCGTAATACTTCCGGTGGGAGAAACCTTCTGTACTGTTGAAATTCCCCATCCACCTGCTGTCCACGCTGTAGTCGCATTACAATTATCGGCAAAGGCAATTACCGGGGTTCCATAGGTACGGGTAACCGTATCCGTTACGGTATAAGATCCATTGCTCACTGTGAACAGGTACTGTACAGCATCTCCCTGGTTAATTCCTGGCATTAACGAATAGGAAATCGAATCATCTTTGGCCTGCAACAGGTTGAGCGAAGTATAGCTGAGCGGTCCGCCAAGGCTTTGAATAGTGGCACTTATTGGAACAGCGCTAACTGTAAAATTACCGGGGTCGAGTCCGAGACGCTGAATATTAAAATTCAGGTAACCCGATGCAGAGGTTATGAATTGATCATTGAGACTCTTCACTTCGGCATAAGCGGCAACTAAGCGGCATGCGCTGAGATTCTGATCCATGGTAACCTTGGCAATATCAACAATGCGGCTCTGCAAGGGCCAGAAACCATCAGTAACCGAACCAGCCTCAGGAGTCATAGCAAGGATCAGGGGCTTGCTCGATTGCTCGCCGTACATCCAGTCATCGGAATTTCCATTTGCAGTATATCCCACAGTTTGAATAGCCGTTCCTGTTCCGAATTCGCTGCATTGCGCCAGTCTTCCTGCAAAGGCGCGAAAAGTAAGTGAATCCGGAGATTCAAGTCCAGCCTGGTATCCCCAGGGATAAATGAGCAGGTTACTGTAGGTATGGTTATTAATGGCAAGCTTAAAAGCATGTGCATTGCAAAAGTCGCGCATCATTTGCGTTTCACTTTCCGAAAAACCTGAAGGACCACGGTAGGTATCGCTGCTGCTGGTTGGTGAAGATCCAAAATTGTCGAAGCCCCAGTTGTATCCGTAATTACGGTTGAGATCGACGCCGAAGGTTCCATCCAGATTATCCCTTCTGTTCTTTCGCCACATGCCGCCGCCGTTGGGATTTGTCGTTTCGTTGTAGATATAGCCATCGGGGTTTACACAGGGCACAAAATAAATTTCGAGGTTATTTACCAGGTAAGCAATTTCAGGATCCGTGTTGTAATTCTCCAACAGGTACCACATGTAAAAGATCAGCTGGGATAAGGATTCAGCTTCGCGGGCGTGATGCAGCGGCACAACTTCAAGGGCCAGGGCGCGTCGCACGGTAACCACAAGAAGCACCGCGC
>JBJMLS010000218.1:0-4091 GCA_045805185.1 Bacteroidia bacterium | reverse complement strand
TCTCCAACTGAGTTCTCTCTGTCGACGTTTCAAATGGTTGGGATACTCCAAACAAAACACCTCTTACACAAATACAACCTTTGAACACTAAATCCACACATGCCTCCCGTTCTATATTGTTTTTCCTATATTTACCAAAACAAAAACATTCAAAAAAAAATATGCAAAACCAACTCTATCCCTGCCTTTGGTTCGATGGGCAAGCCAAAGCTGCGGCGGAATTTTACTGCTCCGTTTTTAAGAATTCCAAGATCAAGTCCGAGAACTCGATGGTAGTTACCTTTGAGCTTGGCGGAAAACACTTTATGGGCCTGAATGGCGGGCCAAATTTTAAATTTACACCGGCTATTTCCTTTTTTGTATTACTTGAAACCCTCGAAGAAACCAATGCCGCCTGGGAGAAATTAATTGAAGGTGGAAAAGCGATGATGCCCATCGATAAATATCCCTGGAGCGAACGTTACGGCTGGGTGCAGGACAAGTTCGGCCTGACCTGGCAGATTTCCATTGTTAACAATCCCGGCGACAAGCAAAAAATAACTCCTTCCCTGCTCTTCACCGGGAAACAATTCGGCCGCGCAGAAGAGGCCCTTCAATTCTACACTTCCGTTTTCGAGGACTCTTCCACTGCAAGAATGGTGCATTACCCGGCGGGAGATGCCAATGCCGGAAAGGTTCTGTATTCCGAATTCAAGCTGGGACAATACGAAATGATCGCCATGGATGGTCCGGGTGAACACCAATATACTTTCAACGAAGCGGTCTCTCTTGTGGTGAGCTGCGATACGCAAAAAGAAATAGACTACTACTGGAACAAATTAACGGAAGACGGAGAAGAAAGCATGTGCGGCTGGCTGAAGGACAAGTTCGGGATCTCCTGGCAGATCGTTCCCTCATCTATCGGCAAGCTGATGAGTGATCCGCAACGCTCGCAAAAGGTAATGCAGGCTATTTTAAAAATGAAGAAACTGGATATCGGAGTGCTGGAGAATGCATAACACAAAAAAATGAGAACAAAGAAACTGACCCTGGTTTTCCTGCTTGCGCTTGGCGCCTGCGGAAGTGAACAAACAAAAGAAAAAAAACAAACCGATGCTGACAAGGAAAGCGTTAAGGCTTCCTTGCAAGGCAGCTGGTTCGGGAAGGAATACGAGGAACACGCGGTGTTTTCCATCCAGGGTGATTCTATCAGTTATGTAGAGCACCCGGGTAAATATGTTTTTAGTATTTACTGGGATACGCTCGATATTATAGCGCCGGAAGGTCATATAAAGCAGATCATTTTAAAATCGACAAAAGATTCTCTCCTTTTAAAAGACGCGGGGAATGGTGAGGTGATGAAGTACTGGAAATAAAATTAGTTTGTGTCACGCAGAGACGCCAGGGTGCTAGTGGAAGAAAGGTTCTCGCAGAGTTTCGCTGAGATATGCGCTGAGGCACGCAGGGGAACTATTGAGGAGCTGTAGTATAGGTCACGCAGAGGCGCAGAGACGCCAAGGCGCTAGTTGAAGAAAGATTCTCGCAGAGTTTCGCGGAGGTATCGCTGAGGAACTATTGAGGAGCTGTATTATAGGTCACGCAGAGGCGCAGAGACGCCAAGGCGCTAGTTGAAGAAAGATTCTCGCGGAGGTATCGCTGAGGCACGCAGAGGCGCAGAAACGCCAAGGTACTTATTTGAAATTGAAAGGCAGGGAGAATGTCACGCAGAATACCTCTTACAAAATTATTGGTTGTAGCGACGTAATAAATACTTTGCGGGTTTTGCGCCTTCTTTGCGGTTAAAAAGGTCAAGCAGTAAAAATTAAAAATAATCCTCTAAAAAAGGCTTCATTTCCACTTCTATATTTTTTCTGAGCTCCATTAAACGCTTCGCGTATTTTTCCAAAGCGATCTCGTGATCGGTATGTGGCTCCCATTTTTGTGAAGGCTTGGGTTTCCCATGCTCGTCCACCGCTACAAATACAATAACGCAATGGGTGGTCTTTACGAACTTATGCTCTGTAATTTTCCTGGAAAAAACATCACAGGAAATATGAATGCTGGTCGTTCCCGTATAGATCACGCGCGCGACGATCTTCACCAGGTCGCCGATCTGTATGGGTCGAAAGAACCTGATCCCTCCCACATACAAAGTAACGCAGTAGCCTTCCGCCCATGAAGTGGCACAGGCATAACCTGTCTGATCGATCCATTTCATTACGGCGCCGCCATGTACTTTCCCGCCATAATTCACATCCGCCGGCTCGCTGATGAATTGAAAGGTTAGCTGATTTTGCATAAGCTTTGTTTTATGTAAATATAATAAAGAAATGGAATTTTACATACAAGGAAATATTCCGTTCGTGGCAATACGACTCTGCCTGTTCCGGGAATTTACCTGATTAGCTTTATCAGCCTAAAATGTTTAATTTTAATAACAGGACGGATCAATCAATTACTTAAATAAAAAAACATGAAAACAGCAGTTATTACAGGAGGAAACAGCGGCATCGGTAAAGCCGTTGCGACAGCGCTGGCAACAAAAGGTTACCGCGTGATCGTACACGGGAGAGACGCTGCTAAGACAAAAGGAGCCGCTGAAGAGATCAGTACCGCTTCAGGAAATAATAATGTGGAATACATCACAGCCGATATATCAGCGATCAAAGGAATGAAAGAGCTGGCGGATGCAATAAAGCAAAAGACCGGATCCATTGAGGTGCTGGTGCTTTCAGCAGGGGTAATACTTCCCAAGCAGGTGATCACTGCTGATGGACTGGAGGCGGGTTTTGCCATACAATACCTGAGCCGTTTCGCCCTTACGCAATTATTAATGCCTGAGCTTATGAACGGCCATGCAAGGATCGTGCAGGTGGGCGCTCCTCTAATGAAAAATGCGCAGATCTTCTTTGATGATCTCGCATTGAAGAATAACTTCAGCATGATGAAAGCGCTCGCCCAGGAGATGTTCGCCAATCATTTACTGGTGCAGGAGTTTGCAAAGCGAAATCCAGACAACGATGTTGTAATGAACATCGCTCACGTTGGTATTGCAAAAACAGGGATCATGCGCGAATCAAATTTTTTCCTTAGGGGATTGGTTAACCTTTTTGGAAAGTCACCGGAGGCGGCATCAAAGAACTTTATTTACCTCGCTACTGATAAGGGCGCTGATTTTTCAGGCTACTTTTTACCAAAGCCGGGCAAGCCTGATGCTAAGGAAAAGATCCGGCATGACCCCGCTGTTGCAGAGCGATTATGGAACAAAAGCCTGGAATTGATAAGGCCCGTTTTATAATTATGGATCAGCTTTATTTATAGTTAACCGGCAGGCTTTCCGTCTTCATCCATTTTAAGATCACATCGTAGATCTCTGATCTCTTATTTTCAAACTGGAAGATCATCTGCATGTGCGAAAGGTAAGGAAGGGTGATGTGCTTACAGGAAACATTAAGGCTTCCCAGAAGTCCGGCGAAGTTCTTATTGTCGAAGACCAGGAAAGGATAAGTGCTGCCTCCCGTCAATATTAAAAAAGGAGGGAGATCTTTCCTGATCAGCTTATCTGGCGATACCAAGTACCATTTTTCTTTTTGCTTTCCGAAAACATTCGCGAAAAACTCAGGCATCATCATGCTGTATTCCGACAAAAAATGATGCGCCGATAATCCGAATGCGTCCACCATAATAAAACCGGCAATATGTTTTTGCGGCTCCTTTTCCGACAAGCCTGCCACAGCAGCCAGGTGTCCGCCCGCCGAGTGACCCATCAGGTAAATTTTATTCTTATCGCCACCGAATTCGCTGATGTGTTCGATGCACCATTTGAGCGCTGCCCTGCTATCCTCTACCATTCCGAAAACATCAGTATCAGGAAAAAGACGGTAGCTGATGATCACCGATACCATTCCTTTTTCCAGGAAATTCTCGCCCAGCCTTGTATACATGTCCTTGCTTCCGCTCATCCAGCTTCCGCCATGAACGAAAAAGATCACAGGAAGTCCCTTCTTGTCCTTATCGTAAATTACATCCAATAAATTTTTAACCGGCGAATCCGCCGCATAGCTTATGTTTTGACTGATCATTTTTTTGTTACTAAAGCACGTAATACACTA
>JBJMLS010000217.1:0-10680 GCA_045805185.1 Bacteroidia bacterium | reverse complement strand
TACAGAGATTCTTGAACGGAGCAAGGTCGCTGATCTGGGAACCTATATGGAAATGCAGGCCGATCAGTTTGAGGTTCGGCAATTCCTTTAGCTTATCAAGAACAAGGTCAAATTCATAAGGATTAATGCCGAATTTATTTTCTTCAAGTCCCGTGGTAATGTATTTGTGTGTGTTGGCGTTTACATTGGGATTGATCCTGAGAGCAATGGATGCTGTTTTATTTTGCTTTGCGGCAAGCTCATTGATCACCTCGAGTTCCTGCAGCGATTCGCAGTTGAAGCAGAAAATATTCTGGGAAAGTGAATAGTTGATCTCTTCGTCGCTTTTTCCTACCCCGGCAAAAACAATATTTCCCGGTTCAAATTTGCATTCAACCGATCGCTTTACTTCATTGCCGCTTACGCAATCAGCTCCGAATCCGTACCCGCGGATCATTCCCAGTATCTTCTGGTTAGCGTTGGCCTTTAAAGCGTAATGCACATGATAGCCGTAACGGACGGATTCATTCCGCACCTGCTCCAGCGTTCTTGCCAGTAAGCCCGTATCGTAATAATAAAAAGGAGTGCGAAGTTCCTGAAATTTATTTATGAGTGATTCGTTGAACATGTTCTGAAGATTAATAATTGAATAGTCCTGAATTCAATGCGACCAGGGCATCTTTTTTCATCCCCGCATTTACCAGTACGGAAATGTTGTTCTGGCTCCCTCCATAGGAGATCATACGGATCGGGATATTCTTCAGGGCTTCGAATACCTTATTTGCATATCCTTTTTTCTCACCGCTGAAATCGCCGACCACGCATATAATGGTTTGTCCCTCATCGATAGCCACATCGCTGAATTCCTTCAGTTCTCTGACGATCTCTCCCAGGAACTTTGAACTATCGATGGTAAGTGAAACAGCCACTTCCGAAGTGGTGATCATATCGATCGGTGTTTTGAAACGCTCGAATACTTCAAATACGGAGCGTAAAAAACCATGAGCGAGCAACATCCGGTCGCTTTTGATATTGATCGCGGTGATCCCGTCTTTTGCAGCCACGGCTTTAATTCCCTCACCGGAATCTTTTTCACTGATGCGCGTTCCTTTAGCTTCAGGCTGCATGGTATTCAGCAACAGTACAGGGATCTTTCTTTTTTGCGCCGGAAGAATACAGGTCGGATGAAGGATCTTTGCCCCGAAGTATGCAAGCTCAGCCGCTTCATCAAAGGTAAGCTCATGAATGGGATGCGTCTTGCTGACCACTCTCGGATCATTGTTGTGCATACCGTCAATGTCCGTCCAGATCTGGATCTCATCTGCATATAGGGCGGCCCCGATCAGAGAAGCTGTATAATCGCTACCGCCGCGTTTCAGGTTGTCGATCTCACCGAAAGTGTTCCGGCAAATATATCCCTGCGTAATAAATAAAGTATCGCTTTTATAATTTTCAAGCTCGCCTTTCAGGTGGGTTTCAATAAAGGAAAGGTCAGGCTCATCATTTTCATTGATCCGCATGAAATTAAGCGCCGGTAAAAGCACGGATCTTACCCCGGTTTCTTCCAGGTAATAGTGGAACATGGCAGTTGACAGCAATTCGCCCTGGGCAAGTATTGCCTTTTCTTCATTCGCCGTAAACATATCCAGGGTAAAAGAACGCAGGTAATCAAAATGAAAACGCACCAGGTTATCTCCTTTTTCCAGCGTTCTCTCATCCGAATACAGTTTTTTTACTTCCTGCTTGTATTTTTCTTCCAGCTCATCGATCAGCTCAGTTGCTTTTTTGCTCTCGCGCGCGTACAATGCCTTTGCTATCTCTACAAGCGAATTGGTGGTGCCGCTCATTGCGCTCAGCACTACGATTTTTGGTTCCGCACTTACGACAAGGCCTACCAGGGCTTTCATTCGTTCGGCGCTTCCTACGCTTGTTCCTCCGAATTTTAAAACTTTCATTTTTCTTGGAATAAGGATTACAGGTTATTAGTGTTCAGTTCTTATTTAGGCTAAAAATAATGGAAAATAAATACCGGTTGTGGGGCGGATGGCTTACTTCGCGCCCATGCGTTTCATACGCTTGCTCTTCAGGTATTGTTGACAGGTTGCCATTTTTGTATGGATAAGAAATATCCGCGGCAAATATATAAAGTTTTTTTAACCTGCAATTTATATGGAAATAATATTGAGTGAGGAGATTTACACAAAATGTAACTATGAAAAATACGGGAAAAGAAGCTGTGATCCGATTGGTAAACGGTCAGAGAAAATACGGGAACATTATAGGCGATGCGGATCAGGGAAACATACATTTCCTTTCCTTCCTGAATGAACAATTGTTCGGAGAAGATAATTTCTGTTCACACATTGAAATGATCGAAAAAAAAGAAATTCATGAAATTGATCTGCTCCTTAAATAGGTCCTATGAATTGCGAAGATGAGTTTCATTTCAATTGAAAACTCAATTCAAAAAAAAAGCTCCGGAGAGCTTCTTTTTAATCTAGTGGAAATGTTGTTTATTTAGTTTCAATGCTGTTGAGCAGGGGCGATTTACCGTCGGTAATGATAACCTTTGAGTTTGGCGAGTTCATCAGGCTCTTCAGCATTTCAATATTGTTATACTGGAGCAATTTATCGGTTAACGATTCGTTGATGATGTTCTGCGACTTTTTAATGGCTTCAGCTTCTATGATCCGTCTCTCCGCTTCTTTCTTTTGTTGTTCGATCACGAACTCCATTTTCAGCGATGATTGCTCTGCGTTTACTTTATCCTGTATGGCTTGTACCATTTGTGGAGGAAGGATAATATCTTTCAGCAGTACGGCGTCGATCACAAAGCCGTATTGCGAAATGTGGGCGCTTAATTCTTCAGAGATCGCTTTTTCCACTTTATTCCTTTCTGTCGCATAGAGTTCTTTCGCGTAATAACGGGCGCTGATCTCTCTTGCAGTAGCCCTGAAATTACTAAGTACCATTACTTCTTCGTAATTGGAACCAAGCTTAAGATAGACATCGTTCGCGGCTTCGGCTTTTACGTGGTAAAGGAGACTGATCTCCGCATTGACGCTCAAACCTTCGCGGGTTGGAAGAGGAAGGGTATTGAAACTTTCAACGGTTCGTACATTTATTCTTACAATACGACTAACGAATGGATTGTACCATTTGACTCCCTGGGCTATGGGTTTACCCCTGATTACTCCAAGTGTTTGTTTGATCCCGATCTCGCCCGGGCGTACTACGGCGCATTGTTGAAATAAAAAAGCCGCAGCTGAAAGAACCGCGGCTCTGATTAGAGTTGATCTGTTCATGAGGTAAGTTTTAAAGGATTGAAAATATAGCGGCGCTATAATGGTACCAAAGTTCTGAAAAAAGAAATCAGCTGGTATCTATTTCACATTTTTTGGGACAGCATCTAAAATAGAATGGAAAGCAGTGAAGCTATTTTATTTCGACCGTAAAGGTCTTTATGTCCGAAGTATCGTTATAACTTCTCAGGTAAAAAGTAAGATCCGTTTTGCCGGGCTTTAGCGCTTCAAAATTAAAGTCAACTCCTTTTTCATTTGAATGGAACAGGGACCCCATATAATTTACGAGCGTGCTGTTATAATTGTTGCTGAGGCTCCACAGGTAAGGCGTAGTATGATCTTCGGGTAGGTTAACATGAAAAGCCTTTCCCGTTTTTACCACGTTACTATTTCCGCTTTTTTGTTCATGCTCCAGTCGCGGCGAACTGCAGGAAATGCATGCTACTAACAGAAGCAGATTTAAAAGAAGGTTCTTCATCAGCCGATCTTCCTTTTTTTCTTGATATTCTCGTATGCTTCCTGCACTTTTTTGAACTTTTCCTCCGCGGATTTCTGAACGCCTTCGCCCATTCCGCTAACCTTATCGGGATGAAACTTCATGGCCATTTTACGGTAAGCTTTTTTCAGCTCATCATCACTGGCTGACGGTTCTATTTCCAGGATCCTGTAATCGCTGGTTGTATCACGGTAATACATGGCCCGGATCGAATCCCTGTCTGCCAATGATATGTTGAGGTAAGAAGCGATCTGTTCGATCACTTTGATCTCACTCTCACTTACCTCGCCATCGGCCTTTGAGATCCCGAATAGGTAATGCAGCAATTGAAGCCTGGCGCTGATGGGCATGTGCTGCCTGATCTGCATGCAAACATCATGTAAGGGTATGTCTTTCTTCAGGATCTCGCCCAGTAATTTTAACTGCTCTTTTGCAGCTGCCTCTCCGTACTGCCGCACAAGAAAATTCTTTACGTAATCCAGTTCCGACCGCATTGTTTTCCCATCGCTCTTCATAACGGCGGCTGAAAGTATGAGAAGGCTCACCGCGAAATCGCCGGGGGTGGTATGCAAAGAAGGACCTGCGCCTGTACCCTCGTATTTTGTAATTACCGTTGAATTGTCAAGTAAGGATCCGATCACGAGCCCGATCAAACCGCCAATTGGTCCACCGATGGCCCAGCCCAGGCCCCCTCCGAGCCATTTACCAAATTTAACCATGAGATTTTTAAAAGAGAGGTAAAATTAATATTATTAATGACCCGTTGCCCAAAATCATGTAAGAGGCGGGCAAAAGGATCCTGTTAATAATTGTTAAGCCCATTGCAGGGGGCAGGTTCCGCGCTTTCCGGATTTTAGCAATCCGTCTGCTATATTTCGTGGTTTATTGCGTTTTTTTTACCTTTCATAGTACTTCAGCTCCTATTCGGACGAAAGCTCGTTAAATTTCATTTAAAAGATTAGGTTAAAGAATTTTATGTTATAAATTTGTTCCCCGGATGAAAACTATACAAAACAAATCTAACTTCCAGCGCTTATTAAGCTTCTTCCTGTTATTTGTTTTTATCTTCTGTACCACTTCTTCTATAACATCCGCTCCTCTGTGTTTTTCTAAAACCAAATCTTTCCAGAAAGAATCCAGATCCTCATCGGATAGCGAGTCTTTTGTTTTCGAAGAGCTGGACGAAGACATTGATGATGATTCAGTTGACGCCCCTGTACTTGACCTCTTCCATTCCATAGGCGTATTCGTTTACACTTCGCAATTTCTTCAAACGGAATCGGTTCATTCCTTTTCCGAAGTGCTCATTCCGCACACACCGCTTTTTATTTCCAACCGTATTTTAAGAATCTGAAAGGAACAAATTGATCTTTGCCGGTTCTACCTCGGGTAGGCCGCGTTATTCTGTTTGTATGTTTCTTTTCTTAAAATTTCTGTCATGTCAAAAAATAAAATTAATCTTCCAAAGGACGGTATTGCCGGCTTAAAAGAAAATTTCACAACTGATGCGCTAAGCGGCTTCCTCGTTTTTCTGTTAGCGCTTCCATTAAGTATAGGTATTTGTAAAGCCAGCTTCGGCCCTGAGGTCAGTCCTATTTTTGGATTGGTTACCGCTATCGTTGGCGGTGTTCTCGTAAGTTTCTTTATGGGCTCCCGTTTGTCCATTAAAGGTCCAGCGGCAGGGCTCATCGTTATTGTCAGCGGTTCCGTTGCTGCATTTGGCGAAGGTCAGCAGGGATGGCACCTGGCCCTTGGAGCCATTGTGGTTGCCGGTCTTATCCAGGTACTGTTCGGCGTTTTAAAAGTCGGAAGCTTTGCCGATTTTTTTCCAACCGCAGCTATTCACGGAATGCTCGCAGCTATTGGCGTTATCATCATGGCGAAGCAGCTTCACCTTCTGCTGGGCATTAATCCTGCAGAGCTGAAAGGAAAAGAGCCTCTCGAGTTGCTGGCCATGCTTCCGGCAAGCGTTATGCATGAAAATGCGCACATGGCGGAAATTGGAATAGCCTGTCTCCTCATTATGGTGATCATGGGTTTTGTAAAGAACCAGAGGATCAAAAAAATTCCTGCTCCTCTTATTGTACTGGCTGTTTCCATTCCTCTTGGTTTTGCCCTTCATATTAAGACAGATGGGGCAATTGCCAACTTCGCGCTGGTGAAGATCGGAAGTATTGCAGATGCATTTAAAGGCGGGATCATAAATGTTGATTTCTCGGGTATCACTTCACACACTTCGGTTTTTATTGAATATGTTGTTCTTTATTCATTGATCGGCAGTATTGAATCCTTACTTACGGCAAAGGCGGTTGATGGAATGGACCCGTACAAAAGGAAAAGTGATTTCAATAAGGATCTGTGGGCTGTCGGTTTAGGAAATACGCTTTGCGGCATTATCGGGGGACTTCCAATGATCAGCGAAGTTGCGCGTAGTTCGGCTAATGTCAGCTACGGTGCAAAAACCCGTTGGGCCAATTTCTTTCACGGATTATTTATGTTGATCGCTATTCTTATTGCTGTTCCGGTGATCGAAATGATCCCGAATGTCGCGCTTGCTGCAATGCTTGTATTTGTCGGCTTCCGCCTTGCGCATCCAAAACAGTTCATGCACATGTGGCATGTAGGAATTGATCAATTCATCATTTTCGTGGCTACATTGATAATTACGCTTGCAACTGATCTGTTGATCGGCGTAGGCAGCGGGATTCTCCTGGAAATGATCATAAATGTAACGGTTCACGGAACCAGGATCGGCAACCTCTTCAAATCAAAAGCAGACATCAGCGAAAACGGGAACCAGGTCCAGATGGATGTGAAGGGTGATGCGGTCTTTTCAAACTATCTTGGCCTGAAGAAAAAAGTATATGGCCTTCCCGCAGGAAAACACGTCCATATTAATCTCTCCAATTGCGGAGTTATTGATCATACCACATTGCATTCGCTCAACGATTTTAAAAATGATTACCAGGCTGCAGGCGGTGAAGTAATAATAGGCGGTTACGAGCATCACCGGCAGAATGGACATGACGCTACATCCACACGTACGTGGAAAAAAGGAGGAAAACATCCCTCTCCTGATCTGCACAAAGAAAATCACAAGGAAAGAAAGAAAGAAAAGGTTGAATAACATTCTCCGGGATACTTTCATGATAGTTATTGTTGTTGTTTGTTTGTGATTATTATGCGAAGTCCCGGAGATACTTTAAACCTTGTTCTGATTGCTTATTATTTCATGGTCCGGTAAGGCCATGAATTCACTTTACGAATTTCAACATGAAAAAATACATGAAAAGTTTCCTTGCATTTGCTTTATTGAGCACGGCAATGAATGCACAAAATAATAACAGGTTTAAAGAGGGCCTGAAGATCTACCTGAACAATGACAGCACGCACTACGTTAAAGCAACCGGTCTTGCGCAGATCTGGGTAAGGTTCAATGAAAATAATCCCGGCAGTACGGTCAGTGGAACAAAGCAAAGTCAAACCTTTGATGTGGGACTGCGCCGGGCGCGCTACCAGGCTTACGGGCAGCTTACTGATCGCGTATTCCTGTACACCCAGATCGGGATCAACAGCTTTAATTACCTCACCACGCGTAAGACGCCCATCTTCTTTCACGATGTTACTGCGGAGTATATTGTATTTAAAAAGCACCTGAACATCGGCGCCGGCCTGCATGGCTGGAACGGGACCGCGCGGTATTCTTCCTCAGGAGTTGGGAACATACTTGGACTTGATCTTCCTACTATCCAGGAAACAACCAATGACGTAACCGATCAGTTTGTCAGAAAGCTGGGAGTTTATGCACATGGTGAACTGGGAAGGTTGAACTACCGCGCTTCTTTATCTAATCCTTTTATTTTAACTGCTGCTAATGGCGTTGCTACTCTCGGAGCCGCAGATACCAATATTGCCTATTTCAGTACACAGGCTCCAAAAATGCAGGGCAACGGATACCTGTTCTACCAGTTTCTCGATAAGGAAACTACTTTGCTTCCGTATATGGCCGGCTCCTACCTCGGCAAAAAAAGAATAGTCAATGTCGGCTCAGGTTTTACGTATCAACCGGATGCTATGTGGTATCGAAAAACCAATGGAGATACAGCCAAAGTGCCCCTGCAGCAATTCGGGGCGGATGTATTTATTGATTATTACCTGAACAAAGAGAAGCAGAATGCGGTTACTTTCTATGCTTCCTACCTGGACTATAATTTCGGTCCTAAATACATCAGGAATGCAGGGCCAATGAACCCGGCTAATGGAACTACCGGAACAGCTTCCTTTAATGGAGCAGGTAACGCTTATCCTCTGATCGGTACAGGTAATGTGATCTATGCGCAGGGAGCCTACCTGTTTAAAAAGGACCTGCTAAAAAGCTATGGGACCCTTCAGCCTTATTTCAATTTTACCTATGCGCAGTATCAGCGTTTAAAAGATCCTTTGCTGGTTTACAGCGTCGGATTCAATTGGCTGATCGCGGGTAACGCATCGAAGATCTCACTGGAGTACCAGGACAGGCCCATATATACCACAAGAACAAATGGAAACATAGAGCAAAGCACGAGAAGGGGAGGAGTGATTTTGCAGTACCAGGCGTCGTTTTAATAAATAAATCGAAATAAGTTTTATATTTAACCAACCAAAAACACCTAATTATGGACATGACTCACCTCCTTCACAATTTCTTTGCACCGCCGGTCCCTTTCTTTTTCGTCGGCTTGCTTGCAATACTGGCAAAATCCGACCTGGAGATCCCCGGACAGATCTCAAAATTTATTTCACTTTACCTGTTAATGGCGATTGGTTTTAAGGGAGGGGTTGAGCTTCACCACAGCGGTTTGAACATGGAGGTCATTAAAGTACTGGTAGTTTCTATAATTATGGCGCTTGTTATTCCTATCTATTGTTACAGGATCCTTCGCTTTAAGCTGGATGTCCCGAATGCCGCTGCTCTTGCGGCCGCATTTGGATCGGTGAGCGCCGTTACATTTATTACTGCTTCAAATATTCTTCAGTCTTCAGGTATTCCTTATGGCGGAGAGATGGTTGCAGCGATGGCCCTTATGGAGTCTCCTTCTATTGTTATTGGTGTGCTGATGTACCGCAAGCTCTCGGCTAAAAAAGAAGGTCAGGCGGAAGATCACCACATGAGCATGAAAGAATTAATGCGCGAAGCTTTTTTAAATGGTTCAATCGTTGTTTTACTTGGAAGCCTGATCATCGGATTAATCTCCAATGAAAAAGGCATGGAGATCATGCAGCCATTTACCGGTGGAATTTTTAAAGGAATGCTTTCATTCTTCTTACTCGATATGGGCGTAGTTGCGGGGAAAAGGATCGGCGAGCTGAAAAAAGCGGGGTTCTTTATTATTGCTTTCGGTATTGCAATGCCGCTGATCAATGCCGCAATTGGCATAGGCCTTTCCTGCCTGCTCGGGCTCGACCAGGGGAATTCATTTATGTTCACTGTACTTATGGCCAGCGCCTCTTATATTGCCGTTCCTGCAGCCATGCGCATCGCTATTCCTGAAGCCAGTCCCGGGATCTATGTTCCTGTTGCCCTGGCGATCACTTTCCCTTTTAATATTATGGCGGGCCTTCCCCTGTATTATTACATTATTCAATGCATACATGCTTAAGGCTTAAATAATACTAACTTTATTAAAAATTGAATCATGGAAGACAATGTAAAAAAAATAGAAATAATCACCGATTACCTTTACCTTAAAAAATTAGTTGAGCATATTGATAAAACCGGTGTGTCCGGTTATACCATTCTCAAAGATGTTGCGGGAAAAGGGCTGCGCGGATCAAAGGACGGACACGGGATCTCTGGCGGATACAAGAATTGTTACATTATGATCTGTTGCAATGAAGAGGAAGCGCGAAGAGTTGTTGATTCAGTTAAGCCTATCATTGAAAAATTCGGAGGCATTTGCATTGTTTCCGATGCGCATTGGGTGATACATAATTAAAGTTCAGATAAAGCATTTGAAAGGCAGTTGCATAACTGCCTTTTTTATTTGTAAGAGCTAACCATTCTTATGATTGATCTTCAAAATGAGATCAGGATCATTCCTCTTCCAGCTCGATCAGCGGTTGTTCCATCATTGCCTTGTTCTGTTTTTTATTCGCTATGGAAAGCAGGATCGCGGGTAAAAGAACCAGGTTTGTAATTAAAGACATGATCAGGGTGAGCGAGATCAGCACACCAAGGGCCGCCGTTCCGCCAAAGCTGGAAACAGAAAATATAGAGAAGCCAAAAAATAAAATGACCGAAGTATAGATCATGCTCAATCCTGTGTCTTTGATGGCTTCGCTGATGGCCTGGAAAGGATTTCCCCCTTGTTTCCGAAGCTCCTGCCTGTATTTGGTAAGGAAATAGATCGTTCCATCAGATGAAATTCCAAACGCAATGCTGAATATTAAAATAGTGGATGGCTTAAACCGGATGTCCAGGAATCCCATTACCCCGGCTGTTATAATTAGAGGGATCAGGCAGGGTAGCTTGGAAAGTACAATGATGCGGACAGAACGGAAAAGGGCCATTCCTACGATCGCGATCAGGAGTATTTCAATGATCAAACTTTCCATCAGGTTGTACAGGAGGTAATCATTACTCTTTAAAAACACCAGGCTGTGGCCCGTTAAGCTTACTTTGTATTCTTTCGGACTGAAGATCGAATCAACTTTAGGCCTGATCTCAGCCACTAATTCTTTTATTCTCTTTGATCCGACATCAGCCATTTGAAAGCTTATCCGTGTTACGCTTTTTGCACTGTCAATAAAGAATTTTAAGCGGTTGTTCTGACCGCTGAGGGAACCCGAATACTCGGAAAGCGTCTTCAGATCAGTAATGGAGGGCAAACGATAGAATTTAGGATCGCCTCCCTTATAAACCTG
>JBJMLS010000216.1:0-6115 GCA_045805185.1 Bacteroidia bacterium | reverse complement strand
GGTCATCACAGCCCGTAACTCCTTTTCATATTAGTAGCGAAGCATGAGCCGAGCTATCGCGTTAGCTGGACTTATCCGCGTAGCGGGTCATCACAGCCCGTAACTCCTTTTCATATTAGTAGCGAAGCATGAGCCGAAAATTGCGTTAGCTGGAATGCCCGTGAAGCGAGTCATCACGTTTAGCAATTTCTTTTTTGAGTAGAAGTCGCAGAGCACGCCGAGGATAGAATGTTCCAATTTTGTGAAGAAGTTATACAGGTTTTATATAATCAGTACCTGCAAAAATCTAAAAGCAAATCTCATACAATAACCTACGCGTCCCTGCGCCTCTGCGTGACATACTCACCACCCCAAATAAAAAAGCAAAAATTCCCTGAATTGATTATTTTTGCTCTGCATTCATGAAAATCTCTCAAACCTATACCATGTCAACCATACTCATATTGCTGGGCGTTGGCCTGGTTGCCGGATTGCTGAGCGGCCTCGTAGGCATTGGCGGAGGAATCGTAATTGTACCCGTGCTGGTCTACTATTTACAGTATTCACAACAGCAGGCCCAGGGAACAACACTCTTCATGTTCCTGCTGCCCATCGGGATCTTAGGCGTTGTTAATTATTACAAGGCCGGTTATGTAGAATGGAAGACCGCCTGCATCATGGCAGTTACTTTTATGGCGGGAAGTTATTTCGGGTCGAAGATCGCGATCAGTCTCGACCAGGCCATGATCAAAAAAATATTTGGCGCCGTGATCGTCCTGCTCGGTTTAAAAATGCTGATCTGGAAATAATATGAGCGAGCTTAAAAAACTGATCCAATCCAAAGCGGCGGAATATTTTTCTTCCACGCGTTCCATCCGCGAACATTTGCACGCGCATCCCGAACTTTCTTTTCAGGAATACAAAACCTCGGAATACATTTGCGCGAAGCTGGATGAATTGAAGATCGACTATAAAAAAGGATATGTGAAGACCGGAATTGTGGCGCTGATCAAAGGAAAGAATCCTGCTAAAAAAGTCATTGCCCTTCGCGCCGATATGGATGCCTTGCCTATTGAGGAAAAAAATACGGTAGCTTATAAATCAAAGAACGAAGGTGTGATGCACGCTTGTGGCCACGATGTACACAGCGCTTGCCTGCTTGGCGCGGCAAGGATCCTAAATGAATTAAAGGATGAATTTGAAGGAACAGTAAAATTGATCTTTCAGCCTGGCGAAGAAGTATTGCCGGGAGGAGCTTCGCTGATGATCAAAGAAAAAGTATTGGAAGATCCAAAAGTGGGATCCGCATTCGGGCAACATGTTTTTCCCAGCATGGAAACAGGAAAGGTTGGTTTCAGAAGCGGAATGTACATGGCAAGCACCGACGAGCTTTACATTACCGTAAATGGCAAAGGCGGGCACGCGGCCATGGTGAATGAATACATCAATCCTTTATTGATCGCATCTGAGATCATGACCACACTGAACGAACAGTTCATGAAGCAGGGATACAAAGACGCTTCAGGAAATACAATTCCAACCGTACTCGCTTTCGGAAAAATAGAAGGTAAAGGCGCAACTAATGTAATTCCCGATAAGGTAGAACTGCAGGGAACCTTCCGTACCATGAATGAGGAACGAAGGGACAAGGCGCATGCACAACTAAAGGAAACAGTGAATGCCATTTGTGAAAAATGGAAAGCAAATGCTGAGGTGAAGATCTTACGCGGCTATCCTTTTCTTGTAAATAATGAAGCGCTCACCGAAAAAGCGCGTACAGCAGCCATTGAATACCTGGGAAAAGAGAATGTCGAAGAGCTTCCGATGAGAATGACGGCGGAAGACTTCGCTTATTTCACACAGGTTGTTCCAAGCTGCTTTTACCGTCTCGGCACTGGTAACAAAGCAAAAGGAATTACTTCAGGAGTTCACACTGCTACATTTGATATTGACGAACGTGCCTTGGAGATTGGTTCGGGCCTGATGGCCTGGATCGCGCTGAGTGAATTGATAACTTAATGAGCTCCTTGCGGATTCTCCATCCTCCCATCCAACAGCTGAATAATTCGTGAACCGTAAGTAGCATTTTTTTCAGAGTGCGTTACCTGGATGATCGTTACCCCTTCTTCTTTATTCAACCTGGTGAACAGTTCCATGATTTCCTCACCCTGTTTTGAATTTAAATTTCCGGTGGGCTCATCGGCAAGGATCAATTTCGGCTTAATGATCAAAGCTCTTGCAATTCCCACCAATTGCTGTTGTCCGCCCGAGAGCTGTGAAGGAAAAAGATCTTTCTTACCCACGATATTGAACCTGTCCAGCATATCTGCAACCAGTGCTTTTCTTTCCGCAGCTTTGTAATCCTGGTACAGTAAAGGTGTTTCAATATTCTCCCATACGTTGAGCTCATCGATCAGGTGATAAGCCTGGAAAACAAAACCCACATATTGCTTGTACAATTGTGAGCGTTGCTTCTCTTTCATTTTGTTTACTGTTTCATGAAGAAAAAGATAATCGCCCTCATCGAATCCGTCCAGCATGCCGATCACATTCAGAAGTGTTGACTTACCTGAACCCGAAGGTCCCATTACGGAAACAAACTCGCCTTCCTTAATGTTAAGGTTAATGTCCTTTAAGAGAAATACCCTGTTCCCTCCTACTGTCACCCATTTAAAAATATTTTTGAGTTCTATCATCTTTTACGGTTTATTCCGTTCTTAAGCTTTTAACAGGATTCGAAGAAGCGGCCTTTACTGTTTGCGTAGCCATAGTAAGCACTGCAACGAGAAATACTAAAACTACAGGCAGTATAAAAAATAAAGGAGTGATCCCGATCCTGAAGGCATAGTTTTGAAGCCAATTATTCAAAAGGTAATAAGTTACCGGAATTGCAACAACAACGGATACAATGATCGGCTTTATAAAATCGGAGGTTAATTTGTATAATATAGCGGGAACACTGGCTCCCAGAATTTTCCGGATGCCGATCTCTTTGGTTCGTTGCGTGGTAATAAATGAAGCGAGACCGAGCAAGCCAAGGCAGGCAATGACAATCGCTAAAACTGAGAATAACGCAAAGGTCTTCCCAAAATTGCGATCCGCATCGTACTGTTTCTGAAAATTGTCGTCGAGGAAAAAATACTCAAAGGGGTTTTCAGGAAATGTCCTGCCCCATAGATCTTTTACTGAGCTGATGGTTGCCTCATAGTTGTTTTTATTTCCATCCAGCTTTAATGAGTAATAGTCGGCTATATCCGGTATCAGGCGATAAACATGGCCGTCATACTTTTCTTTCAGGGATTCCTGGTGATGATTAGAAACGATCCCAATGATCGTATACTGATTGCCCCAAAAATCCAGTTGCTTATTCAGCGCATCTTCGGGTTTTTTAAATCCGAAATAAGTTGTCACTTCTTCATTCATCAATACTGCCGCATCCGGATCAGTTTTGATCTGCTTCGAGAACATTCTCCCTTTCAGAAGTTTTAATCCGTAAAAATCCATGTAATTATGATCAATTCCAATGGGCCGGATCTGGGTAGTTTTATTGGGGTCGCTTCCTGCAATTTTAACTCCTCCTGCATTCCACATTACTTTTTTTCCCGGCACAATGCTCGACGCAGTGATACCTGCTATACCAGGGATCTTCGCCAGCTCATCCTTAAAAGGAGTAAAACGGGTGGCGTAAAGAGAATCAAATGCATTCGGTCCTTTTACTATAAGCGTCTGGTCGATATTCATTCCCAGGTCCTGGGTCCGCATGAATTTTAGCTGACTATACACAGCAAAGGTTCCTGCTATAAGAATAACCGCTGCGGAAAATTGAACGACCACAAGGGCCTGCCGTAAAAACGAACCCTTTGAACTCCTGGAGAATCTTCCTTTGAGAACCTCAACAGGCATGAATGATGAAAGTGCGAACGAAGGATAAAATCCTGAAAACAGAGTTCCGATAAAAAACAGGGCAAGCAAGGTGAGCCAGAATTTCATGTCGCTGAACATACCGTAATCCAGCTGCTTTCCGGTTAAATTATTAAATAAGGGCAAACAGAGCACGATCAGGATCAGGCATACAACAGTCGACAATATGTTGATCAGAACAGCTTCAAACATGAACTGTGCAATTAACTGCGACCGGAAAGAGCCCATCACTTTTCTTACGCCAACTTCTTTCGCTCTGTCAACTGAACGGGCTGTAGAAAGGTTAACGTAATTTATCCATGCGATCACAATAATAAAAAGAGCGATAATGCCCAGGAAATAAACGGTTTTACCGTCACCATTCACTTCAGCTTCCATCATATAGTTAGAATATAAATGGATGTCCTTTAATGGCTGTAACCTGAACTCGATCTTTTCCTGGGTGGAGCCGGGACGCTCTTCCATTAGTTTCTTTTGTGCCAGCTTATTTATTTTTGATTCCAGCGCCGCAATATCCGATCCTGGCTTTATACGCAGGTAACTGTAAAAGCCATCCCAGCCAAAGCTTGTTTCGCAGGCGGGCCCGTTATCCAATACGTACCTTGAAAAAGGCAAAAGGACAGTGTATTTGAAATGCGTATTGGCAGGCGCGTCTTCAATAACGGCGCTAACTTTAAAAGAACCTTTGCCGGGTGTATTGTTCCGGATGATGAGCTTACCGATGGGCTCCTCGTTACCAAAATACTTTTTCGCTGCGGACCGCGTCAGGACGATCGAGTTAGGATCTTTCAGGGCCGTTGCAGCATTTCCTTTAATTACTTTACAGGAAAAGAAATCGAGAAAATTATCATAGACATAATACATCTGCTCTTCTCTGAAAACTTTATCCTTATATGAGGTTACCGCTCTGGATCTGGTCATCTTTGTAACCGCTTCAACTTCGGGAAAGCCTTCCTTTACAGTTTGTGCAATACCGGCAGTTCCTGCAGCCCATTCGGTAGTCAGTTTTCCCTGGTCGTAACGATCCTGTTTTAACCTGTAGGTATTCCCTGCATTTTTCTGAAAGGTATCATAGCTCAGCTCCATCCTTACATATTGAAGGATGACTAAGCTGGAGGCCATCCCCAATGCCAGTCCGATTATATTGATGAATGAAAAACCTTTATGCTTGAAAAGGTTCCTCCAGGCTATTTTTAAATAATTTCTGATCATTCTGTTCTTAGACTTTTTACGGGGTTTGCACGGGCGGCCTTCACAGCCAGGATACTCACAGTAAGAAGTGCGATCACGACAGCAAGGAGCCCTGCGCTAAAGAAGAGCCACCAGCTCAGGCTCACGCGAAAGGCAAAATCCTGCAGCCATTTGTAGCCGGCATACCAGGCAAGCGGAACAGCGATGGCGATGGCGATCAGCACCAGCTTAAGAAAGTCCCTCGACAAAAGCCTTACGATCGAGCTAACACTTGAGCCGAGCACTTTTCGTATCCCAATCTCCCTGAAGCGCTGCTTAATGGTAAATGCCGCAAGGCCAAACAGGCCGAGACAGGCTACGAGCACTGCCAACAAGGTAAATGTACCCAATACACTTCGCATGTTCTGCTCCGATTTATACAGGCTATTAAAATCATCTTCTAAAAATGCATAATCGAAGCCGCCTTCAACACTTATTTTTTTCCAGTCGGCTTCAATTTCTTTCATAGTAGCAGGCAGATCATCGGTTTTCAAGCGCAAGGTGAGGTTCCAGAACCAGCGGGGAAAAATATGAATGATCAGTGGCTCTACTTCACTGTGCAGGGAAGCGTAATTAAAATTCTTCACCACGCCAACCACTTTCCCTGTTTTACCGAAGGCCCAATCTATTTTTTTGCCCAGGGCCTGCTGCGGAGTTTTCCAGTTAAACTCTTTAACAGCTGCTTCGTTTATGATGAAGGCTTCGTTTACATCGGTCGGAAAATCTTTGGAAAAATTCCTGCCTGCCACCAATCCTATCTGCATCGTAGTTAAAAAATTCTCATCTACAGAAAATACATTGGAAGCCATGAGCTCGTTTTCCGCTTTTCCTTCCGGTAATAAAGTGATCTTGGGAATTCGCTTATAACTGAATCCATTCAATGTAGCTGAAGCAATTTTCGGATTGCGGAGCATTTCTTTTAAGAAGACCTCACCTTTTGGCTGGTCCGCTCCTTTCAGCGAAATGGCAACCACCCTTTCCCTGT
>JBJMLS010000215.1:0-7589 GCA_045805185.1 Bacteroidia bacterium | reverse complement strand
CCTTGGCGAAAACAAGATCGCGAAAAGCGGAAGCAAGGAAATATATGTGCGCATTATTACCCCCGATGGTAAGGAAATGGCGAAGAATTATGACGACAACTATCGTTTTGTATTCAATAATTCTTCAGGTTATTATGCCGGAAAAACCTCGGTAAATTACGCGAATGCCGAAATAGGCGCCACTACCTTGTGCGAAGGAAGCACGCCCCTGATCCCCGGAAAATACATGATCGAAGTAAGCGCGGATGGAGTAGTGATCGGACAAACCACGCTTACGCTGGATTAAGGCTCACAGTCTATGCAAGAAAAAACCCCGTCCCTGTTTCCAGGGCGGGGTTTTTTGCGCGCCTTACGACACAGCGATGGATATTTTAATTAGGAGCAAGGGTCCACTCGGCTTAGCCGGCCTTTATACTTGTACTAGGAGTCCCTTATTATTTAGGCTCCTTTACCTTTGGAATACTATCGTATACTTTTGTAGCAGCGAGCACGCCGGTACTGTCGTAAAATTTCCAGGTACCTACCGGGATGTCCTGCTTGTAAAAACCGCTGTAATACAATTTTCCGTTCTCATGGTATACGCTCGACTCCCCGTTCATTTTGTTATTTTCAAAATAAGCTTCGCTCCATTTCAAGCCGTTCGGATAAAAATAGGTCCAGGTGCCATGACGCTTCCCGAAACGGAACAAGCCACGCACCTTAACAATGCCATTATCGTATTTTTTAAAATAGTCGCCTGTATAATCCGAATCCGGCGGAGCAAGCTCTTCGGTTATGCTCATGCTTGCTTTTTGTGCTGAATCCGTTTTTGCCGTGGTGACCGTTTCTGTTTTTTTCGGGCCGGAAGTGCAAAAGTTCAATCCGGACATGCTCCCGATCAATAGAAGGAGATATGCAGTAGTTTTCATAAATTTATTTTTTACGTTGCGTTGTATAGAGTACTAATTGTTCCAGCGAGTTCCTTGCCTGCGTTTCGGGGAATTCACGCAATAAGGTAAGGGCCTTGTCTTTGTATTCGTTCATTATCTTTTCGGCGTAGGTGATCCCGCCCTTTTCGAATACAAAATCGATCACTTCGCTTACTTTTTTGGGGTTGTTGTTGTGATTCTTTACAATATTAATAATTTTTCTTTTATCGGCAGTGCCTGAATTGTTCAGCGAATAGATCAGGGGCAGGGTCATTTTCTTTTCCTTGATATCTATCCCGGTGGGTTTCCCGATATCGGAACTGTCGCCAAAATCAAAAAGGTCATCTTTGATCTGGAAGGCAATTCCCGTATAGGATCCGAACTGCTTCATTTTCTCGATCGCATTTTTATCGCTGCTGACGGATGCCACCCCGCAGGCGCAACAAGCTGCGATCAGCGTGGCTGTCTTCTGGCGGATGATCTCATGGTACACTTCTTCCGAAATATCCATCTTGCGCGCTTTCTCGATCTGCAACAGTTCTCCTTCGCTCATTTCCCGAACCGCATTACTCACCAGCTTCAATAAATGAAAATCATCATTATCCAGGGAAAGCAATAGTCCTTTCGACAATAAATAATCCCCGATCAAAACAGCGATCTTATTTTTCCAAAGGGCATTCACGGAGAAAAATCCCCTGCGCTCATTGCTGTCATCCACCACATCATCATGCACCAGGGTTGCCGTGTGCAACAGTTCGATAAGGGCAGCCGCACGGTAAGTGGATTCGTTCACTTCTCCCATTGCCTTTGCCGAAAGAAAAACGAACATTGGGCGGATCTGCTTTCCTTTGCGTTTTACAATATAGTTGGTGATCTTGTCCAATAGAGGAACACTACTGCGCATGGAATCGCGGAACTTCAGTTCAAACTCATCCATGTGATTCGCAATGGGCGCCTTTATTTCGTCAATTACCGACATTCAATGTAAAAATGCTAATTATATTTTATTTCCTTTAACTTTTTCCGCGGACTTATTCTTATTCGCCAGTTGCCCGCAGGCAGCATCAATATCCTTACCCCTGCTCCTGCGCACATTTACAATAACTCCCCTGCTCTCCAGGTAATCTACAAAAGATTTAAGACGCTCAGGTAAAGTTTGCTGAAATTCTCCCTCATCAATTGGATTGTATTCAATAATATTCACCTTGGCCGGAACTTTTCTGCAATATTCCACCAGCTCTTTTGCATCCTGCAAACTATCATTGAAATCTTTAAATACAATGTATTCAAAAGTAACCCGCGTTCCGGTTTGATCATAAAAATAGTTCAGCGCTTTTGCAAGATTTTCGAGGGTATTGCTTTCATTGATCGGCATGATGTAATTACGCTTCTCATCGTTGGCCGCATGAAGGGACAAGGCAAGGTTGAACTTCACTTTATCATCGCCCATCTTCTCGATCATTTTGGCAATACCGGCAGTAGAAATGGTGATCCGTTGCGGACTCATTCCCAAACCATCAGGCGAAGTGATCCTGTCTACTGACCTCAACACTTCACTATAGTTGAGCAAGGGTTCGCCCATACCCATGTATACAATATTGGTAAGCGGCTGCTTGTATTTTTGAAGAGCCTGATCACGGACCAGCACCACCTGGTCATAAATTTCATCCGCATTGAGATTACGGATGCGCTTTAACCTGCCAGTAGCGCAAAACTTACAGGTAAGACTACAGCCCGCCTGCGAAGAGATACAAGCCGTCATCCTGGTTTCGGTAGGGATAAGTACACTTTCCACCACATTACCATCAAAAAGTTTCATCGCGCATTTGATGGTGCGATCGCGGCTCACCTGCATCTCATCTATCTGCACAGCGTTGATCGAAAAATTTTCTTCGAGCAGTTCGCGCAATGGAAGAGAAAGATTGGTCATGTCGGCAAAAGAGACCACGCTTTTTTGCCAGAGCCATTCATAAACCTGCTTTGCACGAAAAGAAGGTTCCTTTCTTTCTTTAAAGAAGGACGAAATTTCTTCCAGTGTAAGGGCACGTATATCGGTTTTTAATGACTTCATGACTTGCGTTGCGACAGACTGCAAAGATACGGTTTTTTAACGCCATAGGCACAGAAGACGCAGAGGGATTGGCAGAATACTAAAGAGTTTAGCACTCCTTAACAGCACAAAGCCCGAAACATGGCTTCAGAATACAATGAGGTTTATTCATTACTTTTGTCTTTATGCGCTACCTTTCTGCAGACCGGATCTTCCCGATAAGTTCTCCCGTTATGGATAAGGCCGTGATCGTGGTGAAAGAAGAGGGCATCATTGAAGAGGTGATCACGGATGATTCCGTCCTTGACCCGTTAAAAATTGAAACTTTCAGGGGCATACTTTGTCCGGGCTTTGTAAATACGCACTGTCACCTTGAGCTGTCGCATCTTAAAGGAAAGATAAAAGAACACACCGGCATTGTTGGTTTTGCAAAGGAGCTGATGCAAAAGCGTTTTTCCGTTCCCGCAGATGAGATCAGGCAGGCAATGCTGGATGCGGACCGCGACATGAGGGAAAACGGGATCGTAGCGGTTGGCGATATCAGCAATGACGCGACCAGCTTTCCTGTTAAATCCGAAAGCGCAATTTATTACCACACATTTATAGAGTTACTTTCTTTGAACCCTGAACGGGCGGAACTTGTTTTTGAAGCCGGTAAGGTTTTGCTGGAACAATTGAAACATTTCCACCTGCCGGGCTCGTTGGCTCCTCATGCTCCTTATAGTGTTTCAACGGCGCTTCTTCGTCTTATCAGCGAACATCAGGCTTTTCCGACCAGCATGCACAACCAGGAAAGCAAGGCCGAAGATGATTTTATACGGGATAAAAAAGGAGACTTCGTCAGCCTTTACGAATTTTTGCAATTACCGCTGGATCATTTTTCGGCAAGCAGGACCTCAGCCCTTCAGCATGCGCTCCCGCATTTTTCAAAAGAGAAAAAAACCTTATTGGTTCATAACACCTACACGACAAAAGAAGACCTGGAACAGGCGCTTCTGATTCATTCAAATTTATATTGGTGCCTCTGTCCAAATGCAAACCTGTATATCGAAAATAAATTACCCGATGTTCCCGCTCTTTTAAAGCAGGCCTGCCAAATCACGGTGGGCACCGACAGTCTGGCCAGCAATCACCAGCTTTCCGTTTTGGAAGAGTTGAAAACGCTTTCTGAAAATTTTCAAGCTATTTCGCTGGATCAACTGCTCACCTGGGCAACCTACAACGGAGCAGAATTCCTGGGAAAGGAAAAGGAACTTGGAACTATTGCAAAAGGAACGAAACCGGGCTTAAACCTGATCAGTGATCTCGAAAACGATCAGCTCACGAAAGCAAGCAAGGTTAGGCGGATCATGTGAGGAGCTCAGGGCGGTAATGGTCCATGATATACAGAACAGGGTGTAGCGTTCCACGAACAAGGCACATTGTAATTCAGGTCAAAATTTTGTTCCCCGCTCTTCTTAACGGTAAAAACCAGGTCCGGCGCCTTGAGCCAGCTCAGGAGACATTCCATAGTTACGGACGAATTGTACTTATCACCGTACTTAAGTTTCTTAAAAATCTGCTTGATGTATTTATCTGAACTTTTTCGCTCGTCAACCAGGCAGTATTTTCCGGGTTTCAGTGAAAGGGAAACAATGCCCAGAGAATCGCTTATCCCATTCGCAAGTACAGGATCTGTAACAAGATTAAATTCGCCTGCACGTATAAATATTTTTTTCCGGGGACACAGAACGGGTTTTGCTATTTCCCTCATTTCCTCGGGAGTAAGTTGCATACCACCGCACCAGGAATGTGATTCTGTTATTTTGATCCTAACCGTAATTTTTTGAATGGACTTTTTTGCCGAAGTCAAAACCAAAACAGTTGCACACAGGATAAGGAAGAAGAATTTAGAACCAGCGGTATTTGCCATGGAGTTTTTTCTGCGGTTCACGGGCATTGATCTTTACTTTTATTCCCGCGGTGAATGCAGCATCCGTGATCCCAAAACCGGATTCGGTTTTACTGAAGCGGTATCTGAATTCTCCGAAAAGCTGATCATAGGAAAAAGATTTCTCGAAGCCAACTCCCAGGTTCAGTCCCATGTATTGGGTCGTGTAAATATTATTGGGAGCAAGCGTATGCTTGGTTCCAACATTGAAATCATTGATCCCGGTATAAAATCCTTTCCAGCGCTGGTAACAAATGCCGGTAATGGTATAGAACATTGCAGTTTCATCCTTGATCCTGGCTAAAATACTCATGTTGGCACCAACCACCGTATTGGTAACATTCAGCCAGGTTGGCTCAACATTGAACTTTGGAATGAACGTGTATTCACCCATCAGCCTGATGTTACTCTGGAACTGATAATATGCGCGGCCATTAAAGCCAAGGTGATAGGGATTCGACCTGTAGTTCCTGAAAATATTAATACTGGAAAGCTCCGCGCCGAGTCCGAAATAAAAACCCTTAGGGTCCTGCGTTTTTTCCTCATCGTTTTTTTTAATTGTTATCTGCGCAAGCGAAACCTGTGAAAGGAATAAAACGGCCGCTATAAATAATTTTTTAATCATGGCGAATGATTTGGGCGGGAATGCAGTATAAAGATAGGAAGAATAAACCGGGGCCGCAAGAGCGGAAAAGTACAATCAACTCAGCTTCTCCGTCAATAACCTGATCTCAATAGCCGGAGAGATCTTTTCATACACAATGTTGTAAACAGCGTCGGTAATGGGCATTTCAACTTTGTATGCTTTATTGATCTCGTGTACGCATTTCACCGCGTAATAACCTTCGGCGATCATGTTCATTTCAAGCTGCGCCATTTTTACGGAATAGCCTTTACCCAGCATGGCGCCGAACATACGGTTGCGACTGAACTGGGAATAAGCTGTTACAAGCAGGTCGCCAAGATAGGCTGAAGCCTTAATATCACGGTTGATGGGATGAACAGCTTTGACAAAACGCTCGATCTCCTGGATGGCATTGGAAACAAGTACGCTCAAAAAATTATCACCATAGCCAAGTCCATGGCAAATTCCCCCGGCAACAGCGATCACGTTTTTCAGTACTGCTGAATACTCGGTTCCGTAAATATCATCACTGGTTGCCACTTTGATATAACGGCATCGTAAATACTGCGCAAGTGTTTCAGCATTCGCAATATCATCACAGGCCAGGGTGAGGTAAGACAATTTTTCCATGGCCACCTCTTCAGCGTGACAAGGTCCGGCAATGACACCGATACTTTTCAGAGGCACATCAAATTGTTTGTTCAGGTATTCGCCCACAATAAGATTATACTCGGGAATAATGCCTTTGATGGCTGAAAAAATTATCTTTCCGTTAAGCATTTCCTTTGGGAGATCCTTAATTGCGTCATGACAAAATGCGGAAGGAATGGCGAGGATGATAATATCCGAATGTTCTACGGCTTCTGTAATATCCGTGGTGAGCCTGAGCTTTTCGGCATTGAACTCAACAGAGCTTAAATAGCGTGGATTGTGGTGGAACTTTCGAATGTAATCCGCATCTTCTTCCTTTCGTAAAAACCAGGTGAGTTCCGCTACATTCGCACATAAGATCTTTACCAGGGCCGTGGCCCAGCTTCCGCTCCCGATTACCGCTATTTTCTTTTCGCTCATCTTTACTAAGCTAAAGTAAGATTTTTATTGTTCTCAATATAGCTGATCCGCGAATCACTCAGCATTTCCATTCCTTTATATTTCTGCACTATCCTGGCAACGGTTACAACATCCTTACAGCAGTAGCGTTTTATTTTTTCAAGGTTCTTCTCTTCGTAATATACACGCGCTACATCGCTTCCTTCGATCTCATCCTTTGGTGTAGGAATATTGAAGATAGCAGCAAGGAGATTCAAAGAAGTATAATTTTTATAATCACCGAATTTCCATAGTTCCATTGTATCGAGGTGCTGGATGTCCCAGGGCTTTTTACCTGCAATATTCAGCGCGTTTGGAAGAGGGAGTCCGTTAATAAGCAGGCGGCGGCAAATGAAAGGAAAATCAAATTCCTTTCCGTTGTGTGCGCATAAAATCTGTTGTTTTTTATTAAGGCTTTTGCTGAGACTTTCACTGAACTGTGCAAGCAACAGTTTTTCATCATCGCCGCAAAAAGAACTTACTTCGAACTTACCTCCATTGAACATGCCGGTAGAGATGCAAATGACCTTTGCAAACTCGGCATAGATCCCGGCTTTTGCATATTGCTGTTCCGGTGTTATTTCTTTGTTGAACTGCCATTTTTTGTTCCACAAGGCTTTCATTTCAGGCGCCAGCTCATTGTAATTGTAAACAAGGGGCGCTGTTTCTATATCCAGGAAAAGGATATGTTTAAGTTCGGTATCTGTTAACATGGGTTTAGGTTTTAGTAATGCGAAAGTAATAATTTATTACAAGTTAACCATGTATAATCGGGATTAGAGGTGAATAAGCGAATAGAGTTTTCTTCAATGATTTTCTGATTATATTGTCTTCGTTGATACTTCAAAAAGCAAGATAATGGCCGTGTTTTCTAAAATAGATAGCGGCAATTCACTATCTTTAATCAATAAATAAAACTGCTTGAAAAAGACTTTACTATTTTTCCTCTTTCTTTCCTGGAATTGCTATTCTCAATGGAATACCATT
>JBJMLS010000214.1:0-10171 GCA_045805185.1 Bacteroidia bacterium | reverse complement strand
CGGAGATGAAAGCGCGCCTGATCCTTTCCATTTGAATGGAATTAAAAGAAATAGTATAAAAAAGCACCGGGAAGAACAAGATGCAGAGCTTTACCTCCAGGTTGCTGATCCCTTCTTTAATATTAGAAGTATAGAAGAGCGCAAGCGCATGGAGCAAATAGAAAGACAAGAAAAGAAAAAGAAAGGGACGCTTTTTTTTAGAGCTGAATTTTTCACTGAAATTCCCCTCGATGAGCCAGTTAACGATCAGGAGTCCAATGAGAATGGGTACGCCGGTTTTAAAAGGAAGCCAGAAGGAAATAAGAATGGTCAGATAAAAAGCAATGTCACTGTGAATTTGTTTGCGTGAATACGAAGCTTTTCCCATTGATGTAAAGGTATGAAATTCATAAGAAGATGCTGAGTGGTGAAGGCAAATAATGAATTTGCGCTAATCGTTTCAGGCAGGGTATTCCACAAAATTCCTCGGCGTTTCATATAGCCGCACTTGCAGGTCGTGCCTTGCAGCTATTTTAGGACGAAGTATGTCATAAATGACTTTGCAAATGTTCTCGGCTGTGGGATTCAGGTCCCTGAACTCATCAGTATCGAGGTTCAGGTTCTTGTGATCAAAACGCTCTTCTACTTCAGCTTTGATCAGGTCGGAAAGGAATTTCATATCGATCACGTAACCGGTTTCAGGGTCCAGCTCACCGCTTACTTTTACAAAAAGGTCGTAGTTATGTCCATGGTAACTGGGGTTATTGCATAAGCCGAACGTTTCGTTATTCTTTTCCTCGCTCCACTTCGGATTGTGGAGCCGGTGCGCAGCATTAAAATGCCCTTTTCGATATACTGCTGTTTTCATATCAATTGGAGAATTAAAGATTAACCTGCTCTTTTTAGAAGCGCCATATAAAATCCGTCTCCTTCATAAACATTGGGAGAATAGCGTTTTTCTGAAATAAAGGTCCATTCAGGGTGCTTGGAAATGAAATGTCTAACCTGTTGCTCCCCTTCGCTGGGAAGTATGCTGCAGGTCGTATACACCATCAATCCTTCCACTTTACAAATAGCTGAATAACGATCAAGAATATCGCGTTGCTGCTCATGAAGCCTGTCGAGCTCAGAAATATTTGTTTTCCATTTTGCATCAGGATTCCGCCGCAGTACGCCAAGACCGCTGCAGGGAACGTCCAGGAGCAGGCGGTCTGCTGTATTATAGAGTCGCTTGATCACTTTGGTAGTATCGATAAGCTTTGGCTCAATGATGGCCACTCCTGCTCGGCGAGAACGCTTCTTCAGCTCTTCGAGCTTGGAGGCGCTTATATCCAGGGAGATCAGCTTTCCTTTATTTTTCATCAGGGCGGCAAGATGTAAGGATTTTCCCCCGGCTCCGGCACAGGCATCCACAACGCGCATTCCCGGAGCAGTGTTTAAAAAAGGAGCCACCATCTGAGAAACAGCGTCCTGTACTTCAAACAAGCCTTCTTTGAATTCCGGCGTACGGAACATGTTACGGCTGAAGTTCAGTTGCAGGGCTTGCGGCGACCAGTTGACATATTCGGTTTCAATATTCTGTTCTTCCAGGCTCTTCTTCAGTTCCTCTATCGTGGTTTTAAGCGTATTCACACGTATAAAGATCTTTGGAGCCTCATTCAATGCGGACGCAACTTCTTCCCAGAGCTTTTCGCCAAGCTCTTTTGCGCATAAAGCATCCAGGTCATCAGGATAAGATTCCCGGATCTTTCGCACCTTCTGAAATTTCTTGAACTGCGCGATGAATTTATCCTCACTGCAGTATTTAAAAACAGGATCGCGTGGCATTCCCTGGTTAGTATAAGTAAGGTAGCATCCAAAAAGTGTCCAGCAATTCCTTAAAGTAAGTTCTGTTCCTATTTCACTTACGGTAGCAAGCAATCTCCAGTTCCTGATGATATCATAGGCGGTATCCGCAACAAAGGAACGCTCGCGCACTTTCCAGAGTTTATTTTTACGCATTACTTTCTCAATGGCTTTATCGGCGTACGTACCATTTTGAAAAACATCTTTCAGGATCTCGAAAACCTGCGTAGTATGGTATTTAAAGTGTTTTAGGGGAAATTCTTTTGGCATATTGCCGCAAAGATACGATTAATAATTGTTCGCGCGGACTGTCTTTCAAGGCTCAGAAAAGACAAAGAAAGACTGTTATATAAAACGAACAATTTAGCGTGCAAGATGAATTATTTCTTTCTGAAAGTTCCAAGCCCCTTGATTGTTTGAATGTTCAGGGGGAACTCGAAGAAAACGTGGAGCATGCTGAGCAGGAAGAGAACATCGAACCCGAGTTTGTAATTGATGAAGTAAGCGGCAACTGCTACGATCCAGAGCAGGGCAATGATGATCATCCTGTTCCTCGAAACTTCGTGCCATTTGATCACCGTTGTTTTGGAGAACCAGTTCAGGTAATGATACGTATAGGCGAAGGCAATAAAGCGTTCCAGGGCAAGAGCCGCAGGATGAGTGAACAGATCCGCATCCGTATTAAGACCCTGGATGTCGAATATATAGATCAGGGCTTTGTTAATAATCGTAAAGTACTGCATATTGGATCGAGTAGTAGCATCCAATTCCGCAAGACTACCTATATTATTAAAGAAAAAGAAACTAAAGGTGCAAAGTATAAAAACCACAATGGAAAGTATTGCAGAAGAACTGCGTGTTTTGAGAGCTCCGGCAAGTATAAAGATCCCCGTGAAAAGATAAACATGGATCAGTGTTGGCAGCATTATTCCAAAAGCAACAAATAAGTTAGTGCTGGCATCAATTTTCAATCCCTGGACAACTATAAAAACAATAAAGAATAAAGCGTAACGAATGACAGGCTTTTCGATAAACACAAGAACGAATGCATAGATCAAAGCTGTAGCGATCAATGCTGTGTTGATCGTATTGGTTTTCGATTTTGGATTCAGTAAGCCATAAGTAAGTACCAGGGCAGGAATAACCAGCAGCCAGACGTCGAATTTTCTTTTCACAAAATAACTTCTCTTGTCCAGCCAGGAGATCTCGGTAAGGTAGTGAAGCGGCCCGAGTACCGCGTAAACAAAAAGAAAAAGCTGGAAAGGAATAATGAAAGCAAGCAAAGTGCTGAGCAGCATAAGGCCGATGTTGGTATAATTAATACCAGTATCCGTGCTGAGCGCTTTGTTGAAAAGATTCAATGTTTTTTTTTGTAGGACGAAGTTACAAATTATCCAGGAAAAGAGTGATCATCTCCGTTCAAGCAATACCACATTCTCCACGTGATGCGTTTGCGGGAACATATCAACGGGCTGCACCAGCGCCAGCTTGTATTTGCTGTCAAGCATATTCAGGTCACGGGCCTGGGTGGAAGGACCGCAGCTCACGTAAACGATCCGTTTGGGTTCGGCGTCCAGGATCACGGAGATCACATCTTCGTGCATTCCCGCCCGGGGAGGATCGGTTATAATTACATCGGGTTTTCCATGCCTGCTGATAAAGTCCGGATTCAATACCTGCCGCATATCGCCGGCAAAAAATTCAGTATTTGTTATTCCATTGAGTTTTGAATTTTCCCTGGCATCCACAACCGCCTCTTCCACATATTCCACACCTATTACTTTCTTGGACTGCTTTGCCACAAAATTGGCTATGGTACCCGTTCCGGTATAGAGGTCGTAAACAATTTCATTCCCGCTCAGCTGGGCAAATTCCCGCGTTACCTTATACAATTCGTAAGCCTGGGCGGAATTGGTCTGGTAAAAAGATTTTGGCCCGATCTTGAATTTCAATCCTTCCATTTCCTCCATAATGTGATCTTTTCCTGAAAAATGGTGAACCGGAAGATCGTGAATAGTATCGTTGGCCTTGGCATTGATCACGTAGAGCAGGGAAGTGATCCCGGGGAAATGCATTTTCAGGTGATTCAGCAAGCCTTCGATCTGTTCAGGGTTATTTTCATAAAAAGCGAACAGTACCATTACTTCAGCGGTTGAAGTAGTGCGGATCAGGAGGCTGCGAAGAATTCCTTTTCTTTCCCGTACATTGTGAAATTCGAGCCCATGCTCAAGGGCATACTTTTTCACTTCGTTCCTTATGCTGTTGGAAGGCTCCGCCTGCAAATGGCAGTGTTCAATGTCAAGTATCTTATCGAACATTTTCGGAATGTGAAACCCGAGGGCATTCCGGTTATCGAAATTATCTCCGCTTTTGATCTCTTCATTCGTCAGCCATTTTTTATCTGAAAAAGAGAATTCAAGCTTATTCCGGTAATAGTATGTTTCTTTAGAGCCTATGATTGGAAGAATTCCTGGGATCTCTATTTTTCCTATGCGGGTAAGTGCGTCGTAAATGTATTTTTGTTTGAACTGAAGCTGTGCATGATAGTTCATGTGCTGCCATTTACATCCTCCGCACACACCGAAATGGCGGCAAGGAGACGGAATACGATCTTCAGAAGGAGAAGTAAGCTCTATGACCTTTGCCTCAGCGAAATTCTTTTTTTTACGGTATATGCTGATCGTGCAAATGTCTCCGGGAACCGCGTCGTCAACAAATACAACCATATCGTCAATTTTTGCTACCGCCTTCCCTTCGGATGAGGTATCAATAATAGCGACGTTCTCTACTATTTTGTTGGGTTTCTTTACTTTCATAATTCAGTTTACAAAAGTATGGTTTTATTTGCAGGATTATGGACAAATAAATCTCTTTGCAGCCGCAGATTTAGTAATTTTGTGATCTAATACCGAAACAATTGCCCCGTTACTTCATACACCTCTCTTATTCGGGTAAAAATTATCATGGCTGGCAGGTACAGGAAAATACCCCTGATACGGTACAGCATGTTTTACAGGAAGCATTGGGAAAATTGCTCCGTGAGAAGATTGAAGTGACAGGTTGCGGACGAACAGATACGGGTGTACACGCTGAAGATTTTTATGCCCACTTTGATTCTTCTTTGAATGATCTCCATACAGAAGCAAATAAATGCACCTACAAGCTGAATAAAATGCTTCCAGAGGATATTGGCATTTTAAAGATCCTGCAGGTGAGCGATAATGCAAATGCCCGGTTTGATGCGCTCAGCCGTTCTTATGAATACCGGATCCATAAAGTGAAGAATCCTTTTCTCAACGACTTTTCCTGGTACCGTTACGGAACTTTAAATATTCAGCGGATGAACGAAGCGGCGGAATTGTTGATCCATACAAGCGACTTCACGAGCTTTAGCAAGCTGAACACCCAGGTGAAAACAAATACCTGTAGAGTAAAAGAAGCGCTTTGGGTGGAAAAAGGGGACAGGCTGATCTTTAAAATTACTGCGGACAGGTTTTTACGCAACATGGTACGCGCTATTGTCGGAACATTACTGGAAGTCGGACAGGAAAAGATCACAGTGAGCGATGTCAGCAGGATCATTGAAAATAAGGATCGAAGTGACGCTGGTTTCTCCGTTCCGGCCCATGGCCTTCACCTTACAAAAGTTAGTTATCCGGAAGAACTATTTAAATAAGCTGTTTTGAAAAAGAGAAAAGATAAAGGTGTAAGTGGAAAGGCTTTTGACCCGGGATTGATCAGTCGTATTTTTTCATATACAAAGCCTTATCGTGGAAAGTTCTATTCAGCCCTGGTGATCACACTTTCGCTTTCCGCCCTTTCTATTGCCAGGCCCATCATTATTCAGCAGATAATTGATAAGTATATTGTACAAAAGGATGCACACATGCTGCTGATCATGACTGGCGTATTGCTTGCAACACTTACAACGGAAGCTGTTCTTCAGTTCTCCAATATCTTTATCACAAGTTTTATCGGGCAGAGCATTATCCGCGACCTGCGCTCTCAGGTATATAAACATATTCTTTCGTTCCGGACGAAGTATTTTGATACTACTCCGATCGGAACACTGGTAACGAGAGCCGTTTCGGATATTGAATCGCTGGCGGATGTTTTTTCACAGGGATTTATTGTGATCATGGGAGATATTTTAACGCTTATCGTTTTTATTACAACCATGTTCATCGTAAACTGGCAGCTGGCCCTGATCGTATTAACAACCATTCCTTTGCTGCTGGTAGCTACCAATATGTTCAAGAATGGGGTAAAATCTTCTTTTACCGAAGTGCGCAATGCAGTTGCTTCCCTGAATACATTTGTACAGGAGCACATCCAGGGAATGAAGATCGTACAGGTGTTCAACCGGGAGCAGGAAGAATATAAAAAATTTGAGGTGATAAACGAAAAGCATAAAAAGGCGAATATCCGTTCAATTTGGTTTTATTCTGTTTTTTTTCCGATAGTAGAGATCCTTTCATCGATTGCAATAGGATTACTGATCTGGTATGCCGGGGTTCGTCTGGGTAAGATCACCATTTCACCCGGAGAGATCACCTTTTTCATTATGCTCACCAATATGCTGTTCCGTCCCATACGCATGCTTGCGGATCGTTTGAACACTTTACAAATGGGCATGGTGGCTTCCGAAAGGGTATTCAAGGTACTCGATACTCATGACAGGATTGAGAACGAAGGTACTTTACCTTCAACGGAGATCAGGGGAGATATTGAATTTAAAAAAGTATGGTTCGCGTATAATGAAAAGGATCATGTATTAAAAGGAATTTCCTTTACAGTAAGGCAAGGCGAAACAATAGCTCTTGTCGGGGCGACAGGTGCAGGGAAGTCTTCGGTCATTAACCTGCTTAGCCGTTTTTATGAATACAATGATGGCGAAATACTCATTGATGGAAAAAATATCCGCGATTACGAATTGCATCAGTTGCGCGAAAGAGTAGGTATAGTTCTCCAGGATGTTTTTCTTTTTTCAGATACCGTTTTCAATAACATTACCCTGCATCACCCGGACATTACGCGTAAAGAGGTAATTGCGGCGGCAAAAGCTGTTGGCGCGCACGATTTTATTATGGCTCTTCCCGGGGGATACGATTACAACGTAAAGGAAAGAGGGCTTACTTTATCCGTGGGGCAACGTCAGCTCATTTCATTTATCCGGGCCTATGTTTTCCGGCCTTCTATCCTCGTCCTGGATGAGGCTACTTCCTCTATTGATACGGAAACCGAAATGCTGATCCAGAAAGCAACAGAAAGCATTACAAAGGGAAGAACTTCCATTATTATTGCGCACCGCCTTGCCACCATCCAAAAAGCCGACAGGATCATCGTTCTTGAGAAAGGAGAGATCATTGAATCGGGGACTATCCAGGAATTGTTGTCACAAAAGGGCCAGTTCAACAAGCTGTACGAACTTCAGTTTACGGAAATTTAACGGCTATCCATCCCTTTGTGCGGGTATTTATCGTTTTTGTATAAGTGCCGGAAGCTTATTGTAACTATCTTCGCCTGCCGCCAGGATTAAAAAAATGAAGACCTTCCTTATCGCTGTGAGCTTGTTGTTTGCCTTGTCCCTGAAGGCGCAGGTGAATATTGAGCTAAAGGAGGATCTGCAATCGAAATTAACTGTAGATGAACAAAAAAATCTGGATCAGGCGGACCGTTCTTTGCAATCGCTGGATTACCTGCGCGCGCTGCCCCTATATGATTCGTTGTATAAAAAACACAAGGATAATTTATACCTGGGATACCTTTTTGGGATCTGCGATATTTATGACCCGCATTTTTATGCGAATCCCGAGCGCCTGTTAAAGTCGGCGGAACCTCTCAAATCAAAGCTTGCGGATTATTATTATTTTTTGGGAAGAGCCTATGCCGACGAGGATAAGTATGACCTTGCCATAGAACAGTTTCAGATGTACCTGAAGAATCCGCTTAACGAGGACCTCAGAGCCGAAGTAAATCACCAGATAGAAGTCTGCAAAAATGCAAAACTGCTTTTTACCAAGGCAGTCGTGGCCAGGATCACCAATATCGGAAAGCCTGTAAATACTAAAGGCTCGGAGTATTCACCTGTGTTGCCTTCGGATGAGAGTTTTATGGTTTTTACATACAGGGGAGAACGCTGCAAAGGAGGGAAGCAATCCATGCCCGGAAAAAAAGATGAGAAAAACGGAGTATATTTTGAAGACGTGTTCATTTCTTACAAAGCGAATTATGGCTACTGGACCGATCCGCTTCCTATTCCAAATATTAACACATCTGGTCACGATGCCACTATCTCTATTTCACACGACGGGTCAAAACTATTTATTTACAGGAACATTAATGCAGGTAATGGAGATATATACGTGAGCCATCTCAACGGAACAGAATGGACCACGCCTGAAAAAGTAAAAGGGATCAATTCCAATCACTGGGAAGGAAGTGTTTGTCTTTCTCCTGATGAAAAGACAATTTATTTCTCAAGCGAACGTCCGGGAGGCTTCGGTGGAAGAGACATTTATTATGCTACGCTTTTACCGGATGGCGCCTGGGGAAATGTAAAAAACATGGGAGGGGAGATCAATACAAGCCTGGATGAGGACGCTCCCTTTGTGCATTCGGATGGTAAAACCCTGTTTTTTTCTTCTAACGGTCACAATACAATTGGCGGTTACGATATATTCCGCAGTGATCTGAAGAATGCGAAATGGGGAAAACCTTACAATGTCGGGAAGCCGGTAAACACTCCGCAGGACGATAAATTCTATGTCGTATCGTCCGATGGCGAAAGAGGATACTATTCTTCTGAAAAAGGCAGCGGACTGGGTCAGCAGGATATTTACATGGTGGAACCTGGCATGTTCGGAAAGCCTACTGCTCTGGTAATGATCACCGGGAAAGTAAGTTTTGATGATAAGCCTGTTGAAGCTGAGATTACAGTTTTGCCAAAACATTATAAAAAAGATTATTCCGGAACCTTTACTTCCAATTCGGCAAGTGGTAATTACCTGGTCAATCTGCCTTCCGGCAATGATTATGAAATTGTTTACAAATACAAAGGAACCACAATGAGTAAAATGGTCTCAACTGCACTGGTCGATACTTTTGCCAGACTGGAGATCAGCGCCGAACTCTATTCTGAGGCGTATATAGAAAAGCAAATGGCGAAGATCGATTCGGCGCAGCTGATGGCGGACGACCTGAGCAAAGCAGGTTACAATTACGAACAGTTCCTCGCCAAATATGGGAAAACGGTCATGGATAGTCTTGAATTCAAGATCCAGATCGGGGCCTACCGATTTATTGAGAATTTTAATTACTCCCTGCTCATCGGCATGCCAAAAGTACTACGGCAAACTTATGAAGACGGGATCACGCGTTTTACCATCGGAGAGTTCAAAAGGCTGGAAGAGGCGGATGGCTTATGCAGGAAAGCAAGGAAAAAAGGATTAAAGGATTCATTCGTGATCGCTCTTTATAAAGGAAAACGCTATTACTTTATGGATCTGCTGGATAAAAAAGTGATCAGGGATTAGATCCCATTGGCTGCGATCCAGGCTGTGCTCCAGGCTGCCTGAAAATTAAACCCGCCTGTTATCCCATCAATATTCAGGACCTCGCCTGCAAAGTGCAGGTCCTTGCATAACTTGCTCTCCATGGTCTTAAAGTCTACTTCATCCAGGGGAACCCCTCCGCAGGTAACAAATTCTTCCTTGAAAGTGGTTTTCCCCTGCATCCGGTGTTCATCATTTGTAAGCAGCGAAATAAGCTTATTGATGTGTTTTTTTCCGACCTCGGCCCAGGGTTTCTGAGCAGGGATCTCAGCTCTGAAAAGTAAATATTCCCACAGGCGTTTCGGGATGTGAAACAGGTGTTGGGTAAACGCATTGAGTTTCCCGTTCGATACAATAAAACTGCTCAACTCATCCCGGACTTCCTCCTCATTTTTATTCACCCAATTGATAAGAACCGTAGCTTCATAATTTTTCTCAAAAAAGTATTCGGCTGCAAATGCGGAGAGTTTCAGCACCGCCGGGCCGCTGAATCCCCAATGCGTGATAAGGACGGGGCCTTCATACATATAACCGGAGGAAGCAATTTTTACTTTGGCCAGTGGAACAGAAACACCCATAAGCTTTATGATAGGATCGCCGGGAAGATTGAGCGTGAAAAGCGAAGGAATCGGTTTGGTGATACTGTGCCCGGCATTTTTTAAAAAACCATAACCTTCTTTTTTTGGAAAGCCGCCGCTAGTTACAACAAGGGCGTCAACCTCCTGAATGTATATTTCAGACGTTGAACTAAGAGTTGATTGAAACCGGAGCAGGAACCGTTCGTTTTCCTTTGT
>JBJMLS010000213.1:0-4365 GCA_045805185.1 Bacteroidia bacterium | reverse complement strand
TTCAACCGAGCTGATGTAGCACCGGAACAGATCTACCTGCACGGTGTCGCCCGCAGAAGTAACATACTTTTCTTTTTCCAATACCAGCGGCTTTTTCCCGAAGACCATCCGCATTTCCAAAGTAAGCTGCCTGTCTTGTCCCTGCGCATTGTACAGCAGAAAAATCGATAATAAGGCCATGTATATTTTCAGAATATTCTTCATGCGTTTAGCTGCTGCAAGATACTAAAAAGCTGCCGTGTTCCATGACAGCTTTAACAGATATCATTTTACCTAACACTACTGGTTATTCTAAAATCAGGCGCTGTGCAGCTACAGTCTGATTCCGCTGAACCAGCGAACAACCGTTTCAGGTATTCCTTTTAATTGCTTATTTTTAGCTACCATTTGATCTTATGACAACAAGAAGGAAGTTCCTTAAAATATCTGCATTCGCGAGCTCCTTATTTGCTTTTGACAAAAGTAAAGCGCTAGATATCCTTGAAGAAAGCAGCCCGAAAATAATCAAGCCAATTGTACTTTCCACCTGGGACTTTGGCGTTCAGGCTAATGAAGGAGCGTGGAAAGTACTAAGTAGCGGCGGACGCGCATTAGATGCTGTAGAAGCCGGCGTAAAGATTCCGGAAGCCGATCCTGACGAGCGCAGCGTGGGCTTGGGCGGAAGGCCTGACCGCGACGGACGTGTCACACTCGATGCCTGTATCATGGACGAGCAATCCAATATCGGGTCGGTTGCCTGCCTGGAACATATTGTTCATCCGATTTCCGTTGCCCGGTCGGTAATGGAGAAAACGCCTCACGTAATGCTGGTAGGAGAAGGCGCGCTGCAATTTGCATTGGCCCAGGGCTTCAAAAAAGAGAACCTGCTCACTGCTGAATCGGAAAGGGAATGGAAAGAATGGCTGAAGACCTCTCAATACAAGCCAAAGGTAAATATTGAGAACCATGATACTATTGGAATGATCGCGATGGACATGAACGGCAATCTTTCCGGCGCATGTACCACCAGCGGCATGGCCTATAAAATGCATGGGCGCGTTGGCGATTCACCGATCATTGGCGCAGGTTTATATGTTGATAATGAGATCGGCGCGGCCACTTCCACGGGCCATGGCGAAGAAGTGATCCGCATTGCAGGCTGTCATCTTGTAGTAGAGTTAATGCGGCAGGGGAAAAAACCGGAGCAAGCCTGCAAAGAAGCGGTAGAACGCGTTGTGAAATTGCAGAAGATCCGCAACAGGAACACAAAAGACATACAGGTCGGCTTTATCGCGCTGAACAAGAAAGGTGAACACGGAGCGTATTGCGTGCAGGGCGGATTCACCTATGCGGTATATTCCAATGAAATAAATAACAAACTCTTCGACGCAAAGTTTTTGGTGTAAACAATCGAAAGCACTGATGGCTTATAATTGAAATAAATCAGATAAATCTCTATGCCGCGTTTCCTGTCGTAAAACATTCCCGCGTGAAAATACCTCTCCTCGAAATAGCGATCTTTAATATTGAATCCGCCTCAATCGCGCAGAAAAACGGCGCAGACAGAATTGAATTATGCGCCAATATGAAGGAAGGAGGGATTAGTCCTCCCTTCGCGTGGGTCATCCTTGCAAAGCAACTGAATATGAACATACACATTATGGTTCGCCCACGCCCCGGAAACTTTGCTTATAATACGGATGAGTTTAGAAAAATGAAAGAAGAGATCTTATCCGGCAAAGAACAGAAAGCGGACGGCTTTGTTTTTGGAATTCTTAACGCGCATAATAAGATCGATGAACTCAGAAATAAAGAGCTCGTAGAACTTGCCGCTCCCCTCCCCTGTACCTTTCACCGGGCCTTTGATGAGCTCGAAAACAAACCGGCAGCATTGGAAACGCTGATCAGCTGCGGATTCAAACGCGTGCTTACTTCCGGGGGAAAAGGAAAAGCTGTCGACCATTATAGTGAATTTAGCCGGCTTATTTCTCTTTCAGCGAACCGCATTATTGTCATGCCAGGAGGCGGAATAAGATCAGCTAACATTAAACAACTCCTGCAAACAGGAGCGACTGAGTTCCATTCAGCCGCGATAACCGGAAATGCAGAGATCGCAGACGGAGAAGAAATAAAAAAAATAAAGATCGCTTTGCAGTCATGAACAGGAAGCTATTCCATATCCTGTTTTGCCTTATGCTGTTCCTGCGGCTTCCGGCGCAACCCGGACCACTTCTGGATTATCCCGATGAGTGGAGCTTTCATCAAGCAGGTGATTCAAACTGGTATACACCTTCAGTTCCGGGAAGTATATACTCAGATCTGCTTTCCAACAAGCTCATCCCTGATCCCTTCGTTGGCACAAACGAAAAAGAAGTGCAATGGGTACAGGAGAAAGAATGGGAATACGTTTGCAAGGTCAACCTGAGCGCGAAAGAGTATTCCCTGCAGTACACAAACGCAGACCTGGTATGTGAAGGGCTGGACACTTACGCCAGCGTTTACTTCAACGACAGCCTGGTAATGGAAACCAATAATATGTTCCGCACCTGGAGAGCAGATATCAAAAAACTGATCCGCCAGGAAAAGAATAGCATCCGCATTGTATTTCATCCAAATTCAATACAAGAAAAGCAGGCGGCTTCAAAACTGAATTATACACTTCCGGAAGGGGAACGCGTCTTTACACGAAAAGCGCAGTATTCTTACGGCTGGGACTTCGCGCCCAAATTACCTGCTGGCGGGATCCGCAAACCTGTCTCTCTTCATTTCTGGAACGATGCACGACTGGAAGCTGTCCGCTTTATTCAGCAGAGCGCGGACAGCGCGAAAGCCTCCGGTACGTTTAAGCTCGAGATCCTTTGTACGAAGGCAGGTAATTACGATGTGTTCCTCAACCAGGAATTTTTTTCCAAAAAAAAGTTTCCCTTCCGGCTAAAAAAGGGAAAGAACAGCGTTGAAATTCCGGTTTACCTCGACAAGCCAAAGCTCTGGTGGTGCAATGGCATGGGCGATCCAAACCTCTATCAGGCTGGCGTCTACCTCACAAAGAATGATCAAAGTCTTGACTCGCGAACCATTTCTATTGGTTTCCACACATTGGAACTGGTACAGGAGAAAGATGTGTTTGGAAAGAGTTTCTACTTTAAGCTCAACGGTAAACCGCTCTTTATTAAAGGCGCGAATTATGTTCCATCAGCGCAGCCACTTCCGCTGTACCAGATTACACAAGCGCACTTCAATATGTTGCGCGTGTGGGGCGGCGGCATTTATGAAAACGATGAGTTTTACAACAGCTGCGACGAATATGGATTACTCGTGTGGCAGGATCTCATGTTCGCCTGTGCCATGTACCCGGGTGATTCTGCCTTTGTAAAAAATGTAAGAGAGGAGATCACTGAACAGGTTTTGCGTCTTCAATCTCACCCATCCATTGCGCTATGGTGCGGTAACAACGAGTCCGATGAAGGATGGAAGAACTGGGGGTGGCAAAAGCAACTCAACTATTCCAAGTCTGACTCTACCAAGATAGAAAAAGACTATACACATCTTTTTCATAAAGTAATTCCTTCTGTCTTAAAAGAACTCGATCCCGGCCGGGCCTACTGGCCTTCCTCCCCTTTTCTTGGATGGGGACATAAGGAAAGCCTGCTCGAAGGCGATTCACATTACTGGGGTGTGTGGTGGGGTAAAGAACCTTTTGAAGCTTATGAAAAAAAAGTGGGGCGTTTTGTAAGTGAATATGGCTTTCAATCCTTACCGTCTGTTTTTACCTATAAGAAAATCTGCGGAGATTCCCTGAGCCTGGTTTCTCCCTGTGTACAGCAACATCAAAAGCACAAAGAAGGTTTCGCGATCATTGATGAATACATGAAACGCGATTATGTTATTCCAACCGCATTTGAAGATTATATTTACATTTCACAATTACTGCAGGCGGAGGGAATGAGAACCGCGATCGAAGCACAGCGCCGCGCAAGACCCTATTGCATGGGAACGCTCTTCTGGCAGCTGAACGATTGTTGGCCCGCCGCTTCCTGGAGCGCGATCGATCATTACGGAAACCGTAAGGCCACTTTTTACCAGGCCAAACGCTCCTACAAAAATGTTCTTCTTTCTGTTCACGGGGAACAGAACAACTACAATGTTTACCTGGTCTCCGATGAAATAGTTCCCCTGAAAGGAAATGTGGAAATGAAGCTCTGTGATTTCCACGGTAAAATACTCTGGTCGCAACAAACCCCTGTTATTGCAGAAGCGGGTTCCAGTTCCGTTTGCTATTCTATCCCCGCAGAAACACTAAACAGCTTTGATAAAGCTTCGATTTACCTGACATGCAGCTTTACAATGGACAAATACAACTTCACTGAGAAAACTGTTTATTATTTC
>JBJMLS010000212.1:0-11150 GCA_045805185.1 Bacteroidia bacterium | reverse complement strand
GCTCGGTATTTGAACGGGCCAGTTCTTCTGTTCTCTTTACCAGTTCTTTTTCCATTTTTCTCCTGATCGTGATATCGATCAGCGCAGCGACAAAACATTCTTCATGATCTATTTCAATTGTGTCAGAAGAAACCAATATGTCTTTTAATTCGCCGTTGCCGGTCCTTAACTGCAATTCCAGGTTTCGCGCGTTTCCTTTGTTTTCTTCTAAATGCTTCAATACTCCTTCACGGGTCTCCGGGGTCATGATCTGCAGTTCAATGGCGGTTTTTCCAATAAGGTCCTCGTTCTTTATCTGGAACAGCCTCTCAAATGCCTCGTTCGCATAGAGGAATTTCCTGGTTTTAGAATTCGCAATGTAGGTAGGAATAGGATTCAGGCTAAAGATCTTCATGAAGCGCTCGTTCGATCTTCTCAGCTGATCTTCCGCATTTTTTGCCTGGGTTATATCTCTGGTGATCTTGGCATAACCCTTCAGCTGTTTTTTTGAATCGTATAAAGTAGTAAATACCACATCTGCCATGAACCGGCTTCCGTCTTTTCTAAGCCGCCAGCCTTCCGTTTCATAATAGCCTTTTTCTTTGGCCACCCTTAGGTTATGCTCGGGCATGCCTTGCAGCTTATCTTCTGCAGTATAAAAAACGGACATGTGCTTTCCGATTATTTCGCTCGCCTTATATCCCTTAATGCTTTCCGCTCCCTCGTTCCAGCTTACCACATTTCCTTCCGGACTAAGAAGGAAGATGGAATAATCTTTCACGCTGTTCACCATCAGGCTGAACATATCTTCGCTCTCTTTTAATGCCTCTTCTGTTTCGCGTTGAATTTTTTGCAGTACCAGCATCGCCTCGTTCTGTACCCTGGAAAAGTAGTCTTCTGTTTCCTGCAGTATTTTTTCTGCCTGGTTTATGTCACTGGTGAACCGGGAAAGAAATTTTAAGAGCGCTTTTTTTTGTAAGGTATAAATGAGGATCAGGTCAGTAGGTACAATGCTCGTTTTCCCGATGCCTTCCAGCTTATCGTCTTCCCATTGCCTCAGATTCTTTCTTGCTTCTTCCAGCGCCGTATCATTCTCAAGCGAAGAAAGGAATTTGTCTGAGCTGACCACCGACATGTCGAAGAGCTGTTGCTGGCTCAGGTGCCTGAAGTAGCGCATGAGCGGGATATCTATTGTATCAAGCAGGCGCAGGCTCTCCCTTACATATTCGTGCAGGTGGCTCTTCCTGATGTAAGCGGCAAATTTTCTTAATTCTTCCATAGTTTGCTTCTTAGGTATCCGTCTTAGGCAACTTAACAATAGTGAGCCAGAAATTTTCAATTGATTTGATCACGCTGATGAACTGTGTAAAGTCGACGGGTTTTGTAATGTAGCAATTCGCGTGGTTGGAATAGGTATTCAGTATGTCCTGTTCGGCTGATGAGGTTGTAAATATGATCACCGGGATCATCATCAGTAGCGGATCTGCTTTGATCTCTGCCAGGACCTCACGACCGTCTTTTTTTGGTAGATTGAGATCCAGCAGAATAATATCCGGAGTGATCGAATCCTGGTATTTCCCGGTTTTCTTAAGAAAATAAATGGCCTCTTCGCCATCCATTACTACACTCAGGTTGTTGCGGATCTTTCCCTCTTTCAATACTTCCTTGGTCAGGCGGATATCGCCGGGATTATCCTCAACCAGTAAAATATTAATTTCCTGAAGTCTTGTTAAGCCATTCATAATAGTGGTTCTTTTGCTTGATCTCTTTTGCAGGAGACAGGTTAATAATTATTTCATTGTGCAACCGCACTATTCCTCGTTTTTTTTCCTTGTATGAAATGAGTAAAAATAAATTTAATTCAACGGATTATATTACACAATTCACTTCACGGGATTATTGTTTCGGTGAAATTTCCTGCATGGCTAACAGTGCCAGGATCGGATTCACCCGTACAATTTTAAAATTTGCGAAATACAGTATACTACTGCTGTTCGTGAAAGGAAGTAGCGGAACCCCCTTAAAACGCACGAACATCTTAATAAACGACCGGGCTTATGCGGATTACCCGGAGCGGAGCCGATGTACAAATCAGGAACAACCTGAATGCGTCATCCTCATTAGTAATACGCAGATTCCTGTCAAAGGTTATTCTATTTGTTGGGGAGCAGCAATTAGACTAAGGGAGGATTATTTACCCGTTCTGTAAACGATTTGCCTCAGGCTTGTGTTTTATATTATTAGGACCTCTAATGGCTTGCAGAACTGAAATAACTACCTCATCATTGAAGGTTCATGATCCTTATGGAGGATCTTAAAGTGTAAATGATTTGTGTAAAATTTCAGCTAAATCAACAAATAATTTGTTTAAACGAATAAATTGCTATATTTGTAGTGTGAAAATAGATGAGGCCATAAAGCAGAAAAAATTTGACTCGCCTGTGCATAAGGCGATGGTGAATGTAATTTATACGTACAATTGGCTCAGTAACCTCTGGACCGCTTTCTTTGAGCAATATGAAATTACCGAGCAGCAGTATAATGTATTACGGATCCTCAGGGGACGTTATCCAAACTCGATCTGTGCCGGCGATATCAAGGAGGTAATGCTGGACAAAAACCCTGACCTTACACGGTTGTGCGATCGCCTGGTGAAGAAAGGACTCATCGAGCGCCAGTACAATGAGTTTAACAGGAGGCAGGTATTGATCAGGATCACGAAGACCGGACTCGACCTGCTCAGGCACATCGATCCTGGAATGAAGAAGCAGGCCAAAAAAATAAAACTATCTGACAAGGAAGCGGAACTTCTGTCAGACCTGCTGGACAAGATACGCGGATAAAAAATTTGGTTTAATTATTGTTCAAACAAATATTGTAATATCAAATAAATATCACATGAGTAATATAATTCTGCACAAAGCAAATACGAGAGGTCATGCCGATCACGGCTGGCTGAATTCTTATCACACCTTCAGTTTCGCGTCTTATCATGATCCGGAGCGAATGCATTTTGGCGTATTAAGAGTGCTGAATGATGATACTGTTGCCCCGGGCATGGGTTTTGGCACTCACCCGCACGAAAATATGGAGATCATTTCTATTCCTTTATCCGGTGATCTTGAACATAAAGACAGCATGGGTAATACAACTGTAATCAAGCAGGGTGATATACAGGTGATGAGCGCGGGGACAGGAGTATATCACAGCGAATACAACAAGAATAAGGATAAGGAAGTAAAGTTCCTGCAGATCTGGGTGATGCCGGCGAAAAAGAATGTAAGTCCGCGTTATGATCAGATGAGCCTGAATTTTGCAGACCGGAAAAATAGAATTCAACAGGTGATTTCTCCCAACCCGGATGATGATGGCGTATGGATCAATCAAAATGCCTGGTTTTATATGAGCAGCCTTGACGCAGGAAAAAAGCTGGAGTTTGAAAAGAAAGATCAGAATAACGGGGTGTATTTTTTTGTGCTGGAAGGCGAAGCGGAAGTGAACGGACAGAATCTCGAAAAGCGTGATGGAATGGGAGTGACAGGAACTGAAAAGTTTTCAATTAGTACCAGCGGCGGAACCGAACTGTTGATCATGGAAGTTCCTATGCACTGATAAATAATTAAAGAGTCTGAAAAAATGCCAGAGTTTAATCCGATAAAACAAATTGTCTACGCGAATGAGCACCCAATGGGGCCAATGCGGGTAAGGCAGCCTTTACCTGAAGAAGGTATAGAACAGGTAGGTCCTTTTGTATTGCTGCACCATGCGGCCCCAAGAAATTATGAGGCCAACAGCGAGCCGCCGCGCCTCGGGCCTCATCCGCACCGTGGGTTCGAACCTGTAACTTTTGTATTTGAGGGAGGAATATTCCACCGGGATTCGATGGGGAACGAAGGTTCGATTGGCGACGGTGATGTGCAGTGGATGACCGCGGGAAGCGGGATCCTTCACAGCGAAGGACCTTCGCCTGAATTCCTGAAGAAAGGAGGAACGCTTGAACTGATCCAACTCTGGATCAATGTTCCTGCAAAAGATAAAATGGTGGAGCCTAAATACCAGGACATCAAAGCGGCGGACATGCCCAAAGTATTTGATGACGCAAAGGATAAGCTCAGGCTCGTAGCTGGTGAATTCAACGGAAAAAAAGGGCCGGCCTCGACTTTCACCGATATGATCGCGATCATGGGTGATATGGAGCAGGGAACTGAAGTAGAATTGAGTTTCCCGGAAGGGCAGGAAACCCTGATATACATTTTAAATGGAACTGTTGAGATCAATAAAGAGAAGCCCGTGGAAAAATTTCACATGATCACTTTCAGTGAAACCAAAGGGAAGATCCATCTTGCCGCGCTTACCGATTCGCGCCTGCTGATCTTAAACGCTGCACCGATAAATGAGCCCGTTGTGGCCTACGGCCCTTTTGTAATGAATTCAATGGATGAGATCCACAAAGCCTATGCAGATTATCAATCCGGGAAGTTCGGGACACTTACACATTAAACAATAAAAATAAAATAACATGACAAAAACAAAATGGGCAATAGACCCTGCGCACAGCGAGATCGGCTTTAAAATAAAGCATCTTATGATCTCTAATGTTAACGGAAGCTTCAAGAAATACAGCGGGACCGTTGAAACAGAACAGGAAGACGATTTTAAGAACGCTTCGATCCAGTTTGAAGCAGATGTAAACTCTATTGATACTGCAAATGAACAGCGCGACGGTCACTTGAGGACAGGTGATTTTTTTGAGTCGGAGAAATACCCCAAGCTGAAATTCACTTCTTCAAAAACAGAACCGGTGGGTGATGGCAAGTATTATGTACATGGCGACATGACGATAAAAGATGTTACCAAACCCATCACCTTTGAGGCGGAGTTCAGCGGGATCGCGAAAGATCCGTATGGACAAACCAAAGCTGGATTCGAGATCAGGGGAAAGATCAACCGCAAAGATTTCGGTTTGACCTGGAACGCGCCTCTTGAAACCGGCGGAATGTTGTTAAGCGACGAAGTGAAGATCCATGGTGAAGTTCAGCTGATAAAACAAGCATGAGCGCAGCACAAAAAGAAGCCCCTGCGGGAAGCCTGCATGAGCTCATACGTAAGCGCTGGAGCATAAGGGCATTCAGCGATAAGCAGCTCACACAGGAAGAACTTCATACACTCATTGAAGCGGCCTCATGGGCCCCAAGCAGTATGAACGGTCAGCCCTGGCGATTTGTATATATGTTTAATGGTGAGCGTATTTTTGAGGAAGCTATCGGCGCCTTAATGCCAGGGAATCAATCCTGGGCAAAGAATGCATCCGTATTGTTGCTGGTGCTCGCCAAAAAGAATTTCGACCAGGAAGGAAATCCGGTTAACCGTCACGCGCTCCATGATTCCGGGGCCGCTACCGCTTCTCTTTTGCTGCAGGGAATTTCCATGGGTATTTACGGACACATCATGGGCGGTTTCGACATGCATAAGGTACGGAAGATCTTTGCCGTTCCCGAAAACATGGAAGTAGCTTCAATAGTTGCTCTCGGTTATGCCGGTTCACCTCATACATTGGAAGAGCCTTTCAGATCGAGGGAGCTCGCCCAGCGAACGAGAAAGGAAGTGAAGGAGATCGCGTTTCATGGCAGATTACCTGAATAATTAAAAGAACCGTGGCCGATCCGCGGTTTTTTTGTGCAGGTAAAAATTCTTTACTTTGCAGTACAAGTCATGATGTGATGAGTGAAGAAATAAAAAAATATTCCAATGGGGAGATCACTATTGTGTGGCAACCGGCTAATTGCATTCACTCAAAGCTGTGCTGGAAAAACCTCCGCGGGGTGTTTGATCCTGTTAAGCGTCCATGGATAAACGCGAATGGCGCTGCTACGGAAAAGATCATTGAGCAGGTAAATAAATGTCCTTCTGGGGCTCTAAGCTATTACCGGAATAATGACGAGCTGAAGGAAGAGCAAACAATAGCTGCGGAAAGCATTATAGAAGTGTCGCCGGGAGGACCTTTGCTGGTGTATGGGAATATTGCAATAAAGGATGCGAATGGGAATAAGATCAGGAAAAATAAGGTTACCGCCTTTTGCCGCTGCGGCGCTTCCGCGAACAAGCCTTATTGCGACGGCTCTCATGTAAATAACGGGTTCATTGGCTGAGCTACGAACGGAATTACCTTCCGTTTGTAACATTTACTATTCTCAGTCTTTCCTTATCAATGACGTATTCCGCTTCTCCACCGTAACAGGGCTCCTTTGGAAAAAAGCGGATAATTGTTACCTTCCTGACCGTATCATGAAAAGTAGTGTCCCTGAAAGCGCCAAGTGAATCGCTCGCTCTCAGGTTTTTCCTGAAGTCTTCCTTAACGAAAGCGCTCAGCTCATTAAAGTCTTTAAAATCGTTATCGTACATTTTGTAAGAGCAGCCGTAGAACAAAAAACCTGTAAGGAAGCAGATGAGGTGTTTCATGATCAATAATTGTAGAATCCCTCTCTGAAAATAAAGTGCCATTATTTTAATGCGCGCATTATTTTTATTATTCGAGATCAGCGCGCAAAGTTGGAACAGAAATTACTTCAATCAGTTCGCCGCCTGGTTTTAGCTTTATCCCGCTAAGCTTTTTGCCAAGATAAGCGCCGCTATCGATATTCCAATGATTACTCAGCGGATCATAGACCGGCCCCTTTTTTTGCGGCGTATGGCCGATAACCTGTAATTTACCTATATTCTTCAGGGGAGTGCGGTTCCACAAAATGCCTTTGGGATCGTTTTCATCTTTCCAGTTCTCCGAATTGCTCACGCCTGCGTGGCTGATAAAAACATGTTCATTTTCCCAATAAAGAGGCAATGTGCCGAACCATTGAACATCTTTTTCAAAATCCCGTTCCTCGAGCTGGTATTGCCACATCACTTTTTTTCCATACATGTCGTACCATTTACTTTTGGTATTGTTGTAATTTTGTATGGCAAGTATTTCATGATTTCCTTTTAAAAAAACGGTATTGCTGTATTTGCTTTGAAGTTCCCGGGCAAGCTTTACGGTTTGTGGTGAAGAATTTCCCCTGTCAATAAGATCACCCAGCTGAATGAGGAGTTCACTGCTCTTGTCCCACTGGTCGAGCAGGGTTTTAAATGTTTTAAAACAGCCGTGTATGTCGCCTATTACAAAAAGGTTCATAAATGGAATTCTTCTCCGATGGAAAGGATCTTTAAGCGCTCCTGCAGCTGTTCCTCCTCAGTTATTTGTTTCAAGATGCGTACCGGTTCTCCTGCAGGCTCGTCACTCAGGTCAAAACAACCGTAATGCATGGGGATCATCAATTCTGCCCCGGTCTCATGAAATGCTTTAACGGCATCATCAGGCGCAATGTGATTTGAGCGCATGAACCAGCGCGGGGAATAAGCGCCACAGCCGATTATGCAAACATCCAGTCCGGGAAACAATTCAGGAAGCGCTTTAAAATGGTCAGCATAACCTGTATCTCCGCTGAAATAAATTGTTTTCGCTTTATGCTGAATAGCAAACGCCCCCCACAGGCATTCATTCGTATCCCTTAACAAGCGTTTGCTCCAGTGTTTGGAGGGCAGGTAAAAAATGTTGAGCTCTCCTGGCGTTTTGTATTGCTGATACCAGCCTGCTGCCTGTATCTCCTGGCCCCTCAGCCATTTTTTAAGCAGCACATCCATTTTTAATCCTGTTAATACTTTCATGTTGGGATTATTCTTCGCAAGCAGCCTGATGCTTTTTTGGTCGCAATGGTCGCGGTGATTGTGGGAGATCAGCAGGTAATCAATATTTTTAAAAAGGACCGGATCGACAGGGAATTCCGACATGCGCGGAACCATTGGCAAGCCGTAAAATATGGGATCGATCAGGACCTGAATCCCTCCGAGCCGGATAAAAAAAGAAGCATGGCCGAGCCAGGTAAGGCTGTCGTTTTTTTTAGTAAGAAAGGAAGGATCGTGAATGACGGTGGCCCTCCAATGATCTTTCTTTTTTTCGTCTTTATGAGGATTTCCTCCCAGTTTCCATTTCAATACCTGTTTCAATCCAAGTTCCATTGGACCATCCAGGTTCAGGAAGCGGCCCTGTTTGTCTATAGGAGTTCCCTTAAAGCCTTCGGGATAATAATTCCTAAGCTCGGGATTGTTGGTGTATTCAACTGACATCAGCGGGTCTTAGCATTTGATACAAATGTAAGCCTTTTGACCAATAGTCGTTTTCCGTATAAATGGTTTTGAAGCCGTATTTGGTAAAGAACAGTTCCGTTGCCTGACTGGTATTAACGATCACATCTTTCCCCGGATAAAGCTCTTTCAGTTTTTGAAGCCGGAATTCCAGTAGTTGTTTTCCCAGACCTGTTTTGTGGTAGGAGTTGTGAATCATTCCCCAGCAGATGGACACAGTATCATCCTCATTCACCACGATACCGCCGCTGCCTACAACCTTTCCTTTTTTTTCGAGAACAAAATAGCTGACCCCGGTTTCGGCGACACAGGCATGAAGGTCATCCTGCTCTTCCGGGGCGAAGTATTTTGGAACGTTCGAATTGAAGATCTCAATGAGTGCGGGTTTGTCTGCCGGAGTATAAGCGCGGATCATAAAACTAAAGATAAGAATTATTTTTTCTCACGATCCGCGCTAAAATATCAATAAAAGTAAAAGCCATTGGGCGCGATTCCTACCGTAAGCTTATCGATCAATGTTCCATTGCGCGTATAACGGATCGCCTGGCCTTTCTGATTGTAATCTTTAGCGTCGCCAATGTAGATCGTTCCATCAACAGGGTCCACTCCAAGTCCATATAAGCTTGCATTTCCTGCAGGAATAAATGTATTTGCAGGTAAAGCATTATCCGTTATTGCCAAACGCTGGATCCCGTTTGAAATATAATAAAGCGTATCTTTTGATCCGTTGATGTTTAATTTTGAGGGACTGTCGTAAGCGGAGGCAAAAGGAATGCTGAGCTCAACCGAATTAGTTGCCGGGTTGATCCTTGTGAGCGCGCCGGTTGCAAGTGTTCCCCAGCTGCTTCCACCGCAGAGCACCCAGAGCTTTCCATTCTTATCTTCGCGAATGGAGTTGGAATTTGTGCCGACGGGAATACTATCAGCCACTGCATTCGTAGTTGGGTCGATCACGTACAGGTAATTGCTTCCGCTATTGCTCACAAATAATTTCCCATTGGAGTAATACATTTCTTCTGTCCATCCTGCCAAGTTAATGGTTCCGGAAACACTGTTGTTGCCCAGGTTAATGATGGACAGCTTGTTCCCGAAAAGATCGCTCACGTAAGCTTTTGTACTGCTGACTGGAGTAATGTAGCGGGGAGAAGTAAAACCAGTGATCTCCGCGGTCTTAATGTAATTGCTTCCGTCCATCACTACAATTTTTTGCGAGTTGTTCACGACAATATAATAATTGCCGTTTATTTTATTCAGCGACTGGCAGACATCACCAAGCGCTGATGAATTACGGAAGGCGTAAATATTCTCCACCAGGCAACCTCCTGATCCATCATACAGGCTCACCGATGAATTTCCGGCAAGGAATTTTCCCTCATTCGTAATGAATACTTTCCTGTTCATGGCTGAGGGGTCGCAGGTCAAAGCAGGATCTGTCGGCTTGTCCTTCCTGCAGGAAATGGTAAAGAGCAGTGATGTTAATGCAAGTAAAATGATCTTTGTTTTCATTGGTTTTGTTTTTAGTTGTAATTGATGATTATCCCGGCCTGGTAATTTCGTAAAGGCATTGCATAGTTCTGGATCACCTGGTACCGGGCGTTTAGCAGGTTATTGACTTTTGCAATTAAGCTGAAGCTGACCTTCCTGATCGTACAGGTATAGCCGAAGCGTAAATTCAGAGTTTGGAAAGGCTCAAGAAATTCAGTGTTATCCGCAAGCGTGTAGCGGTATCCAGTGTAAGTATGGTTGTAATTAACAAAAAGGCTGGCGTACTTTACACTTAAGTTTGCTGATCCGCTGTATTGCGGCGTATAGATCAGCTGCTTTTGAAAAGTTACATCGCCGGGCGAGCTTTTTCTTTCGTTCGTAGATACCACATAACTTGTATTCAGGTTGAATTTAATGTTCAGTTTGTTCTTTATATATGCGAGTTCCCATTTTGTTTCCATTCCGCGGCTCCAGACGCTCAGCATATTCTGCGGGCTGTAGATCCCGTTGATTCCAGGAACCCACACGATCCAGTTAGTAATGTTGCGGTTAAATAAATTGAGGGAAGAAGTAAATAAAACATTTTTCCGGGGAATGGAAATTTTCAGGCCGGCATCTTCACTGTAGCCTTCTTCAGGCCTGAGATCCGGATTTCCCCCGGGGTTCCAGAATTGGTCATTCAGCGTTGGCAAGCGAAAAACACGGTTCGCATTGGCAGTAAACAAAAGCCACTTCAGTGCACGGGCCTCGGCGCTTAGGGACCAGGTCAGCGGAATGGCTGTATTTACCATGAATTCCTGCCGGGCATTTGCTGAAATATACAGCCGTTCATTCGCCGTGTTGAAATGATAGGCGGCAAATACCGCGATCCTTTCCTGTTCGCGCGTCATGTTATAGCTTGCAGTATATGCTTTGTACCAGGTGTTATTTACGATCAGGTTCAACCTGTGCTGTTTTGAAAGCGCGATCCTGCTTTCTGCTTCGCTTATGGAGGAAGTGGAAACAGAAGGTTCATTGATGCGGTAAGTAGTATCGGTGTATAAAATATTGTCGTTGAATAGTGCAGAGCGGAGAAACCAGATCGCTCTATCTCCGGTGCGCTGCCATTCGGCTGTACCGCGGTAGCTGAAATCTTTTTGCCGGGAGCTGTTCGTTGTTTGCGTAAGTGTGGGGGGAATGTTCCGGTTATTGTCCTGGAACCAGAAATGAGTGTTTAATTTTTGCCGGGAACTGAGGATGAAATAATTTTCCTGCATTAAGCCATATTGAGCCAACTGCGCGTGTTTTTGCGTTCTCAGCGGATGACCTTCTTCCGTGATGTTGTAAAACGGAAAATTATTTTCAGCCTTATGGTAAAAAAATTTAGTAGAAGTGATGAAGCGTTTTTTGCTGTAGCAGAGATCAAGATTTTGCTGAAGATCGCCGAAGCTGCCGTAAAAGGATCCCGATCTTAGTGCAAGGCCTTTATTGAAATTCTGTGTTGAGTTCAGGTGGATCGCTCCGCCAAT
>JBJMLS010000211.1:0-8628 GCA_045805185.1 Bacteroidia bacterium | reverse complement strand
GTCACCTGCCGATTTAAAGCCGGATCCTTCCTGGATCCATTCATAAGCAAGTTTTCCAATATCAATTTTAGATGGACAAACATCCGCCTTTAATAATTCATTTGACAGCATTACAGTATCGTTTACTGAGATCGGCTTCTTTACGATGTCCTTTGCATACATGTGCAGCTTCATGATCTCAGTGGCGCTGCGGTCAACCAATTGATTACGGAACAATACCAATTCTATTGATTTTTCAAACCATAATTTTCCTATCGCCCCGATCAGGTCAATGGCAGCTCTTTCCTGCTGGATCCAATCGTTCAACTGCTCCTGGTAACCTGCGTTTACCTTGTCTAAAGTCTGTAAGCTCATATTAATTTAATATTAAATTGATGATAAAATTGAGGCTACAAAAATAAAAAAAACCGCCTGATTCTGACGGTTTTTTTCATTAAATATTGTGATAAGTTCTTAACCTAAATACTGCTGAAGCAGCTTACTGCGTGAGCTGTGGCGTAAACGACGCACCGCTTTTTCCTTGATCTGGCGAACGCGCTCACGGGTCAGGTCGAATTTTGCTCCAATCTCTTCCAGCGTTAATCCATGGTTGATACCGATCCCGAAGAATAATTTCACTACGTCTCTTTCTCTTTCCGTTAAGGTAGACAAAGCGCGATCGATCTCACGTGATAATGACTCATTCATCAGGGAAGCATCAGCCCTTGGAGAATCATGGTTAACCAGTACATCCATCAGCGTGCTTTCTTCACCATTGGCGAATGGAGCATCCATGGAAACGTGGCGACCAGAAACTTTCATGGTATCCGCAATTTTATCGTGCGGAAGGTCCAGGATCGCAGCAAGCTCATCAGCGCTTGGCTCACGCTCAAATTCCTGCTCCAGTTTAGAATATGCTTTATTGATCTTATTCAAAGAACCAACCTGGTTCAAAGGCAAACGAACGATACGGGATTGCTCTGCCAAAGCCTGTAAAATGCTTTGACGGATCCACCAAACAGCATAAGAAATGAATTTAAATCCCCTGGTCTCATCGAAGCGCTTTGCAGCTTTGATCAAGCCTAAATTTCCTTCATTGATCAGGTCTGGAAGGCTTAAGCCCTGATTTTGATATTGTTTTGCAACCGATACCACGAAGCGAAGATTAGAACGGGTCAGTTTTTCAAGTGCACGCTGATCTCCATCACGGATGCGCTTGGCCAATTGAACCTCTTCGTCTGCTGTAATCAACTCCTCTCGTCCAATTTCCTGTAAATATTTATCCAGGGAAGCGCTTTCACGGTTGGTGATCGATTTTGTTATCTTTAATTGTCTCATTATTAAATTTTCCTCCTAAAATTTGCGTGCAAATGTATTTTAATCTGCTGTTAATTCAAAATAAAGTTATTAATACTAAATTGTTGGTTCTCAGGTTTCTGTGTTTTTATTTCGACCAACTTCTTATTCCCGTCTATTAAGCAGGAATTTACTATTATTAACCTTTTTACCCGAATTCTATAAGCCAAAGCCATAGAATGCGCGGGTACCGTTCGGGTAAACTCCTTCGATCAGGATCCCTCCGGTTTTATCCTTAATGCTCATCTCAATATCATCCGCACTGGTTATTTTTTTCTTGTCAATTGATGTGATTATAAATCCGGGCTTGATCCCCGCTGAAGCTAATCTTCCATTCTCCAGCTTTGAGATCTTTACCCCGTTTTGTATTCCTAATTTCTTCATATCTTCTTTAGAAACAGTTTCAAAGTTTGCCCCAAGTGAATTCACGCTCGCTGTTTCATGGACTTCTTTCTTGATAACGCCGATGTTGCCATCTTTATTTTTCAGGATCACCGGAATTATCATTTCTTTCTCATTACGCAATACGCTTACATTCACTTTATCACCAGGACGGTATTTACCGATCTGCTCCTGCAGCTCTGCTACATTCCGGATAGGATTATTTTCAATCTTGGTGATCACGTCACCGATCTTTACGCCGGCATCTTCACCTGCGCCGCCATCGGTAAGACCGTTCACATAAACTGCGTTCAGGTTCTTGATGGATTTCTCTTCGGCAAACTTGGCGTCAATGTCACGGATGCTAATGCCGATAAAGGCGCGTTGCACTGTCCCGAATTCAACCAGGTCGCCAACCACTTTTTTAACGATGTTCACCGGAATAGCGAAAGAATATCCGCTGTATGAACCGGTTTGAGAAGCTATCGCTGCATTGATCCCGATCAGTTCCCCGTTAGTATTTACTAATGCACCGCCACTGTTTCCAGGGTTTACGGCAGCATCTGTCTGGATAAATGATTCGATAGGGAACATTCCGTGAGCCGGATCGTTTTCCAGAATATTGATGTTACGGCCTTTGGCTGAAATAATACCAGCTGTTACCGTAGAAGTAAGATTGAAAGGATTTCCAACTGCCAGGGCCCATTCGCCCACTTTTACATTATCAGAATTTCCGTAAGCCAGGAAAGGCAGGTCCTTTTCCTTGATCCTGATCAGGCCCAGATCTGTTTGCGGGTCCGCTCCGATCACTTCTGCTGTATAAGAACGCTTGTCATTTAAAATAACATTGATCTTAGTAGCGTTCTGAATCACGTGATTATTAGTTACGATATAACCGTCCTTCGAAATGATCACTCCCGAACCTGAAGCTTGCTGAACCCGGGTCTGGTTTGGACTGCCATAAAAGAACTGGTGAAAGGGATCGTAATTGAGGTTGCTGTATTGTTCCTCCATGGTTGTGGTAATATGCACCACGGAATTAACCGATTGTTCGGCTGCCTGGGTAAAATCAATGGTAGGTGCTGCGCTTCCGTAATTTGCCACGTACTTTACCGGAGCCACTTGTGAGGCGCTGATTACTGATGGAGTTTCATTGTGAATGAAGATCTTATCAGTTAAGATTGCAGAGGCGCCTCCTGCTACTGCAATGATAAGGGTTGAAACTATTTTTTTCATATTGGATTTTGTTTTTTTGAACACGTTTGTATAACGCAATATTTTTGCCATTGTTACCCGGTGAAATTCGTTTTAACATTGATTAACTCGGCCTTGCTTTTTTTAAGACAGAAATTAACCTATACCGGTGATCTTAACAAAAACGGTTAATTTCAAAAGATTTTTTCCTGGCATGATCCTGCAAAAATTTCCTATCTTTGAAGGACAAAATCTGCCAAATTTTCAATGCTCAAACTCGGTCAAAGGTTACAGATCTTCATTTTCGGTTTAACAGTTGGTTTGCTTATAGGCTGCCTTTTCTTCATTTTTAAGCTCGATGATTATTTCACTAAATTCAGTTTTTCCAATAACAAAAACAATACCCAGGTAGTAGAAGAGGTGATCAGTGATCCGGATGCGAACAAAGTGGCAGAAAAAGAGGGTAAAACGCCAAAAAGACCTGTACAAAAGCTCAAAACAGAAAGTGATTCTTCCCAAAAGAACAGCAATAGTCTAACTTATGATAACAGCAGCCTCCAATTGTAGAATGATGAGACCATTAAGGTTTTAAAAGAAGAATTAGTTGGTGTAAAAAACATTTACCTGAAGGACTTCGACAATAACCGGATCTATAAGAGCAGTACCGATTCCCTTATTTCTACGGCAAGTGGAATAGCAGAACCGAAGAAAAATGATTTTTTTATGGTTGAGTTCTGGAAGACTCCCTTGAATTCGAAAGGATATAAGATGAGCCGAAACAGAGTTTTGGTCTATGGTCTTACCGATAAGCCGGATGTGGCTTTGGTAAAGGTTTCCGATAATTATTACCTGAAAAATAATTCGATGGTATACAAGCTTAATTACTCCACTGAATTCAGACCTATGGAAAGGGTGACGGAAAATACCATTCTTGAAAAATTCTGATGCAGCTTATTTTTTATAAATACCAGGGCACAGGAAATGATTTCATCCTGATCGATAACCGTGAGTCTAAAATCAAACTAAGCAAAGAGCAGGTCGCTTCTCTTTGTCACCGCAGGTTCGGAATAGGGGCCGATGGGCTCATGTTGCTTGAATTGCAGAAAGGTTTCGACTTTAAAATGGTGTACTATAACTCTGATGGCAACGAAAGCAGCATGTGCGGGAATGGAGGAAGGTGCATTACAGCTTTTGCCGAACACCTTGGGATCATAAAGAATAAGGCGCATTTTAACGCAATTGACGGCGAACATTTTTCAGAGATTCGTGACAACCTCGTTAATTTAAAGATGAAGGATGTAAATACCATTGAAGAAAACGGGGATCATTATTTTCTGAATACCGGTTCTCCTCATTATGTAAAATTTGTAAATGAAATTGAATCGTATGATGTTTTTAATGAAGGCAGGAAGATCCGAATGAATGAACGTTTCCGTAATACGGGGACCAATGTAAATTTTATTGAGAAAGCAGGAAAAGAGCTTTTCGTGAGGACTTATGAGCGCGGGGTAGAGGATGAGACCTATTCCTGCGGTACGGGTGTTACAGCCGCTGCACTGGTAGCTGCTCTAAGCGGTTCAGCAAGCGCTGATGATTCCTGCGCCATTACTACGCTTGGGGGAAAATTGAATGTGAGGTTCAAAAAAAAATCGGCCCAGCACTTTACCGATATTTACCTTGAAGGACCTGCTGCATTTGTATTTGAGGGAAAAATCTCTTTATAAGACCGGTTTTGATCAAACAAAAACCCGTTTCAGTTGAAACGGGTTTATTTATTTGAAGAAATATATTCTTATTTTTTCCTTGGAGCAAGCACCATCATCATACGCTTACCTTCCAGTAGAGGCAGCTGTTCTGCTTTTCCCCATTCCTCCAGCTCGCTCGCGAATTTCAATAGCAGGATCTCTCCCTGCTCTTTAAATACGATCTCGCGACCACGGAAGAACACAAATGCTTTCACCTTTGATCCGTCCTGTAAAAACTTGATCGCATGATTCTTTTTAAAATTGAAATCATGCTCATCCGTATGAGGGCCAAAGCGGATTTCTTTCACAACCACCTTCGCGGCTTTTGCTTTGATCTCTTTTGCTTTCTTCTTTTGTTCGTAAAGGAATTTTTTATAGTCGACGACCTTGCAAACGGGTGGATCGATATTCGGAGCGATCTCAACCAGGTCTAAACCTTTTTCGGCTGCGATCTTTAATGCTTCTTCAATGGCATAAACTCCCGATTCAATGTCTTCACCCACAACGCGTACCTGCCTTGCACGTATTTTCTCATTGATAGCGTGAGCGTCTTCTTTCTTCTGCGGTCCCCTGAAATATGGTCTTGGGGTTTTCTTGAATACTGGTTTTGGTCCTGTAAAGGCTGGCTTTTGTCCTGAGCCTCCTCCTGGCTTTTTAAAATTGTTGTTGATAGTAACCTCCGTTTTTAATTATTAATATTGAAGAGCTGAAACAAATTGAGAACGCTAATCGTTTTTAATATCATTTTCAATTTTAACTCACTCCTCTTTTTGTTTTTATTGTGTTTCCTGATCAGAAAATTAATTCATCTTCTGTTTGAAATCGTTTTCTATTTCTTCACTCACCATCTTTGAGAATTCATCTATAGTAAATACGCCGAGATCTCCTTTTCCATGCCTGCGAACCGCAACTTTTCCTTCTGCTTCTTCTTTTTCTCCTACGATCAGCATATAGGGGATCTTCTTCATCTCATTGTCCCGTATTTTCTTGCCAATCTTCTCGTTACGCTCGTCTACAAGGCCACGAATATCCGAATTATTTAGCAAATCTGAAACTTTTTTTGCGTAGTCATTGTACTTCTCACTTATCGGTAAAACCACTACCTGGTCCGGTGTTAACCAGAGCGGGAAATTACCTCCACAATGCTCTATCAGCACAGCGATAAAACGTTCCATAGAACCGAAAGGGGCGCGGTGGATCATTACCGGGCGATGTTTCTGATTATCAGAGCCGGTATATTCCAGCTCAAAGCGTTCCGGCAGGTTATAATCGACCTGGATCGTTCCCAATTGCCATTTTCTGCCTATCGCATCTTTTACCATGAAGTCAAGCTTTGGGCCGTAAAACGCAGCCTCGCCTAATTCCACAACTGTTTTCAGACCTTTTTGCTTAGCAGCATCGATGATTGCCTTTTCAGCCAGGTCCCAATTCTCGTCTGTTCCAATGTATTTCTCCCTGTTTTGTGGATCACGCAAGGACACCTGGGCGGTATATTCTGTAAAACCAAGCGCATTAAATACATAGAGCACAAGGTCAATTACTTTACAGAATTCATCCATTACCTGGTCAGGTCGACAGAACAAGTGCGCATCATCCTGTGTAAAGCCACGAACGCGTGTAAGTCCGTGCAATTCTCCATGCTGTTCGTAACGATATACAGTACCGAATTCAGCGAGGCGAACCGGCAGATCTTTATAGGATTTTGGCGATGACTTGTAGATCTCGCAGTGATGCGGACAATTCATCGGTTTCAGGAAAAACTCTTCTCCTTCGTGCGGGGTTTTGATCGGTTGGAACGAATCCTTACCGTATTTCTCATAATGACCTGAACACACATACAATTCCTTTTGGGCAATATGAGGAGTGATCACCTGCTGGTAACCTGCTTTCTGCTGTGCCCTGCGCATGAACTGTTCAAGCTTATCGCGCAACGCGGTGCCTTTAGGTAACCAGAGCGGCAGACCCATTCCTACTTTTTCAGAAAAAGTAAATAGTTCAAGTTCTTTCCCGAGTTTCCTGTGATCCCGTTTCTTCGCCTCTTCAAGCAGTACCAGGTATTCCTTTAGTTCCTTATCCTTTGGGAAAGTGATCCCATAGATTCGCGTTAGCATTTTATTCTTTTCATCGCCGCGCCAATACGCCCCCGCTACATTAAGCAGCTTTACCGCCTTAATAAACCCGGTATTGGGGATGTGCGGACCGCGACAAAGATCAGTAAAACCACCCTGCGTATAGAAAGTGATCGAGCCATCTGCAAGGTTCTCTATCAGCTCCAGCTTATACTGATCACCCTTCTCAGTAAAATATTTTTCCGCGTCGGCCTTGGAAACTTCTTCACGGATGTATTCATGACTTTTTCTTGCCAGCTCCAGCATTTTTGTTTCCACCTTTTCAAGCTCATCAAGTGAAAAGACTTTATCGCCGAAATCAACATCATAATAGAATCCGTTCTCGATAGCGGGACCGATAGCAAATTTTGCCCCGGGATATAATGCTTCCAGAGCTTCGGCCATAAGATGCGCCGAGGAGTGCCACATCGTGGATTTGCCTTCCTGATCGTTCCAGGTCAATAACTGAAGCGAGCAATCCGCATTCAGCGGTCGCGTGGCATCCCACACTTCACCGTTTACTTTTGCCGCTAATACATTTCGCGCTAATCCTTCGCTGATGCTCTGAGCAACCTGAAGGGAGGTGGTTCCTTTGGCATATTCACGCACAGAACCATCCGGGAGAGTAACTTTTATCATAAGGTATCCTACTTACGAGCGTAGGTTTTTTAGTTTAGGGAAGCAAATGTAATGAAAAAGTTTGGAGTTAAGAGAATATAGCCTGAGCAAATGAGCCTGAGCGGAATTGTTATATTTTTTTATCTTTAAAAAATGAAAATTCAGCTTTGTATTCTACTCTTCTTTCTGTCCTGCATTTCTGTTCATTCTGCTTATTCACAGAAAAACGCTTCAGGTAATATTCAAAGTAGCTATGATGATTCACTTCGCGCTATTTTGAAAACGGCTCGTGAAGACAGTAACAAAGTCAAAACACTGAACAAGCTCTCAGATAATCTCAAAAATGAAGGAGACTATAAAGCCTCTGCGCAATATGCTGAAGAAAGCGCGAAACTTGCTGAGAAAATAAATTTCCAGGTGGGCCAGATCAATGCAATAGTGATTCTTGGCACTTTGCATAACCGGCAGGGTGAACCCGGTAAGGCCCTTGAACGGTATCAGTCAGCGCTTAGGATAGCTGAATCCATAAAAGACACCTTTCGCATCAGCAACCTGCTGGGAGGAATGGGAAACGCTTACAAGAACCAGGGAGATTTCCCGAAGGGGCTGGAATATTACCTCAGGTCGCTGAAGCTTGCCGAGATCATAAAAGAAAAGGCAATTATTGAGCGGCAATTCGGCAATATAGGGATCGTTTATGTAGCGCTACATGATTATCAAAAGGCGCTGGACTATTACACTAAAGCTTTGAAGATGGCAGAGGAAAGCGGAAACAGATCTTCCGTAGCGAGGCATCTGAATAACATAGGTATCGTTTACGATGAACAAAAGGAATTTGGTAAAGCCCTGGATTATTATTCCAGATCCATTAAGATCAAAGAAGAGACAGGCGATCTTACAACAATAGCGGCCGACTATGGTAACCTTGGAAATGTATATGCCGATATGGGAAACAGGGAAAAAGCGCTTGAATATTTTAATAAAGCCCTGAAAAAAGCAGAAGAACTTGGAGATAAAAAAACGATCTGTATCAATACAGGAAATATCGGCCTGGAATACCTGAAGCAGGACAAATATACTGAAGCTGAAAGGTACTTTTTAACCGCAATAAAATTTGCCGAGGAAGGCAGGCTCCTGTCGTCTGCCAGTGAACTTCATTTTCTTCTTAGTAAAACGTACAGTGGTGAAAAGCAATGGCAAAAAGCGCTCAGCCATTATAAAATGTATATCAGTGAAAAAGACAGCCT
>JBJMLS010000210.1:0-12079 GCA_045805185.1 Bacteroidia bacterium | reverse complement strand
TTCTCAATGTATTTATTTCTTCATTCTACCTTGTCCCGTTAGGGACAAAACATTATTAACACATTCTTTCTATACTATGACCATTGCCCCAGAGGGGCAAAACATTAACTTAAACTTTCACCAACTCCTCTTCCATATCCAGCTCCACACGAAGGTTGTCAATAATAAACTCCTGGCGCTCCTGGGTATTTTTGCCCATGTAATAATTCAGTAATTGCTGGATCGAGGCCTGCTGATCCATCAACACCGGCTCAAGACGAATGTCCTTCCCGATAAAGTGCTTGAACTCGTCAGGACTGATCTCTCCCAAACCTTTGAATCGTGTGATCTCCGGCTTTGGCCCCAGTTTCGCAATGGCGGCTTTACGTTCTTCATCGCTGTAACAATACGCCGTTTCTTTTTTGTTCCTTACCCGGAACAGTGGTGTTTGCAAAATGTAAACGTGACCGTTCTTTACCAGGTCTGGAAAAAATTGCAGGAAGAAAGTGAGCAGCAATAAACGAATGTGCATGCCGTCCACATCTGCGTCGGTAGCGATAACCACATTGTTGTACCGCAATTCATCAAGGCCGTCTTCAATATTCAATGCGGCCTGTAGCAGATTGAACTCTTCGTTCTCATACACTACTTTCTTTCCAAGTCCAAAACAGTTCAATGGTTTTCCCTTAAGACTGAACACCGCCTGTGTATTTACATCACGTGTTTTGGTGATGGAACCGCTTGCGGAGTCACCCTCGCAGATGAATAAAGTGGTTTCATGCGCGCGCGGGTTTTTTGCCTCATCGAGGTGAACACGGCAATCGCGCAGTTTTTTATTGTGCAGGGAAGATTTTTTCGCGCGTTCCCTTGCCAGCTTCTGGATCCCGGAAAGCTCCTTACGCTCACGCTCGTTGGCAATGATCTTTGCTTCGATTGCGCGCGCTGTTTCAGGATTCTTGTGCAGGTAATTGTCCAGCTGCTCCTTGATGAAATCGTTTACAAAAGAACGCATGGATTGTCCTCCCGGCGCTATTTCCTGTGATCCCAGCTTGGTCTTGGTCTGCGATTCGAATACGGGTTCCTGCACTTTTACCGCAACCGCAGCGATGATCGATTTGCGGACATCAGTAGGATCAAAATCTTTTTTGTAAAATTCACGGATCGTTTTTACGACAGCTTCGCGGAATGCGCCCTGGTGGGTTCCGCCCTGCGTGGTATACTGACCGTTCACATAACTGTAATATTCTTCTGAAAAATGCTCATTGCTATGGGTCATCGCCAGCTCTATATCTTCACCCTTCAGGTGAATGATAGGATAGAGGATCTCACCGGAAATGTTCTTTTCCAGGAGGTCCTTTAAGCCGTGGTCCGATTTATAAGCTTGTCCATTGAGATACAAGGTAAGACCAGTATTCAGAAACGCGTAGTTCCAGATCATCCTGTCGATGTACTCATGAACGAAATGGTATTTTTTGAAAATGGTATCGTCCGGCCTGAACTCTACATAAGTTCCGTTATGTTCCGTTGTTTTTTCAAGACGCGATTCTTTGACCAGTTCTCCACGGGTAAAATCGGCTGTTTTACTCTGACCGTCACGAAATGAAGTTACCTTGAAATTGACGGAAAGCGCATTCACTGCTTTTGTACCTACACCATTTAAACCTATAGATTTTTTAAATGCCTCGCTGTCATATTTACCACCCGTATTTATTTTTGAAACCACGTCCACTAATTTTCCGAGTGGAATACCGCGTCCATAATCCCGGATAGAAACAATACCTTCTCTTACATGAATATCGACGCGCTTACCTTCACCCATCATGAACTCGTCAATAGAGTTATCCATCACTTCTTTGATCAGCACATAGATCCCATCGTCAAACGCGGATCCATCACCCAATTTTCCAATGTACATTCCTGGCCGCATACGGATATGCTCTTTCCAGTCGAGGGATTTAATGCTGTCTTCATTGTAACTTGAACTTCCTTTTGCCATTGAATATTTTATATTATTATTTCGGGTTTATGTTTTTTATTTGGGGCTTACCAGGAGACTTGAACTTTTTTCCTTTGATTGATGAATGAGTTAAATAAGTCATAAATTTTCCGAACCGGAAATAATTAAACGTTGAATCTGAAATGCATCACATCTCCGTCCTTTACAATATATTCCTTGCCTTCTATTCTCAATTTTCCTGCATCGCGGCAGGCAGCTTCCGATCCTAACGTAATAAAATCGTTGTAGGCGATCACTTCCGCCTTAATGAATCCTTTCTCAAAATCTGTATGGATCACACCTGCGGCCTGCGGGGCGCTCATGCCTTTGGTAATGGTCCAGGCGCGCACTTCTTTTACACCTGCAGTGAAATAAGTTTGAAGATCAAGCAGGGTATAAGCAGAGCGGATCAGTTTATTTACACCCGCTTCTTCCAATCCTATATCCGCAAGGAACATCTGCCTTTCTTCGTAACTGTCCAGGGCGGCGATCTCCGCTTCCATTTGCGCAGTGATCACGATCAGCTCTGCATTTTCATTCTTCACCGCTTCCTTCACCGCATCAACGTGCTTGTTGCCGTTCTTTACGGAGGCTTCATCCACATTACACACATACATCACCGGCTTTATGGTAAGCAGGTGAAGATCCGAAATGTATTTCAGCTCTTCTTCTGCAATGGAACAGGAGCGTGCCGACTGACCGGCTTCCAGGTGATTTTTGATCCGTGAAAGTACATCGTAGGTTTTTACCGCTTCCTTATCGCTCCCTGTTTTCGCGAGCTTCTCGAATTTTTTCATTTTCACTTCAACAGATTCCAGGTCCTTCAGCTGCAATTCGTAATCGATAACTTCCTTATCGCTCACAGGATTTACTTTTCCATCCACGTGAACAACATTATCATCGTCAAAGCAGCGCAGCACGTGCAGTATGGCATTACACTCGCGTATGTTTGCAAGAAATTTATTTCCCAATCCTTCACCTTTGCTGGCCCCTTTTACAAGACCAGCGATATCAACGATCTCAACAGTAGTAGGTACAACACGCTCGGGGTGAACCAGTGTTTCCAGCTTTTCCAGCCTTGGATCAGGAACCGTGATCACGCCCAGGTTCGGTTCAATGGTACAGAACGGAAAGTTAGCAGCCTGCGCCTTCGCATTGCTCAAGCAATTGAATAAAGTCGATTTTCCTACATTCGGCAGGCCAACTATTCCACATTTTAACGACATAAAACTCAGTTTTAGAATTGGTGAGTTGGAGAATTGCTGAGTTAAGGGTCTCTCAACTCCCAACTCTCCGCTTAAAGAATCGCAAATATACCAACATCTCCAAGAGTACAAAGGTATGTTGAAATCTTGCAATTAACAGAGTTTTCAACATCTCTAAGTCTTTATTAACAAATCAAAATCAGGCTTCACTTTAACTCTAATTTTGCTCAAAAATCTATTTTATGGCAGATATTACTCATCTTCAGAAGGTTTGTTCACAGGTTCGAAGAGACATCGTCCGCATGGTACATGCAGTAAACTCAGGCCATCCGGGCGGTTCGCTGGGTTGTACGGAGTACTTTGTGAGCCTTTATTTTGAAGTGATGAAGCATGATCCTAAAAAATGGGCTGCAGGGAAAGGAATGGATGGCATTGGCGAGGATCTCTTTTTCCTCTCGAATGGTCATATTTCTCCTGTGTTTTACAGCACACTGGCACACGCCGGTTATTTCGATGTGAAGGAGCTTGCAACCTTTCGTAAAATTGATTCCCGCCTCCAGGGGCATCCTACTACGCATGAGGGATTACCCGGCATTCGCATTGCATCAGGTTCACTTGGTCAGGGAATGAGCGTTGCTATTGGAGCCGCTCTTGCAAAAAAATTAAATAAGGATAATTCAGTAGTGTATTCCCTGCATGGAGACGGCGAATTGCAGGAAGGCCAGATCTGGGAAGCTGCCATGTACGCTTCCGCGCGTAAAATAGATAATTACATTGCTACGGTAGATGTGAACGGACAGCAGATCGACGGCTCAACGGATGAAGTGCTTTCACTCGGAAGCCTGAAGGCAAAATTCGAAGCTTTTGGATGGGAGGTGATCGAGAACCTGCAAGGCAATGATGTAGCGAAGGTGATCGAAAGTTTAAACACCGCCAAAACGTATCTCGGCAAAGGAAAACCCGTTATGATCCTGATGAAAACGGAAATGGGGCACGGCGTCGATTTTATGATGGGAAGTCACAAGTGGCACGGTGTAGCGCCGAACGACGAGCAACTGGCGAAAGCGCTTGCACAGAATGAAGCAACTTTGGGAGATTATTGATCATCAGTCTGCAGAATGAAAAATCCGGAATTAAACCAGTATGTATAAGCTAACAGGAATTTTTTTTCTTTACTCTTTATTGCTTTCTGCATATTGTCTTAACGCGCAAAGTCCCGAGAAAAAAGCAATTGATTTTTCCACCACGGCGAAAAAATACGATCCGAATACGATCACGCGCATGCTCTTCATTTTCGACGATTCCTACAGCATGTATGGCGGATGGAACAGCGGAACAAAAATAGACATCGCCAAAAAACTGATGGGTGAATTCCTCGACAGTATTAAGACCACTCCAAAACTTGAGATCGCACTTCGCTGTTACGGTCATCAAACACCATTTCGTCCTAACCGCGATTGTAAGGACAGTAAGCTGGAAGTTCCTTTTGCTCCCGTGGCTCAGAATGTGAAGCCGATCAAGGACCGCATCAACAGGCTGGATCCGACCGGAACGACCCCGATCGCGTATTCATTGGGTGAGTGCGCCGCGGATTTTCCGCCAAAGGAAAATGTAAAGAATGTGGTTGTGCTGATCACTGATGGGATCGAAGAATGCGGAGGAGATCCCTGCGCTGTCTCAGCCGAGCTGCAAAAGAAAGGGATCTTTTTACGTCCCTTCGTTATCGGTGTCGGACTGAATGTTCAGTTTGCCGATGTGTTCGGATGCATGGGGAAATTCTACGATGTGAGCAACGAAGCGAATTTTAAAACCGTATTGAAACTTGTGCTGATCGAGGCCCTGAGCCAGACAACGGTACAGGTGAACCTCAATGACATTTTCAAGAAACCGAATGAAACCGATGTGACCATGACCTTTTACGATAAGGAAGGAAAAATAAGGTACAATTACCTGCACACGCTCAATCACCGCGGAAACCCGGATACCATTGTACTCGATCCGGATGTGACCTACCGCATTAAAGTGCATACCATTCCCCCGGTGGAAAAAGAAAACGTGAGCATAGAAAAAGGAAAACACAACATCATTCCTATCGATGTGCCCCAGGGATACCTGAGCGTGCAGGTGGATGGACTCAACCTGTATAAGAACATTAATACTGTGGTTCGGAAAAAAGATGACATGAGCACGCTCAATGTGCAGGAAGTCGGACAGAAGGAAAAATACCTTGTAGGAAAATACGACCTGGAAATACTTACACTTCCAAGAATAAGATTGCAGGACGTGGAGATAAAACAGAGTCACACCAATACCTTAAAAATACCTGCAGCGGGACAACTTACTTTGAACAAAGGACAATACGCTTACGGGAGCATTTACCTGGAAGAAGGGAAAAAGCTCACCTGGGTCTGCAATATGAATGAAACATTGCAGAGTGAGATCATTTTTCTTCAGCCTGGAAATTACAGGGCGGAACTGCGCATTAAAACACAATTGGAATCGGAAAATACAATAGAGCGTAAATTTAGTGTCGAACCCGGGAAAGGGATCACTGTGAAGTTCTTTTAATTTAAATTAAGAAAATACCTTATGAAAAAATACACCTACACCGAAAAAAAAGACACCCGTTCAGGATTTGGCGCGGGACTATCCGAGTTGGGAAAGACGAACCCGAATGTGGTTGCCTTATGCGCTGACCTTACCGGCTCATTGAAAATGGATGCTTTTCAAAAAGAGCATCCGGAGCGTTTTTTCCAGGTAGGGATCGCTGAAGCGAACATGATGGGAATCGCAGCAGGACTCACCATCGGTGGTAAGATCCCTTTTACGGGAACCTTCGCTAATTTCAGCACCGGAAGGGTTTATGACCAGATCCGCCAATCCATTGCCTATAGCGGGAAGAATGTAAAGATCTGCGCTTCACACGCCGGCTTAACTTTGGGTGAAGATGGGGCAACTCACCAGATCCTTGAAGATCTCGGACTGATGAAAATGCTTCCGCACATGACCGTTATCAATCCCTGTGATTATAACCAGACCAAAGCTGCGACCATTGCCATTGCGGCTCATCACGGCCCGGTTTACCTGCGTTTCGGAAGACCTTCCGTTCCTGTTTTTACACCGGCCGATCAGAAGTTTGAAATAGGAAAAGGCGTCATGCTGAACGAAGGAACCGATGTTACCATTGTTGCCACCGGCCATCTTGTATGGAAGGCCATAGAAGCAGGAGAGATCCTTGCGGAAAAAGGGATCAGCGCGGAGATCATTAACATTCATACCATAAAGCCGCTGGACAATGAGATCATTCTGAACAGCGTCAGGAAAACCCGTTGCATTGTGAGCGCGGAAGAACATCAGTATAATGGCGGCTTAGGCGACAGTATCGCCCAATTACTCTCGCGCAATCATCCGACTCCGCAGGAATACGTAGGCGTGAACGACAGCTTCGGCGAAAGCGGAACTCCTGATCAGCTCATGAAGAAATACGGTTTGGAGAAAGAGAACATTGTGGCAGCGGTGGAGAAGGTTATTAAAAGAAAATAATTTACACCAGAGGCGCAGAGGCCGGAGAGTTATGATTCTGCTATGACATTAATGCCGGACTACAAACCCACAGCGCTTCTGCGCAATACCTACTCTCAGCATCTTTTATGTTTTGTTCGAAGAATCCTAATGATCGTTAGTTGAAATGTCGACGAAGGAGACATCTACTTTACAATTAGGGGAATGTTTATGCTTCGATTTCAGATTCCGGAATAGAATAACGGCCCGCCGTAGTCCGGATCTCTCCTGCGTCGAGATGAAAAAGGATCCCGGTTGTATCCGGAATAGCCTTAAAATTGTACTTGTTAACTTAACAACTACGCAGGTAAGTTTGATTGAATTTTTTTCTTTCTCAATTAAACCTTCTTCCGTTTCCGTAGTCAAAGCCCTATATTTGCTAAGCCAAAGCGATTTATGGAGCAGTATTCCGACCAGGAACTATTAGTACAATTCAGGGATGAGAGCTCCCGCAATTATGCATTTACCCTCATTGTTCAGAAATACCAGAAAAGACTTTACTGGCACATCCGCAAGATCATTATCGATCACGACGATACCGATGATGTGTTACAGAATACGTTCATCAAGACCTGGAAAGGACTCGATAATTTCAAGGAAGAATCACAGCTTTTCACCTGGCTCTACAGGATAGCGACCAATGAGGCCCTGAGCTTCCTGCGTCAGAAGTCAAGAGCAAATACATTTTCCATACATCCAATTGAGTACCAGTTGAGCAGGTCGCTGGAAAGCGATAATTTTTTTACGGGTGATGAGATCCAGCTGAAACTGCAGAAAGCCATTCTTACCCTGCCCCAAAAAGCAGCGGATCGTGTTCAATTTGCGTTATTACGATGAAATGCCATACGAGCAGATGAGCGAAGTGCTGGAAACCTCGGTTGGCGCGCTAAAAGCCTCCTATCACCATGCGGCAAAAAAAGTAGAGGAATATTTGACGGGTCATTAAACTTTAGAGCTGAAACAGGATCAAACAACAGCATGTCGGACGAAAATAATATAAACGAAGGCTTTCCGGGCAAGAATAAGCCGGGAAAAGAAGGATTCGGGCTACCGGAGGGTTATTTCGATTCCTTTACATCGAAATTGTTCAACCGCATGGAAGCTGAAAAAGAACTGGCGGAATTTAAACTATTGTCCTCGGTACCAAAGCAAAATACTTTTTCTGTTCCGGATAATTATTTTGAGAACCTGGCACTTCGCACTGAAGCAAAAGCTGAGTTAAGTGTTTATGAGCGACTTGCTGCTTTTAAAAATGCTTACCCCGCAATTGCACCCGATAATTATTTCGAATTCCTTGCAGAGAGATTACAACACAGGATTGAAGTCTTTGAAGAAACCAAAGCATTTGCAACACTTTCTTCCCTGGATAAAGTCAATTGCTTTAGTGTAAGCGATGACTATTTTGAAGCGCTCCCTTATAAAGTGAAGGACCGGATCCACGAAGCTAAACCTGCCGCTGTTTTCGATTGGCTCCGTGAGATCGTTTTTACCCGAAGGCTGGCTTATGCTTTTGGTTTGGTCTTAGTGATCGGCTTTACAGTACTTTTTCTTTACAAAGCGAATGAAAGGATCATCGGTCAAAAAAGAGATTGTGGAACAATGGCCTGCCTGGAAAAGAAAGAGATCATCAACAGCGGGTATTTAAAAAACCTGGATGAGGAAAGTATCATTGAAATGATCGATGTGAATGCGCTTTCCGACTCGCTGAATAAGCAGAACAATAAACAAGCAGACAAGGAAGCTCTCGATTTTGTACTTGAGAATACTGACGCGACAAGTATTATTGATGAATTATAAAAAAAAACGGATCTTGAAAACATTACTAAAAATAAAATTTCCAGTGTTGTTGCTTCTCGCGTTCTTCAGCGTGAGCGTGGCAAAAGCGCAACCCGGCGCAAAAAAAGAGAAGGTAGAGGCCCTGCGGATCTCTTTCATTACCCAGCAGCTCGACCTCGGCACCCAGGAGGCCCAATTGTTCTGGCCGGTGTACAATGAATACCTCGACAAGCTCGATGCCGCGAGAAAAGCCTTCCGCCAGCAATACAACAAACAAACTGATTTTGATTTTAAAACCGATAAGGAGGCCGATGCTTACCTGAATGCTGAAATAAACCTGAAGCAAAAGGAAGCTGATTATTTCAGGGAATATTATGAGAAGTTTAAAAAAGTGCTCCCGGTAAAGAAAGTGGCGAAGCTGCGCCGGGCAGAAGAAGAGTTCAAGAAAAAGCTGATCGAGCAATTACAGGGAAAGGCTACCGATTAATCCATTAAATTTAATTGTTTTGACGAACAGATCTATTTCATTATACAATCCCGGGAATTATAAACGCTTTCTCCTGAGTGTTTGTGTTATTTTACAGCTCGCGATTTCTTACGCGCAGGCTCCTGATAGTACAAAGAGAAAAATAAAAGAGCCGAAGCATTATTTTATGCCCACTTTTTATTTCGATCAGTACCGCACCGGAGAAAGAGCGCTCAATTCGAATAAGCCGGTAAATCAATTCTGGGATAAACGTTTGAAATCATACAGCTTTGTACAGTCCAGCGGAGGCTTTTACATTCCATTGTACACAAAGGACAGAAAGAAAAACGACAGTGCCGTAACTTCCAATTTCCATTTGCTGCTCACCGGTAATTACATGTTCGCCACTCCTCATTTTGACGGGATCAGCGATCATATTATTTTCAAGGGAGGAGTGGGCATGCGCGGCATTTACAATTCAGGAAATAAGAATATCTGGTTCTTTGATGTGAGCCCTTTTGTGGCCCAGGATATTTCACACGGAACGGACCTGGTGCTGCGTTCGGTAAGTACATTGATCTATGACAGGATCGTGAGCGATAAGTTCAGCTTTCGCCTGGGTTATTCCAAAACTTTTTTGCTTGGGAACCGCTACCGTTTGCCTTATATCGGTTTTCGGGTGGGAAGGCTGGATAAAACTTATTTGAGTGTTCAGTTCCCAAGAAATATCACACTGAGCTTTCCGATGGGTTCAAAATTCAGGGGAAGCTTTTACACCAAACCCATGGGCGGACTTTATACCTTTTCCAACTCCGACACCTTGTATTTCGGAACCGATAAAACCATACAGTTCGGCCGTTATGAGCTTAACCACGGCTTCAGGGTGGATTACAAAGCTTCGAAGAATTTTTCCTTTTATGCGGCTATTGGCGGTTCGGGGAATTCTTATATCAGCATGATGTCTTTTTCCTATAACAAAGACAATAAGGGACTCCTGACTCCTTTTTTCATTGAGAAACTCGGGAAGGCGGGCTTTGGAAACATTGGAATGACCCTGCGTTTCGGGAACGCTAAGAAAGTGTACAACAACCGCAACATGTACGAAGTGTTCGATATCAATTCAACCGTTGATCCCGGGGATAACAACACCAATCCCGGGAATGAGATCCCTTCAGTTCCAAAGAAGGTGAAGAACCTTGGCTACAAGGATGTGCAGGACCTGATCGATACCCAGGATCTGTATTAGCTGTAGTAATTCGCGACTAAAAATCAACTCATGGGTAAATTCTTCCTACATTAGATAAAAATACCGTATGAAATTAATTGCCGGCTTTCTGATCTGTCTGATCCCTTTCTTTTTTTCCTGCAGTTCAGGAACTACTGAAGAAAGAACAGGTGCAGCAGGAGAACAGAAGAAACAGGACTCACCCGATCCTGAACAACTGGTGCAGAAATGGAACCTCGCGCATACCACAAAGGACACTGCGTTATTTTCCTCCCTGCTGGCTGATTCGGTTCTTTTCTACCATACGCTTTACGATAAAGCTTCAGTGCTTCGTAAGAAAGCGAAGCTCTTCGGAAAGTACCCCGATTTTAAACAGGAACTCAGCGGCATCAGGATCGATTCTTCCAATGCAAGACAGCTGACCTGTTTCTTTAATAAGAAAGTAACGATCAAAAACGAAACGAAGGAATACCCCTCTTACCTTGTGCTGAAGAATACGGGGAAGGCTTGGCTCATCGTAACGGAAGGGGACGAGATCACCGACAGGAACCTCGCAAAAAAGAGCGAAAAGAGTTCTTCTGAAGGAAAGGTTGAAGGCGATTATAACGGGGACGGTAAAAAAGAATATGCCTGGCTCGTGGCTCCTGAATTTCCAAAATCAACAGAGGATAACTTCGGGGAGTGTACCGGGAATTGCGAATGCTTCATTAAATTTTCCGATGAAAGTATCCCTCCTTTAAAAGTTGACATGTGCATTGGCGGTGTTCCCGTTAACGAAGGCGACCTGAACGAAGATGGTGCTGATGAGCTCGGCTTATTACCGGATTGGTGGACGAGCTGCTGGCGCGCCTATTTCGTGTACACGTTCCGCAACGGCGAATGGAAGAATGCGGTTCCCTCCATAAGTACCTATTGCGCACAGTGGGAGGATGGAGTTGATGTGATCTCCAAAGATCCCAAAAAGCCGGGTTTTGCAATTATCCGCTATACCGAGCTGACCGAAGAGGCAGACTTTAAAGTGAAGAGCCGCTCGGTGAAAGTGGAGAAATAAGATCTCTTCGTAAATTACAAAATTCCCATTTCATTATTTTTCTAAGGGCCCTAAACAATGGCTCCCAGGCTGTGTTTTGTGTACCTGAGCGAATTCTTATTATGCTCTGAAAGGAAGCACATTAATTTTGAAGAAGAATAAAAGGAAGAGAATGAAAGAGAAGGTTTACATCATCAGCTGTTTGTTTTTGTACTTGTCCGTTATGCATGCGCAGCCAGTGGAATGGTCGGTACAATCACTGGGTTCGGGAAAAGCAACAGGAAAAAAGATCTGGGGAGACAACACGGGTCATATTATTGTTTCGGGAACTGCGGGCTCTTCCGCGACACTGGGCGGCCACGCGCTAAATAGCGGTGATTATGTGGCGCGGTTTTCAAACGCGGGAACCTGCCTTTGGGTAAAAAATGTTCCGGGTGAGATCGCAGACATTGAATCGGATGCGTCCGGGAACATTTACCTGGCCGGATCTTATTCCGGTACAGAACAGTTTGAAGAAACAACGCTCAGCAGTTTAGGACTCAAGGATATTTATGTTGCAGAGCTCGATCCCGATGGAAATGTGATCTGGCTGAGCAAGGCAGGAGGCAAGGGCAATGATGAGTTCACAGCTTTAACGCTCGATTTCCAGGGTGGTATTTATTTAACAGGTCTTTTCACCGATACGATTTATTTTGCTTCTTTAAAAATAGACAAGCAAGGCGAACTTAATGCCTTTGCAGTTAAGTATGATAATTATGGCGCTGTCCAATGGACCAGGAATGTATATGCTGTTTCTCAGTGGAGCAATGCGAGCCTTATGCCTTATGAAATTGTTGCAGAT
>JBJMLS010000209.1:0-13413 GCA_045805185.1 Bacteroidia bacterium | reverse complement strand
CTTCTTTACAGTTGTAGAACATTAATTCCTTATCCAGTTTTTTTCAATGCAGGCGCGCAATTGTAGCTTTGCCCGGTGAATAATAACCCAAAAATTAGACGAGCTTAATTGCATTTCCTTACAGATCTCTTCTGAACTCAGCTCATCGATGGTTTTCATACTGAAAGCCATGGCCCATTTTTCAGGCAGTTTAGCCATGCACTGGTTAAAGATCTCAAAAAATTCTTTTGATTCAAGCGATGACTCACCCCATTCGGACGGGCCCTGCTTCTCTACCCAGTGACCATTATGTTCTTCACTGAAAAAGTAACCGTAGTCCGCTCCTGCCCTGCTGTTATCCATTTCACGCATTTCGTAGCGGGTGGACGCTTTTTTATAATGATCAATGATCTTGTTCTTCAGGATCCCGGTGAGCCAGGTTTTCTCCGAAGCGTCTCCGCGGAATTGATCCTTAGCCTTGAGAGCAGATAAAAATGTATCCTGTACAAGATCCTCCGCGAGCTCCTGCTTATTGATCCTCAGGAAAGCAAAGTTCAGCAGGTAATTGCCGTATTTGTCTACCCACTTCAAGGGATCGGGACTTGTGTTGTGCTGTGTTTCGATTAAGTAAAATTACCATTTTTCGCAGCAACGGCAAATCAACCCGCCTTTTTTGAATACTCTGTGGGTGTAAAACGGGTAATATCTTTGAACTGACGGTTAAAATTGGAGATATTATTGAAGCCGCAGCGATAGGCTATTTCGCTGATGTTGCAATCCGTATACATCAATTCCTTGCAGGCATGTCCTATTCGCACCTCATTTACGAACTGGGTGAAAGTTTTACGGGTACGCTGTTTGAAGAACCTGCAAAAAGAAGTTACGCCCATATTAGCTACTTCCGCTACCTCTTCCAGGCTTATATCTTTCCGGTAATTTTTCATTACAAAATCCGATACCTGGCGAATGCGTTTGTTTTCTGTTTCTTCCTTTACCTGTTGAAAGCTCACGGAAGAAATGTAATCGAAGCTTTCTGCGCCTGAAAGCCTGTTGAGCAGCTGAAGCATGTGAACCAGGCGCTCAAAGCCTTCTTTTTCATTAAGCGAAAGGATGCTGTATTTCAGTTCCTGCTTTAGTCCGCCCTGAAATTTTAATCCCCGCGAGGTTTTCCTCAGGAAATCTTTTATTGCATGATTCTCCGGTAATTCAAAAAATTTCTCTCCAAATGAATCCATTTTAAAGTAAACGGACAAAGCGTGAACACTGCTTGTGCCATCGTCCTCATAAATACTTTTGGTATTGCGGAACACGTGTGGGAGATTTGGGCCGAGAAGAAACACGTCGCCCTCCACAAAGCTGCAGATGTTATCGCCTACAAAGGCCGACCCCCGGCTCTTCAGGATAAGCGTAAGCTGCAGCTCGGGATGATAATGAAGAAAATCGTAAAAATGCGAGAGCTTGTCCTCCTGCAAATGAAAAGATTCGTTCTCAGCGATCAGGTTCCGGAAGAGAATTGGTTTCATGTGCAATTCAGTTTGCGCAATATTAGCAAATCCCGGTATGCTTCGTCAAGCCAATGTTCATCCAATATTAGGTTCGGGAAAGGACGGGCAACATAAAAACCTATACAATTGCGGTGCTTCAGCTCTTTTGAAACATTAAAATGAATGCACTGCTATTTTACCTTAGCAGCATCTTTCCACTTGAAACTCTGTATGAGCCGGATAATATCTTCCCGAAGGAAATCGATCACCACTTTTTGAGAATCAATATTAGTCGCAACATTGAAATAAAGCGAACCACGCAGAAAATGCCGGGTACTATCCGTTAGGTAAAACTGAACCGCTGAAGCGGTATTACCGGCAATATCGTACATGAGCCCGAAAACTTTTGCGGAATCGCGAATGATCGGCTGTTGGTCAAGTCCGGTTGCTTTTACCTGGTGACGAATGGCCATTTCGCGGGATTGCTCAATGAAGGTAGCCAGGTTCTTATCCACCGTTTTATAACTGATGTGAAGCTGGGCCCTGAACTGCGGGTACTTAATATTCAGCCAGCAGGGTTCTGAATTTTTGTCGGCATCTTTTTCTACAACGGAGTATACCGGTGTTTCAAAAGTAAAGGGACAAATGCTATCGTAGATCTTATATTTTTTCGCGGGAAAATCTATTCTGAAATAAGCGCGTGGTTTTGGAGAATAGATAACATCATCTTCATCGTTTCCACAACCCGCGCTGACCAGGGAGAAAATACAGGAAAGAATAAAAAAAAAGAAAGGTATGCGCGCTTGTTTAGCCATGCACAAAAATACTTAAAAAAAGCTTCTTTACATCAGAAAGGAAGATCGTCGCCGCCTAATGTGCTATCCGTTGTTGCCGAGTCTGTTCCCGTATTTCCCGTTCCGCTGGTATTTGATCCATTGCCGGAAGCATTTGTGTTGCTTTCTCTCCGGTTCAGGATAAGGAAACTCTCTCCAACAATTTCTGTAGTTTGCCGCTTGTGCCCTTCTTTATCCTGCCAGCTCCGCGTCTGCAGCTTGCCTTCCAGGTATATTTGCGTTCCTTTTTTCAGAAGCTTTTCCGCGCTATCGGCCAAACTGCGCCAGAGCACAATGTTGTGCCATTCCGTTTGCTCCACCCTGTTCCCGGTTTTATCCTTAAATACTTCAGTGGTAGCCATACTGAAATTCACACGCGAGACTCCGCCTTCCAGGTGACGCATTTCAGGATCTTTCCCCAGGTTCCCGACTAAAATAACTTTATTGATCCCTGCCATAATTTAATTTAGTAATGAATCCGCACAAATGTAAATATTCCCGGTAATTGTGATCATTTCACGGCGTTTTTAACAAATTTGCGCCTTACTGGCAAAAATGGCCAAAATCATTACCTTTGTCGCGCTAAAAATAAAAATATGGCTTCAGATAATTTTCAGGCTCATGATTACTATTTAATGGACGAGTTGCTCACCGATGAGCACAAGCTTATCCGTGAAACCGCCCGTGCATGGGTGAAGAAAGATGTTACGCCAACGGTTGAGGATTACGCCCAAAAAGCGGAATTCCCAAAGCATTGGATCAAGGGTCTTGCTGAGATCGGCGCCTTTGGGCCTTATATTCCGCAGGAGTATGGCGGAGCGGGCCTGGATCAGATCTCTTACGGCTTGATCATGCAGGAGATCGAGCGCGGCGACAGTGGTTTACGTTCGACTGCCTCTGTTCAAAGCTCCCTGGTAATGTATCCCATCTATTCTTATGGAAGCGAAGAGCAAAAAAGAAAATACTTACCAAAGCTTGCTACAGGGGAGATCATGGGCTGCTTCGGCCTGACTGAACCTGATCACGGATCGAACCCCAGCGGAATGATCACAAATATTAAAGACAAAGGCGATCATTATTTGTTGAACGGAGCAAAAATGTGGATCAGTAATTCTCCTTTTGCCGATATCGCAGTTGTTTGGGCCAAAGATGAGCAGGGAGATATCCGCGGACTTATTGTAGAGCGCGGTTACGAAGGATTTACAACGCCTGAAACACATGGCAAATGGAGCCTGCGGGCAAGCGCGACAGGTGAGCTGGTATTCGACAATGTAAAGGTTCCCAAAGAAAATATTTTTCCGAACGTAAAAGGCTTAAAAGGTCCGCTTGGATGTTTAAACTCGGCACGTTACGGGATCTCCTGGGGTGTGATCGGCGCGGCTATGGATTGTTACGATTCAGCTCTGCGCTACAGTAAAGAACGCATCCAGTTCGGGAAACCCATCGGCGCTTTCCAGCTTACACAAAAAAAATTAGCGGAGATGATCACCGAGATCACCAAAGCGCAACTATTAACCTGGAGACTGGGCGTATTAAAGAATGAGAACCGCGCTACGCCTGCGCAGATCAGCATGGCCAAACGCAATAACGTAAACATGGCGCTGCAGATCGCACGTGAGGCGCGACAGATCCACGGAGGAATGGGCATTACCGGGGAATACCCGATCATGCGTCACATGATGAACCTCGAATCGGTAATTACCTATGAAGGAACTCATGATATTCACCTCTTGATCACAGGAATGGACGTTACAGGATTTAACGCGTTCAATTAAAAAACCATTACTTAACAGAGAGGCTTGCGGAAACGCAGGCCTTTTTTATTTTGAAAACCTTCTCCCTGAATTCAGCATTCTGCCTCTTCTTTACATTTTATTTCTCTCCATGGCGAATAAGGGGATCTTAGGCCATAAAGGCAGGAAGTAATATCTTTGCAGGTATAAAAGTCGTTGGAGCATACAGTTTTAATCCAAAATGGAAGAGCAAAAAAGAGGAATACTAACCTGCATTTAAATGGAACATCAAGAGGGATCGGATCACTTACATCACCATCACGAGGTCAGAATAACAGATCTGAGCAGGGCCTTTGTGATCGGAATTATCCTGAACCTCGCTTTTGTCATCATTGAGTTCACCACCGGATTTTACACCAATTCGCTTGCACTTTTATCCGATGCCGGGCACAACCTCAGCGACGTGGCGACATTAGGCCTGTCCCTCCTCGCTTTCCAGATCGCCAAACGTAAGGCTACTGCGAAATATACATTCGGCTTTCACAAAGGGACCATACTTGCCTCTTTAGCGAATGCGGTGATCTTATTGATCGCTGTAGGAAGTATTGGCTGGGAAGCGGTCCAGCGCTTCATACATCCGGAAGAAACACGCGGAAACATCATCAGTATTGTTGCTGCCGTGGGAATTGTTGTGAATGCGGTTTCCGCTTTCTTCTTTTTCCGCAACAAGGACAAGGATCTCAACGCACGAGGAGCCTATTTACATTTAGCCCTGGACGCACTCGTTTCTTTCGGTGTTGTTATTGCGGGACTGATCATCAGTTACACCGGACTGAAATGGATCGATCCCATGATCAGCTTACTAATAATGGCCGTGGTCATTTACAGCACCTGGGGATTACTTATGGAAAGCCTGAAACTATCCCTTGACGCTGTTCCTTCGTCAATAGATATGGAAAAAATAAAGGAGAAGATCCTGGAAGATAAAAAAATACGGGACATTCATCACATTCATGTTTGGGCAATGAGCACAACTAAAAACGCGATGACCGCCCACCTCATCCTCGAAGCCGGCCTTGGAGAGGAAGAGATCGCAAAGATCAAGCACAGGGCCAAACACGAGCTTGCGCACCTGGACATTCATCATGCAACGTTTGAAACAGAAACAGTAAATTGTAAAGACGCGGAATGTTGATACAGATTTATCGCGGATACTTTATTCCTTGAACCAACCCGAATACATAATGTAATTATTCGCGATCCGGTTGATCTCGCCATTGATGAGTTCTTCTGAGATATCCTTTACCTTTTTAGCGGGTACTCCTGCGTAAATGCATCCGCTTTCTACTTTTGTATTTTCCAGTACCACAGCCCCTGCGGCAATGATCGTATTGCTTCCTATCTCGCAATTATCCATGATGATGGCGCCCATGCCGATCAGTACATTATCATGCACCGTACAACCATGCACAATAGCATTGTGCCCAACCGAAACATTATTTCCTAAATTGGTCTTGGTCTTTTGATAGGTGCAATGGATCACGGCGCCATCCTGAATGTTTACCTTATTCCCCATCCGGATGGAATTTACATCGCCTCTCACCACCGCATTGAACCATACACTGCATTCGTCTCCCATGACCACATCGCCTACAACAGTTGCGTTTTCCGCAATAAAGCAATCCTTTCCGAATAGCGGGATAACGCCATTAACAGGTTTGATCAGAGCCATAGTTTTTTTGGTAAAAATAAGAAAAGGCCGCCAGCAAAAGCATTTATTTTTCCTAAATTCAGCTATTCAAATCAGCACATGAATATATTGGATGAGCTATCCTCCAGGAAAGGAACAAGAAAAGATGCACCGAACAGGAAAGTCGCTCATAAATGCATTATGCATCCTGAACTATTAAAGACAATTGCGGCTCACCTGCATTCAGATGACCTGAAACTGGCTGCGGATTGCGCAGAAGTGCTAACTGAAACCGCTAAGGAAAAGCCTGAACTTGTTGCAAAATACGCAAAGAGACTGATCCCTTTGCTTAAAAGCAAACACACTTTCGCGCGATTCGAGTCCATGCATTGCATGAAGCTTATTGCCCATCTTGTTCCCGCTACAATTGAAAGTATTCTGCCTGAGCTGAAAGAAGCGATCGCAAAGGATCAAAGTATTATTGTCCGCGACCGGGCCATAGAAACGCTCTCCACTTATGCCGCAGTGAGTAAAGCAACTGCTGCTAAAGCCTACCCCTACCTGCTGGAAGCCGTTCACAAATGGGGCGACAGGCACGCTCACCAGGCAATGTCCGGCTTTGCAAGCGTGGCGAAATATATTCCGGCATCAGTTCCACAGATAAAAAAAACCGCCGAAACTTTTACCGAAAGTGAAAGAGCCGTGGTAAAAAAAGCCGCATTGAAATTATTGAAGTCGCTAAATTTAAAATAAATGCCTCTTATAACGCGGAAAAGTGATGTGCAGGCTCTAGTGCAGAAGCTGGAGATAACCTGGCTGGAGAAGGGAGATTCCGCCTTTGTCGGTGAATTGCATGAACAGGTCTTAAAGAAAAAGGTACGTTTCCCATTACTCGAATATTTCACGCGCGAGATCCTGTCTTCAATACCTGAGAAGAAGCAGTTGGCGCTTACCGATAAGATCATTCCGCTTGATGAGATTGGAAGCTATGTTGTAACGGGTATTATCTTACAGCACAGGCTGGAAAAATATTTCAGCGGGTCTTTGCGCAAAGCACAGGAATATATCATCCGCGGCGACAAATGGTATGTATGTGATATTATTGGCGAGAGAGTAATGGGACATGCCCTGCTTACTTCCCCTGGAAAGACACTGCCGGTTCTCAGGAAGATGGCTTCACATAAAAATACCTGGATCGTACGCTGTATTGGAGTAGCCGCTCATTACGCAATTAAAAAAGGATTAGAAAAAAAACATGTGGAAGAAATATTCCTCCTGCTGCTTTCGCTTTCTGACAGTACGGATTTTCACATCAAAAAAGGCATCGGCTGGGCCGCTAAGACCACGGCAAAGTTTTACCCGGACATTATTGGGCGTCATCAGAAAAAATTGGATCATGATCCGGAAATAAAGCAATGGTTTAAAACAAAAATAAAGATTGGCCTGGGCCGTTCCTCCAAATATGCCTCAAGATATCCGGGTTAAATCCGTTCTCAACAAAACGAAGGGCCGTGACCCCTGGTTTCTGGATGATTACACCCTTAATCCATACAGCGGCTGCTCCTTCAATTGCCTTTACTGCTATATCCGGGGAAGCAAATATGGAACGCACATGGAGCAGAAGCTCTCCGTTAAAATAAACGCGCCGGAAGTACTGGAAAGACAATTGTATAACCGCGCGAAAAAAAATCAGTATGGGTTCATTGTTCTCTCATCGGCGACTGATCCCTACCTTCAATTTGAAAAAGAAAAAAAGCTCACGCGTCAATTTCTCGAACTTATCCTCAAGTATAAGTTCCCGGTTCACATCATCACCAAATCGGACCTCGTGATCCGCGATCTTGACCTGCTGCAAAAAATAAATGAAACCTCCATACTTCCTCGCGACTTACAACCCGTATTAAAGCACAAAGCCCTGATCACTTTTTCATTTTCCACGATCGATGAACAGGTAGCCGGAATATTTGAACCGGGCGCCACTTCTCCCTTAAAAAGGATCGAAGCCCTGACGGAAACAGTTAAGGCCGGATTCCACAGTGGCGTCAGCCTGATGCCGCTTCTTCCTTTTATTTCAGATAAGGGTGACCGCCTGGAAGAGATGTTTGATGTAATTAAGAAAAGCGGGGCCAGGTATATTTTCCCGGCAACTTTAACGCTGTTTGGAAACGATCCCCCGGACAGCAAAACGCTTATCCTAAGAGCTATTGAGAAACATTATCCTGAACTCCTGGCCAGGTACCAAAAATTCTTTTCTACAGCCAATAGCCTGCCGGCATATTATGTGGAAGCCTTTCATAAAAAAATGGAAGAGCTTTATAAAAAATACGGCATTAAAAATTCCATACTATAAAAAAGCCCACTCTGCCGGGAAGTACAATTCTTAATTTCATTACCGGAACAAAACACACATTCCCTTAAAATCAATCTCCGGCAAATCTATCAATCATCATACTCCCGACAAAATGGGGGTACTCAATTTTTTCAGGAGCAAATACTCCGGTCGATACGGTGTCACTAAACAAAACAAAACCGCATTAACTAAGCGTGCCCGTAGTAAACCGGATCTCCCTCAAGGGGAGCAATATCCGCCCTGAACCTATCGAGAATTTGTTGCTCGTCACGGGTGACCGGAGGATATGCTTTCGCAATTTTCTCCAGTATCATGCAGAACGTATTCTTTAAATGCGGACTCAGATAGTGACTGTTCAGTTTGAGCATATCCATACCTGATTTGTATGCCTGCTCTGTTCTGGCCTTCTCTTTATCAAGCATTTTAAATATAATTTCAGAAACTTCGAAGTCATAATCCTTAGAGCGAACTTCCGCCTCAACGATACTTTGAAATTTTTCTCTTTCTTCTCTTTGCACTGTTCCATCCGAACGTGCTACGGCATAAGCTATTTCGCCCAGCGCGTAATGAAGTCCTTCTGTTGGTGTCATGGCGTTCATTTTTAAATTCTAGTATAAAGGTACGATGACGGTTAAACGCAAATCATGAGTAATATCATGTAATCCCGGGGCATTACATGTTTTAACTAAAGTTGACAGGATCGGTGAAAACCGCGGGAGAAATTACGCGGGTATGAGTTGTACCTTGTATTTGTCAGCCATTTTTTTAAGCTGTTCTTCACTAATATTGTGAATATTTTTATTACCGTGACGGTTCTCAACGGTAAGCACAAATAACCTGTACTTAAATTGCGCCGCCAGTTTAAAGTAGGGCTCCAGTTCCCATTCAATTGTAAACGTATTGTCGACAAATATTTTTTCCAGCGATAAGCTCATCGCATTCTTCACATCCTCTTCACATTTTTTATAGGCGAGATGATTCCTGCTGAAATCAAAATGGTATTCACCGCTTATCGGATCAGTGAAAAAACTGTCAATAGAATAAACAGGATACTTGCCATTTTCGGACAGTAATTCCGCAAGGCTTGACTTTCCGCTGCCCGGAAGACCCCGTAACACTATGAGTGAACGCTTATTCATTTATAATTATAAAAGTAAACAAAAAGCCAGAAATAAGATTCTCAATTCTGTAAATACTATCCTGTGTTGTGTAAGCTTATCCATGCGGTTCGCACTAAATTAGCTTTTTTATTTTCTTACCCAGTTTTCTATGCCATGTATCAGCGCCATTTCAAAAACCGATCTTCCGGACAGGATCAGACAGGAGAACGTAAAAGAATATGTCCGTAATTTTTTTCAGCAGCATTTCCCCCAGATAGACCGCATGCTAAGTGTTTTCAGCAACGCAGAAATTGAACGACGCAACTTTTGCGAACCCCTGGAGTATTACGGAAAGCATGCTTCATTTAAGGAAAGAAATGACAGGTATATCATCCATGCCCTGAATTACTCGGCGGAAGCAGCTGAGAACTGTATCCGGCAGGCGGAAATCAAAAAAGAAGCCATTACGGATATAATTTTCATTTCTACTACGGGACTCGCCACTCCCAGCATCGATGCGCTCATCATTAATAAATTACGACTGAATCCGCATATCCGTCGCACACCCGTTTTCGGGCTGGGCTGTGCTGGCGGAGTTGCAGGACTTGCGAAAGCGGCGCAGGCAGCTACGGCGGATCCGAATGCCGTAGTACTGCTGGTAGCGGTTGAATTATGCTCCTTATGCTTTATGCAGGAAGATTTTAGCAAAAGTAATTTTATTGCTTCCAGCCTGTTTTCCGACGGGATAGCCGCTTGCATTGTAAAAGGCGATGCGCACAGGAGAACTGATAAAACCTGTATAAAGTTTATTGACTGTTACAGCAGATTATACTATGACTCCACAGCAGTAATGGGATGGGAATTTCTGAATACAGGCTTCAAAGTTGTATTTTCCCCTGATATTCCTGCCATCATCACAGAACACATCAAAGGAGATATTTCTGAATTCCTGGGTAAGCATAATCTTGACCTCAGCGATATTAAAAGCTTCATCTTTCATCCGGGTGGAAGAAAAGTGATTGAGGCTTATACTGAAGCTTTGAGCATAGATGAGAAAGTGCTTACTAATACGAAAGAGGTGTTAAGAGATTACGGCAACATGTCCAGTGCAACTGTGCTGTACGTATTTGAAAAATTCTTACGTGAAGGTTTTGAGAGCGGTTATGGCCTTGCAATGGCGCTTGGCCCGGGGTTCTCAAGTGAAATGGCGCTTTTTTCAATGCATAAATGACAGCGGATGTACTTTCTCCTTTATTTTTTATTTCTCATTGTGCAGCGTCTTTCCGAACTGGTCATTTCCGGAAAAAATGAATTGTGGCTGCGTTCGCAGGGAGCGATAGAATACGGCAAAGAACACTATCCTTACATTGTAGCGCTTCATATCCTTTTTATTGCTTCAACCGGATGCGAATATTACCTTAGGGAGGGCGTACATTTCCTACCTGCTTTTCTGGTCATTTTTTTTATTTTACTGGTCCTGAAAACATGGGTGATCGCTTCACTCGGTCATTACTGGAACACTAAGATCCTCCGCGTTCCAAACATTTCCCCGATCAAAAAAGGTCCTTACAGGTTTTTCCGGCATCCCAATTACATTATTGTTATCGCTGAGCTATTTGTAGTTCCTATGGTATTTGATCTTTATATAACTGCCATCGTTTTTTCGGTACTGAACGGCTTCATATTGTACATAAGAATAAAAGAGGAAAACAAGGTATGGAGAAATGAATAAAAGCCGGAACTTACGGGTCCCGGCTGCTTATCTGATCAGTTTGTTGTCTTCAACTAACAAACGGATCCATGTCTTATCTTTTTTAACTGTCCGTTCCAATTTGGTAAGGCAAATCATGTTCCTGTTTACAAAAGAATTCTCCTTCAGCAACATAAAGAATTTTACAGCTGATGCATGCAAAATGATTGCCCGTTATGTACAAAATTTTACCCATTGCTCAGTTCAATTCATATTCCGGACGGTTTATCGCCATATCAGGTATCTGCAGCTCATAGATCCATAAGGGATTGAACCGATAGGTAGATTCCGGAAAAGACGGATAATACGTAATAGCCAGGCGGATCGAGTTGATCAGCAAATGCTCATTTCGAAGCAGTATTCCCAGGCCATAAGCCTGGTACCAGTTTTTTGTAATGCTGAAATCGCGGACCCTGGTAAGGTTGGCGAAGGCAGCATAGCCGAAGAAGCCCACATTGAACCCAAGGGGCTTGTAAGGAGTATAAACAATATTGTTAAGCAACAGCGAAACCTTTGTAAGACCCGAAAGCAGCCTGCTGTTTATGTTCAGGAAGCCATCTTCGTTGTTGAGGATCAGCCGGTCAAAAACAATGTCGCTGCTGATCCGCTGTGATCTTGCGTTCAGAATGATCCTGTCTTTAAACCTGGAATTCAGCAGCAGAGGTGAGAGGTAGAATAATTTTATCGAGCCTGTTTCAACAGCTGTTGCCTTATATGCGGAAAAAGTCTTTATATACTGTCCGCTCAGGTTCCAGTAACCTGCTCTGTTGGTATTCGCAATACCTGCGGAAATTCCCGTATATAGACCAGTGGAGTAATTCATGTTTACCGTACTGCCAATCATCAGTGAAGCCATGTAACCCTCAGGTATATCTTCCGAATAGCCAAACCTGAATATATAGCTGTCCTTATAATACCTTCGTTTATTCATTCCAAATGCAAGCAAATATTTATTGCCGCTTTTATTGAGAATTGGAAATACAGAATCCCCTCTTTGTATAATATGACTGATGTTTTCAAGCACATTTACATAGCGTACATTCAGCACAAGGTTTTTAATAGCTCCGTTATTTTGCTGAGCGCCTATGCGGAAAGCATGACCGCCCCAGAGGTCAAGTTGTTTCGCAGAGGAGTTATATCCACCGGATATGCCTGTACCTGTATAGAAATAGCGGTTATTGTTCCTTAACAGATAAGAAGCCCCGCCGGCCCAGCGGAAGAGCCCACTTGAAAAATCCCTGTTTAGCTGAAGGCCCTTTGTGAAATTTGAATCAGCGGTAGAATAGCTAAAGGATAAATTTACATACGATCTCTTCAGAGAAGGATAATTAAGGTACAGGGAGGCACTGTTATATTCTTTTTTATAAAACGCCGCTCCGGCCTGAACAATGGATCCGGTGCCGAGAAAATTCCTGTCGGCTATTGTATAAGTGCTGAGATTATTGAGATCAGTGATCCCTAAATTAAGAGAAACGAGATCCTGAACGATCACTGTTATCTCACTGGCATTTTCAACGGAGCTATCGGGAGTGGCAATGATCCTTGCGTCACGGATCCTGAGATTCTTCCTGAGCAGCCTTTCACTTTCCTTTAATTCCATACTGCTTATCGTATCCTTTTCTTTGAACAGTAAAAAATTCCGGATAATTCTTTCCCTCGTCTTAAAATGTAAGCGGTCCACAGTAGTTGTTACAAGCGTTCTTTTATAGCGACCCGTATCTTTAATGTCCCTTCCCAGCGGATCGAGTACCATTACGCGGATGGCGCTAACCAGGAACACCGTATCCTTTTCAGGAAATTCACTTTTTTTTTCCGTTGCATTTTCTGCATGAACTATTAGGGCAGTGTCCAGCAAGGGTCCTACCGAAGTCTTATGGAGATCTTTTCGGGACCTGCAGCCGAGAGCTAAAAGAAGGGTAATTAAAGCCAGGGACATGCATTTCAATTTCTTATTGCGTTGTATGGTGTTATTCATAAGAGATGGTCCCCGGTTTTGAAATTGAAAAACTCCGCACTTTAAGTGTAAAACTGGTTACAGGATTGATCTGGAAATAATTTTTATTCCCGTCAGGCAGATTCGGATAGAATCCAACTGAGAATTGAAAGCTGCTTGAAAGCAGGTGTTCATTTCTAAAAAGTATTCCGGCAGAATACCCCTGGTAAACATTACTCTCGAATAAAGGCGTAGTGTCCGTTTGCAGCATTCCGAATCCCATCATAAGTACGGGAGCAAAACGGAAGCCAATGAGATTGTAAGGAGTGTACATTACCGTTTCCAGATCGAGTATCATTTTAGTTGAGCCATTCAGCGAGCCGGGATTAAAGCCATAAAGCTCCCCGGAACTTATGGTCACTCTTTCGGGTGGCGTTTTAATAAGTCCGGAAGTAAATTTATAATACACGAATTGCCTGAAATACCATTTCTTTTTCTGAAAGAGATCGGTGAAGTAAACAATGCCTGTATTAAAGGCCGAATTATTCGGTAACGATTTAT
>JBJMLS010000208.1:0-7830 GCA_045805185.1 Bacteroidia bacterium | reverse complement strand
TTAATACCGTATTATTTCCCGCACAAAAATGGCTGCTACCGCTCACCGTTGATACGGGCGCGGCGCTCACAGTAAGGTTCGTACTTGCGCTGCTTACGCAACCATTGATGTCGCTTGCCGTTACCGAAACGGTATACGTTCCGGCAGGCCCGATAGTGTAAACCGTATGTACCGAACCTGTTGCTGTTCCTGATGCATCGGTCCAGGTATAGGTGATCCCTGATTGCGGTGAAGAAATGCTCAGACTGATACTGTCGCCCGCACAAACTGTAGTGGCGCCGAGTATAAGCGGTACTGCAGGCGGATTCAGGTTACTGATCGCATACGTGCCCTGTGCAATGCAGCTGCTTGTCATATCCTGTACCTGCAACGAATAAGTTCCTACAGGTTGATTGCAGTTCTGGGAATTCCCCGACCATGTAGTTCCATTATCCCATGAATACTGGTAGGTACCAGGAGCCTGCCCAACAATTCCGCTGATGCATCCATTGGATTGGGTGCAGGCAGCATTGGTAATGTTCATGGCGCTCGTGTCAATTACCGGTAATGGATTAACCGTAATGGTAAATGTTTGTGGCGCGCCTGCGCAGGCAGTTATTGCGTCGACCGGTGTTGCAGTAATGGTTCCTGTTTGCTGGCTGCTTACGGTTGGCGTATAGGAATTAATGTCGCCGTTACCGGAGACTCCCAGTCCAATGCCTGTATTGGAATTTGTCCAGTTAATATTTCCGCCCGGAGGTGTGGTTGCAAAACTTATTGTACTTACTGCTGAGCCTGAACAAACTGTCTGGTCGCCGATCGCAGTTAATACGGGCGGCTGGTTCACCGTCAGCATAACGGTTGAAGTATCTGTGCAGCCATTGGAATCGGTTCCTGTTACCGTATAAGTAGTAGTGGAAGCTGGATTTGCTGAGACCGGTGATCCATTTGGATTGCCGAGACTTCCCGAAGGAGTCCAGGTATAAGTGCTTGCTCCGCTTGCAAACAGCATGGTGCCGTTTCCGTTACAGATCACAGGATCCGCTGCATTAGCAGAAACGGGCGAAGGTGTGATCAGCGTTAAACTAACAGTATTGGTATTCTGACAGCCATTGAGATCTGTGCCGGTCACAGTGTAAGTTACGGGTCCGCTTGGCGCAGCGGTAACCGGTGAACCGTTCGGACTGCTCAGTGTTGCTGATGGCGTCCAGGTATAGGTTGACGCGCCGCCTGCGGTTAAGGTAGTTGTTGATCCCGGACAAACCGAAGAAGCGGCTGCACTGACAAGTATTGAAGGATTAGGATTTATACCGAGACTAACTGTGTTGCTGTTCTGGCAGCCATTGAGATCGGTTCCGTTGACTGTATAGGTAACAGGTCCTGTTGGTGTAGCTGTTACAGGCGTGCCGTTCGCGCTGCTCAATGTTGCCGAGGGTGTCCAGGTATAGGTACTTGCCCCGCTTGCGCTGATGCTGGTAGTACTGCCATTACACACTGTTGAAGAAGTCGGGGTAAGTACAATGTTCGGAAGCTGGTTTACATTTATTGTAACCGAATTACTATTGGTGCAGCCGTTTCCATCTGTTGAGTTTATAACATAAGTTGTTGTGATCGTAGGCGTGGCCGTAACGGGTGATCCGTTTGCACTGCTGAGTGATCCTGAAGGCGTCCAGGTATACGTTGTTGCGCCACTTGCAGAAATGGTAGTGTTGTTGCCAATGCAAATGGAAGAGGCGGCGGGCGTTAAGGTAAGAGTAGGGGCGGAGTTTACCGTAACCAGAGCAGTTGCAGTTCCGGTGCAGCCTCCTGAAGAAACAGTTACTGTATAATTTGTGGTAATGGTTGGCGTGGCCACCGGACTTTGAATGTTCGGATTATTAAGGCTGCTAGCAGGTGTCCAGGTATAACTTGTAGCCGCCGATGAAGTCAACGTAGTAGTTTGACCGCTGCAAATAGAACCGGAAGTCGGTGTGGCCGTTACACCAGCCATTGAACCGTAAGTAACGGGCAAGGTAAGCGTGTATGCACAGGGACCGGTGCCAACTGTTACACTATAAGTTCCAGCAGCATTGATGTTGACCGTCTGTCCTGTTGCTGATCCAACTATTCCCGGACCGCTCCATGCATAAGTTCCTGCAAACGTGGAAGGAGCAGTTAAGGTAACGGTTTGTCCGTTGCAGGGCGATGCGTTGGAAGTAGTGATCTCAGCCGGCCCGCAGGAGGCATCAAAATAAGCATATCCGAAATGGTCGCCCTCAGTACAACCAGCGGCTGTGAAACGAACAGTAACATTTTGTCCCGAGTACGCGCTGAGGTTATACGAATTCGTTTTCCAGGGAATATAATATACAATATCATCGTTTGAAACATGCGGAAGGAACCAGCAGTTTCCATTGGAAGACAGGACTCCTCCCGGAGGTACAACCCCTGCGACAAGCTCAACGCGCTGTGTAAAGCAGGCAATGGGATTATTGGAAGGATCCAGCACTTCTATTTTAAAATAAGGCTGATGTCCTGCGGAATGACCTCCGTCATTCAATACGGCTGCATAGCTAAAAGTAAATAAGGAATTTGTTGCTGAAACGGTAAAGGTTTGTTCCAGGCGTTCCCCGGCGGCATTTGGAGTCGTAGCTGGAGCAGTTGAATGGCACTGGTAAGGTACTGTCGGATAATTGCAATCTTCCCCATCATATACGTTGGCATTCTCACCACCCAGTCTCACCGAATACGTTCCGCCACCGGGAAAATGAGTCGGGAAGTTTCCGTAAAAATCGTTTCCGCCGGCTGCTGTTGTTAGCGTGTGATAGGAGCAGGATCTGTAATCGGCATCAATTCCTGCTGTAGAGATCCCGGTGCTGGTAACAGTGATGTTGTTTGTAGATAAAGCATTGTATCCTACTTTACCTGTCCAGCCGGCAAAGGTTCCGGATTCAAAATCCACGTTGCTGCAGGCGGTCATTACCTGGTTGGGTGGAGAAGTGATCTTTTCATTTCCAGGTATTTCAAACGGAAGTTGAGCAATGTTGTATTTCTGTTTTATAAATGCCGCTTCTTTTCTGAACAGATCAGATTTTAGTTCCCTATAGATGGAATGAGATGCTATGCTTTGTTTAATGTTTGAGGAAATGTCAAAACCCTTCAGGCTATCTCCACCAAAGAAGGCGCATTCTTTTACCATTCTTTCTAATGGAATTTCAGAGCTCCTTTTAATAAGGTGTTTACTCTTATCATAAGTAGTGGGATCCTTCAACAGGTTTTGCCCTTGAATAACAAAGAGTCCAAACGAAAAAAGCAGGCTGAACAGTTTTGTAATTTTCCTCATGATCTTATTATTTAGATTTAACTGGTATAAAAATAGATCAAAGGGAAGTCGGCCTAAAATCAATGTCTGTAAATACATTGGAAGTCTGTTTCTTACTACCTGGCCGGAAAAGAGGGTGTCATAAATGACTATTCGCTAAATTTTTCTATGGGTTCGGGCGCAATTGCCCCGGATAAAAAAAACGCACTATTGGATTTCAGAAACCACCTAAATAGATTTAGAACAGGGATCCAAGTGCAAAAAGAAATAAGGCTGTGCCTGGAGAAATGATCAGGCTTTCTTTTTTAATTCTTTCAGAAAAACACTATAGGCTTTGGCTATCGCAGCAGAATACGATTTTTCTTCAAGGGTATGCATGACATCCGGGTCGGTTTTGTCCACAAGGGTCAATTTAAAAATTCCCTCGTCATCCATATCGATAGCGAGACTGAACTTTAATAAAATGTGCTTGAGTTTGGTAGTATTACGCATGAGCCATGTTAAAATGCATGGTCAAAGCTAAAGAAAAATTGCCGATCCTCTTTTGAAACGGCATAGTCGAAACGCAATATGGTATTTACATTCCATGCAATACGTAAGCCGGCGCCTTCTGAATAACGAAGATTACTCAGGTTCGTCATTCTTTCCGGGCTGTCCCATACTCCTCCCGCGTCAAAAAAAGGAACCGCGCTGAAAGCGAGGTGCTGCTTCAGCACTTTAAACTGTACAAACCGGTAGCGCAGCTCGTAATTGGTAAAAGCCATGGACCTCGCCATAAAGCGTGATTGTTTGTAACCCCTGATGGTCGTAGGTCCGCCCATTCCTTCCACGCTTCCATCGCAGGTCCATACGTCTTCATATTCAAAAAAGGGTGCATTTCCACTTGTTAATCCGCCGCCTATCCTTCCGGCAAACACCAGTTTTTTAAAGGTGGAAGGAAAAAGCTTTTTGTAAAAATTAAAATGCACGGCTGTTTTATTGAAATTAAAATCAGAGCCAAGCGCTTTTAAAGAAAGCTCATTCGTAAGCTCAGTATATATTCCGTTGCCGGGGTCTGGCTCAAGATCCCTGGTATCATAGATCAATCCCAATTGATTAATGGTAACGAAGTTCCTCCCAAATCCCAGCGCTTTATGAGCTTCCGCATCTTCGCGCAATTTTGAATTTCCGTTAAAGGAAGAAGTATTTACCCAGCCGGCCTCACCGCCAATGAGCAGGCGAACCCGCCCGTCGAAATAACTGTGCTCAAGGCTTAGGTTGATTATGCTTTCTTCTATCCTGAAAGTATTGTAATATTCATTGTCATCCACCAGCGAAGATTCGTAATCGCCATAACTGGCGTTGGTCACAAGTCCGCGGGAAGTATCATTGTCCGGGTAATAGCTTAATCCGTTCAATGTGGATTCTCCTATTCCGAAATAAAGGGGATTTGGGCTGAACTCATAAGCGAGTTCGCCGCGTAATCTCCATTTGCTGTTGAATACAAAAGGGATATCAGCTTTAATATTCAATTCTCTTTCGTCCCTGGTTGTGTTAAATAAGCTAATGTCCAATTCTGCGCGGTAGGGTGTATAGGCAAAAAAAGGATCGGTCTTTTTCCCATTGAAATAAAAAAAGCCCTCTCCGCCATAACCGAAACCATTAATTGGATCAAAGCTCAGATCGGGAATGCCTGTCACATAAAATCCTTCCTTCTTATTTAAAAGGTCCTCATTGGAAAGTTTCTTTTCATGGGAAATGGCGAAAGGAAGTCTTATGGTGTCGTTGCCGGAAGAAAGCGTGTCGTTTTTTTGTTGTGCTAAAAGACCTAGCGGAAGTAACCAAAGAAATAAAGGCAGGAGCCTGCCAATAAAGGACAATTGATTGATCATGTATTCCCAAATGTACAAACAATCCAAAAGAAGAGAACCGGAATTCCGGAAAGAGTGGAGCAAATAATTTGTTTTCTTACTTTTTTAAGTAGGGAGCTTACCTGAAATTAGAAAGCTCCGGCAACTAAAAGAAATTTTCAGCTTAGTATAAGATCAGATCCCCCGATGGGTTCTGCGTGAAGAAGCTCACTCAGGCCTTTTAATGGCTTCTGTAAATGACTGGACAATTCCATGTTCACCCATTTTAGCAAGGGAGATCGTGAACAGGGTAGCTATCTGATCCGTTTTATGATAAAAATCGGTAACTATGGATTCACCGCTTGTCAGCACTTTCACCTGAAGATCGAACATACCATTGGTTTTTGCTATAGGAAACAGCGATAGCAAGGTTCTGTTTTTATCTTCAGGTCTCAGGCTAATGTATTTTTCACAGGCTTTATTGAACATCACAAATCTAAAATCGAGTACTTTCCCGGAAAAGCCATAGATTGCCTCTAATGCCACCAGGCCGGTAACGGAAGCATCGAATACTCCTTCCAGCATTTCGCTTTGACGTTGCGCTTGTTTCTCCAGTAATTTTGTTTTGGTAATGTCGATGTAATTCAACAGGTAACCGTCTTCAAACTTTATGATGGAGAATGCGATCCACTGTGCCATTGTCTTTGAATAATATTCCTGGTAAGCGGGCTTGCCGGTTTCAACAACTTTAATCAGTACTTCAAAATAATCTGTTTGACCGCGCAGCACCATGAGTTCCTTTACCGTATGTTTATAAAGTTCATTCATACTGAAGGCGGTAATATCTGCGCTTTTCTGGTTGCAGATCTTCAGCCTGAAGTCCTTGATCTTTCCATCCATGCTGCGTATCGCTTCATAGAGGCAAATACCGTAAGGTGAATTAGCGATCAATTGGTTCAGTAAGGAAGATTGTGTTTCTTTTTCAAGCTTTGTTTTCATCAAAAGGGTATTATCCCTTGTAATGCTTAAGATGCCGTTGCCGACCTTGCTCCGGATGACATTAAAATATTTATTGAATCCCGGACTATGATAAGTGTACTCCGTGCTTTTTCCGCTGCTCCATACCTCATGGCATTGGCTGAGCACCTGCTGACGGGATACTTCATCGATCAGGTCGGAAGTTTTAACGGAAGCGCCCATTACGTCTTCTTTATTCGCATTTAAGATCTTGCATAAAGTAGTGTTACAATAAGCCACTGTAAAATCGACAGGCGACTTTGATTTATCGGGACCAAATGAAGGAACGACCCACATTAATGCATCGGGCTGCGTGTCGAATAAGCCGGAGAAAAAGGTATCCATTTCGCTGACTTCATTAATGTACTGGCCCATTTTTAAATATTAGGACATTAAAGTACTAAATAAAGAAAGGGTGGGTCAAAAAAAGGCAGTAATAACGGAATTATACAAAGGGAAACGAAAATTATTTCCCGATACAAAACTTACTGAAAATATTTTCCAGAAGATTTTCGTTCGATATTTCGCCCGTAATGCTTCCGAGAATATTTAGCGCTTCACGGATATCAATAGCGAGGAGATCGCCGGGAATATTATTGTTCAGGCCTTCCATCACTTTATAAAGCGAGGAATTTGCTTTGCGCAGTGCATCGGCGTGGCGCGCATTGGTGACAACGGTCTCGGTAATGTCAACTGTCCGGTTATCGAAAAGAGCGACCAGTTTTGATTTAAGATCATCAATGAATAAGCGTTCCTTCGCGGAGATGAATAAAAGATTTTCCACATCGCTGTATTCCTGTTGCAGGTAGCTGAGGTCTTCCTTATCGATCTTGTTTGCCAGGATCAGAAGTTGCGACTTGCCGATATAAGGGGCCAGGCTGTCGAGTTCCAGCTTGAGGTCCTGCCTGCTCAATTCATGCGTATCAAAAAGATAAATAACGATCGAAGAATGTTTGATGGCTTCAAAAGCTTTGTTCACACCAATCGTTTCGATCACATCCGTAGTCTCGCGGATGCCTGCCGTATCGATAAAGCGGAACAATACACCGTCGATGATGATCTCATCCTCTATTGTATCACGAGTGGTTCCCGGGATCTCGGAAACGATGGCGCGGTCCTCTTCCAGCAATACATTCAGCAAAGTAGATTTTCCTGCATTGGGTTTTCCAACAATGGCAACGGGAATTCCATTCTTGATCACATTTCCAACCTCGAATGAATCCACCAGCCGTTCAATGATGCGCTGTATGGAAAGGATGAGGTTCTTTAATTGAGTACGGTCAGCGAATTCTACGTCCTCTTCACTGAAATCCAGTTCAAGTTCTATTAAAGCGGCGAAGTCGATCAGGTTCTCGCGCAGGACTTTTATTTTATTGGAGAAGCCCCCCCTCATCTGGCTCATGGCCACCTGGTGCGATACGGAGGAATTACTGGCGATCAGGTCCGCAACAGCTTCGGCCTGGGAAAGATCGAACTTCCCGTTCAGAAAGCCGCGTAAAGTGAATTCCCCGGCATTGGCCATTCTTGCGCCATTCTTTGTGAACAGCATTAACAATTGCTGCTGTATGAATTGGGAGCCGTGACAGGAAATTTCAACCGTATTCTCTCCCGTGTAGGAATGTGGAGCTTTGAAAATGGTAACCAGTACTTCATCAATGATCACTTCATCATCCATGATCAAACCAAAATGCGCGCTATGCGAAG
>JBJMLS010000207.1:0-4606 GCA_045805185.1 Bacteroidia bacterium | reverse complement strand
CCGTTCCTTTGATGGTACTGGCCGGACTTGCTGTAATCGGCGGGATCCTGGGATTTCCGGAATTCTGGGGAATGAACAACTGGATCTCAGAATATTTATCTCCTGTGATTTATAGAAAAAATCCTTCTACGCTTACGCACGAAACAGAATGGACCCTGATGGGAATTGCGGTGCTTGCGGCTGTAGCCTCGATTTATACAGCTTACAACGTATACAGGAAAAACAATGTGCTTCCAGCGGCAAAAGAAGAGAATATGGCGGGCTTCGAACGCTTCGTTTATCATAAATACAAAGTGGATGAATTTTATGAAGCCATCATTACGAAACCTCTTAACGCTATTTCATCTGCCTTTTACAAGTTCTTCGATCTTCAGGTCGTAGACGGAATTGTAAATGGGATCGGTACAGGAGTTAAATCATTAAGCAGTGTGGTTCGCCGCCTGCAAACGGGAAATATTGGAGTGTATATTTTTGCCATGGTGCTTTGCATCATTGTAATTTTATACGCGGGTTTAAAGTAAAATTCGTTGAGGGGGACAATATCAACGATCATTTAGAAAAGAATAAATTTTATGTTAACAGGCTTATTAATTGTTTTTCCGCTGGTAGCAGCCCTATTGGTATTCTTTACCAGGGGCAACACTTCGCGTACAGCGGCGCTCGGATTATCCGTGATCGAGTTCATTCTTTCCCTGGTTGTACTGTTTCAGTTCAAGGAAAATCCAGGAGATGCAAAACTGATACTGAACTGTACCTGGGTTGAATCCCTGGGAATTAAATTTGCCGTCAGTATTGATGGCATGAGCCTATTACTGGTACTGCTTACTACCTTTCTTGTTCCACTCATCATTCTCTCTTCCTATAAAAACGAATACGAAAAGCCGAATAGTTTTTACGGTTTGATCCTGCTCATGCAAATGGCGCTGATTGGCGTTTTCACGGCGAACGACGGGTTCCTGTTCTATGTATTCTGGGAGCTTGCGCTGATCCCCATCTACTTTATTTGCCTCCTTTGGGGAGGAGAGAACCGTGGCGTGATCACCTTCAAATTTTTTGTGTACACTTTATTCGGATCGCTTTTTATGCTCATCGGGCTTGTTTTTGTCTACCAGCACACTGGCACGCAAAGCGGCATTCATTCCTGGGCAATCAATGATCTCTATGCCGCAGGAAGAAGCCTGAGCGAGAACCAGCAGTCCTTTATATTCTGGTCCATTTTTCTCGCCTTTGCGATCAAAATGCCGGTCTTCCCTTTTCATACCTGGCAACCCGATACCTATGTTAGCGCTCCAACCCAGGGAACCATGCTGCTTTCGGGCATTATGCTGAAAATGGGAACGTTTGGTTTGATCAAATGGCTCCTGCCAATAGTCCCGCTTGCGCTGGCAAAATGGGGGAACACCGCCATGTGGATCAGTATTATCGGAATTTTTTATGCCTCCTGTATTGCCATTGTTCAAAAAGATTATAAGCGACTGATCGCTTATTCTTCCATCGCTCACGTTGGTTTGATCGCAGCAGGAATCCTTTCTTTCAACCAGCAGGGAATTCAGGGTGCGCTGATTCAAATGGTGGCGCACGGCGTTAACGTTGTTGGCCTGTTCCTGATCGCAGATATTTTGTTCCGTCACACCGGTACGCGCGAAATTGATAAGCTCGGCGGGATCCGCAGCATGAACGGACAGTTTGCTGTTCTTTTCCTGATCATTTTACTGGGCGCTGTTGCTTTACCTTTAACCAATGGCTTTGTAGGCGAATTTCTGCTCATTAGCGGGGTATTCGGACACAACGGTATTATGGCGGCAATCGCCGGTTTAACGGTCATCCTGGGCGCCGTATATATGCTGCGCAGCTACCAGGGAATTATGCTTGGAGAAAAAACTTCTCCCCACACCGCATTCGGTTCGCTTGAAACCTCAGATAAAATTGTGCTGACAATCGTTTGCCTTACGATCATAATATTCGGAGTTTATCCAAAACCATTGAATGATATTGCCGAGCCCGCAGTAAGGGCTTTTATCGAAAATTTTAAATAAGACGTTTTAAAACTATATGAAAGGACTTTTTATAATAAGCGGATTGGGAGTTTTGGCCATGCTTGCCGAAATATTCAAATTCAAAAAGATCTTATACCCGGTTGTACTGATCGGTATAATTGCCGCGTATTGCTTCAATTTTATGGAGTGGAACAACAACACCTCCATTCGCTTATTCGACAATATGATCCATTTCGATAACGCTTCGCTTGCGTTCAGCGGTGTTATTCTGGCGGTTGCTTTCTTCTGGTTCATCCTCGCCAACGATTATTTTAAGAACGAGACGAATGTTACCGATCATTTTTCGCTTATTCTCTTTACCATTACCGGAGCTTTAATGCTTACTGCTTTCCGGAACATGACAACCTTGTTTTTGGGCATTGAGATCATGTCGATTCCCTTATATGTTCTGGCCGCAAGTAAAAAGCAGGATACCAATTCAAATGAGGCCGGTTTCAAATACCTGATCATGGGCTCCTTTGCAACAGGATTCTTATTGTTTGGAATTGCGCTTGTATATGGCGCTACAGGCACCTTCGACATCATGGAGATGCGCGGGAAGATCGCTATGGCCCAGGGAAACCTGCCATTGTTCTTTTACGCAGGAGTATTGATGATGCTCATTGCTATGTGTTTTAAAGTTTCCGCAGCCCCTTTCCATTTCTGGGCGCCCGATGTTTACCAGGGCTCGCCAACAGTAATAACGGCGTTCATGAGCACCATTGTAAAGACCGCTGCTTTCACCGCCTTCCTGATCCTTTTCCTTGTCGCTTTCCGCTCCCTGGGTACAACCTGGCATTTTACGCTGGCGATTATCATTGCACTCTCTCTATTTATTTCCAATATCACAGCGGCATCACAAATAAGTGTTAAGCGCATGCTTGCTTATTCCAGCATCAGTCACGCCGGATTTATGTTGATGGCAATTCTTTCAAATTCCGGCAGCATGTCCGTAAGCGCCGTTCTATATTATTCCCTCGCTTATTCCATTGGGTCAATTACGGCATTTACCGTTCTGTACAATGTGACCAAATCCGGAGAGGATACTTTTGAATCCTTTAATGGCCTTGGTAAACGCAATCCATTTGTTGCTGTCTGCATGACCATTGCCATGCTTTCTCTGGCGGGTATTCCTATCACTGCGGGGTTCTTTGCAAAATACTATGTTTTTGCCGCGATGATGACCACCTCATTCAAATGGCTGCTGATCATTGCCGTGCTTACCTCTGCCATTGGTGTTTATTACTATTTTAAAGTCATCATTGCCATGTACTTTAAGCCGGCTGCTCAACATGAGCCCGTTACTTTCGAGGCCAACCATATTTTACTGATCGCCATTACGACACTGCTGACTTTAGCCATGGGTGTTGTTCCGGGCTATATTATCGGAATGCTCAGTTAACACCGCTATGATTTTGTTCGTTACATTTGCTTAATGAGCGAAACCTGGCAATTCCTGAAGGACCTTACCAATCCCGAGTCCATTATTAAACTGGGCCTACCTCTACTTCTCTTTGTTATTTTTGCCGAAACAGGATTGCTCGTCGGTTTTTTTCTTCCGGGCGACAGTCTTGTCTTTATTTCGGGTTTACTCTGCGCTACTTCTCCCCAGCTGTTAAACGTAAATCTTCTTGTCCTGATCGCTTCAATGAGTCTTGCAGCGGTTGCCGGAAACGTCGCCGGTTATTTCTTTGGAAAAAAAGTGGGGCCCAAATTGTTTAAGCGCGATGACAGCCTGTTTTTTAAAAAACGTCACCTCGTCGCTACACAAAGCTTTTATGAACGGTACGGGGGCAAAACCCTTGTTCTGGGAAGATTTCTACCTTACATCCGCACTTTCGCTCCCATACTTGCCGGTGTGATCCGGATCGACTTTAAAAGATTTATGATATACAACATCGCCGGAGCCATTGCCTGGATAGGCTCTATCTGCAGCATTGGTTTTTTCCTTGGGCGCAAATATCCGCAAACAAAAAATTACTTAGGATACATTGTAATAGGGCTTATCATCATTACCACCATTCCGGTTATGCGCACTTACCTGAAGGAAAAGCGAAGGAATAGATCGGATAAAGCTGATCATTAAAGCAGGAAATTGTAGTGCGGGGTTATCAGAAACTATGGGTCTCAAACAAATTTTATCAGGTAGTGATTAGCGCCCGGTTCGGATGTGCCCGGGAACAAACATAAGGGCAATTCGGCTCCGGAATTTAAATCTTCCATCTATTCACTCACCCATCCCTAAACTCTTCGCAGATTATAATTTTTCTATTGAAAATATTGGCTTTATCTTTACATTCTTATGTCGAAGGGAAAACTCGTCATTTTTTCAGCACCATCCGGATCCGGTAAAACTACTATTGTACGGCATTTGCTCACCGTGTTCAGCAATAAGCTTGAGTTTTCAATTTCTGCAACCAGCCGTGAAAAACGTGGAAAAGAAGAAAATGGCAAGGATTATCATTACCTGAGCCTGGAGGAATTCCGCAAGAAAATTGACAACAATGAATTTCTCGAATGGGAAGAGGTTTACCAGGATACCTATTACGGGACCCTGCGATCAAGCGTTG